>JBKOUS010000098.1:0-15772 GCA_046723505.1 Actinomycetota bacterium
CGACGTCGCGGCTTACCTCGACGAGCGCGCGACCTTCATGGGCCAGTGGGGCCTCAAAGGCTCCCGGAACGGGGTGTCGTACGAGGAGCTCGTCGAAACCGAAGGCCGGCCCCGGCTGCGCATGTGGCTGGACCGCATCCAGACCGACGGGATCGCCGAGTTCGCCGTGGTGTACGGATACTGGCCGTGCTACAGCGAGGGCAACGATCTTGTTGTGCTCGATCCAGGAGACGATGTCTCCAATCCAGCAGCGGAACTACAGCGCTATACGTTCCCGCGACAGACCCGTGGCCGTTTTCTTTGCCTTGCCGACTTCTTCCGCGATCGTCAGTTGGCGGCTGACAAGGGTCCCGATGTGGTGGCCTTCCATCTGGTCACTATGGGGGCGCAAGTCTCGAAGGTGACCGCGAGCTTGTTCGAGCAGAATGCGTACCGGGACTATCTCGAGCTGCATGGGCTGAGTGTCCAACTGACTGAGGCACTGGCCGAGATGTGGCATTCCAGGATCCGCGCGGACCTTGGCTTCGCCAGCGATGACGGGCCGATGGAGGAGATGATCCGCGACCAGGCCTACCGCGGCTCCCGATACTCCTTCGGTTATCCGGCCTGCCCCGAGCTAGACGACCGCCGCAAGCTGGTGGCGCTGCTCCACCCGGAGCGGATCGGCGTCGAGCTTTCTGAGGAGCTGCAGCTGCATCCAGAGCAGTCCACTGATGCGCTGATCGTGCACCATCCTGAGGCAAAGTACTTCAACGCCCGGTAAGCCTGGCGTTGCGAGGCCGTCGGCGGGTTCGCGCATGCCTCGGGCAGTGAGGAAGAATGGCCGCGCCATGAGCGAGATGACAACAACTTCGACGCTGGCGGCGGCGCTGTGGGATTTCGACGGCACGCTGGCCGACACCGAGCCGCTCTGGATTGCCGCGGAGTATGACCTGATCGGCCAGCTGGGAGGTACCTGGTCGGACGAGCACGCTGAGCAGCTGGTGGGCAACGCGCTGCTGGACTCGGGCTCTTACATCCTGAACGCCATTGGGCGTGTCGATCTCAGCCCAGCGTGGGTCGTGGAACAGCTGCTCGCCGCCGTGCTGGACCACATACAGCGGCACCCGATCGTCTGGCGCCCTGGGGCGCTCGAACTGCTCGAGTCGTTCGCTGCGGCGGGTGTTCCTTGTGCATTGGTATCGGCGTCATACCGAGTGCTGCTGGACGCTGCTCTGAGGCAGCTCCCCGAAGGAACCTTCCAGGTGTCTGTCGCCGGCGACGAGGTGAGCCGAGGCAAGCCGCACCCCGAGCCGTACGAGAAGGCGTGTACGGCCCTTGGCGTTTCCGCTCAGCATTGCGTAGTGCTTGAAGACTCCGAGACGGGTTGCCGCGCCGGCAACGCCGCCGGAGCATTGGTGCTCGCCGTGCCCAACCGCGTGGAGATCCCGAATGCACCGCGGCGGCTCCACGTAAGCTCCCTCGCTGACCTGGACGCAGCTGCCGTGGCGTCAATGTTGGAGCAGTCCAATGCGAGCTGAACATCTGCGGCCCTGGCTGCTCGCCGCAGCTGCCCTGCTGTTGCTGCTCAGCGCGTGCCGAACGCCTGGTGAAGAGCTGCCGGCGCCGACGCCCACCTCCCGCGCGACACCGAGACCGTTCACGGTGATGTCTACCGACCAGATCCGGGTCACCGATCCAGCTGGCATCACAGACGCCGCCTCAACCGTGCTCGCGCTCAATGTGTTCCAGCGGCTGATGACGGCCGATCCTGGAGAGTCGGTTCTGAAGCCGGACGCAGCGCGTGACTGCCTGTTTACCTCCACAACCACCTACACATGCACGCTCAATGAGGATCTGGCGTTCCACAATGGGCATCCGTTGACATCCAGCGATGTGAAGTTCAGCATCGAGCGGGCAACACGGCTCAACGTCCGAGGCTCCTCAGCCGGGTCACTGGCCTCGCTTCGCAGGATTCAGACGCCAGACCGGAAGACGGTACGGTTCGTGCTGAGCAGGCCCGACACCCAGTTTGGTTGGGCGTTGGCCTCGCCGGCGGCTTCGATCGTCGATGAGGAGGTCTACGACGCGGATCGGCTGCGGGATCTGGATGACCCGATCGTTGGGTCGGGCCCCTTCGTGGTGAACAAGTACACCGGAAACCAGCTGCAACTCAGCCGCTACAAGGCCTACGTCGGACGGACGCCTGCCCAGCTTCCGGCCCTCGTATACCGCAGCGTGGCCGACACACCGACGCTGGAGGACGCAATGAGCAAAGGCGCCGTCGACGTCGTCTGGAGGGGTCTGGATTCACCCGCGGTCACTCGATTCAGCCAGCAGATAGATCAAAGCCCGAATGGCGAGACCGTCAACGGCTTTACTCAGAACGTCCTGGGCGGCGCGCGGGTGCTGCAACTCGAGTGGTCGCCGACTTCACGTATGCGGTCGAACAAGGCGTTGCGGCAGGCAATAGCGGTTGCCCTGCAAAGGGACCGTACGTCGGATTCCATAGTGCCGATAGGGGTGGTGGGGCATATCTCCGCGTTCCCCACTGGCGGTAGGGCGAAGCCAAGGGTGACCTGGAAGAGCCGCGTCAAGCTCACGCTCGGCTACGACGCATCCACGCCCAATGGCCAGGACATTGCGACCCAGATCCGCATCCGTTTGGAGGACACCGGCGGGCTGAGCGTGCAGCTCAAGCCCGGAGCGACGGACGCGGACCTGAACCTTGTGGACCGAAAAGCTTGGACGGCCACAGCCCTGGCCTGGCTGCAGCCATATCTCGACGCGCCGCTGCCGACCGCCGCGTCCACCGTCAGCACCATCGAAACCGAGTTTCGGGCCACCACGGAGAGTGGTACTGCGTCTCAGTTGCTAGCGGCGCTGCAGAAGCAGGCGGCTGTGGATCTGATCGTGTTGCCGATCAGCCAGTCCGACGAGCATGTCTACCTACGGCGCGGGGTTGAGATGAGCGACAGCTCTTATGGTCCTGGCATGCAGCTGGGATTCTTCGGTATCAGCAATGGCTGAGCAGCTCCCTTTATCCGGCGTCCGGCTCGGACCGCTACAGGTAGGGGAGCGGATTACCCTGACCGATCCAAAAGGCCGGCGACACTCAGTCGTGCTCACTGTGGGTGGACAGTTCCACACGGCTAAGGGTGCCGTCAGTCACGACCATCTCATCTCCCGGCCCGAGGGGATCGTGGTGAGCTCGACGGGCGGCACGGAGTTCTTGGCGATGAGGCCGCTGCTCAACGAGTTCACTGTGAGCATGCCGCGCGGCGCGGCTGTGGTCTATCCCAAGGACGCCGCACAGATCCTGATGGCAGCCGACATTTTTCCCGGCGCCCGGGTGCTCGAAGCGGGCGCCGGATCGGGTGCTCTGACCTGCAGCCTGCTGCGGGCGATCGGTCCAGGCGGTCGGTTGCTCTCCTACGAACGGCGCGCGGATTTCGCCGCGATCGCTCTGCGCAACATCGAGAACTTCTTCGGAGCCAACCCGCCCAACTGGGATCTGCGAGTTGCTGATCTTCGCGAGTCGCTCACCGGAGAGCCGCTGGACCGCATTGTGCTGGACCTGTTGGCCCCCTGGGAGTGCGTGGCGGCCCTGGCCGAGGTCCTCGTTCCAGGCGGCGTGTTCTGCGCCTACGTCGCCACGACGACCCAGCTCTCCGAGACGGTGGAGACTTTGCGGGTTCACAGCGGCTTCACCGAGCCGGAGGCGACCGAGTCGCTGGTCCGGGCGTGGCATGCTGAGGGGCTGGCGGTGCGGCCGCGGCACGATATGGTAGGCCACACCGGATTTGTGATCACAGCTCGGCGACTGGCACCAGGTTTCACAGCACCGTTACGCAAACGTCGCCCAGCCCGCGGCGCGTACGGAGACGATTACAAAGGACCGCGCAGCCAGCCCGGGTAGGGTCTTGACAGGAGGTGTGTCATGACCGGACCTATCCACGATCGCGCTCCGTACGAGGACCGCGAATCTTTGATAGCCCAGATCGGTGCGCTCAGAGACGAGCTTGATCGACTTCGTGAGCGGGTCTCCACACATCCGCATGACATCGCAATGCTGGAGCGGCGTCTGGCCGATGCCCGTTCTGATGCCCGGACTACCGCAGCCAACAACGAGCGCCTCGCAGCCACGCTACGTGAGGCTCGTGATCAAATCGTTTCCTTGAAGAATGAGGTCGACCGGCTCGCGCAACCGCCAGCCAGCTTTGCAGTCTTCCTCGCCGCCCGTGAGGAGCACACCGCAGACATCTTTACCGCTGGTCGCAAGATGCGCGTCAGCGTGAGCCCGGATGTTGATCTTGAGTTGCTGTCGCCGGGCAAGGAGGTGATGGTCAACGAGGCGATGAACGTCGTGAGGGTCCTCGACTTCGACGAGGTCGGTGAGGTCGTACTGCTCAAGGAGATGCTTGAGGGCGGCGATCGGGCGTTGGTAATCGGACATGGCGACGAGGAAAGCGTCGTCCGGCTCGCGCATCGGCTCCATGATCAACATCTGCGCTCTGGGGACTCATTGCTGATCGACCGTCGGGTGCATTTCGCGTACGAGCGGATCCCGAAGCTTGACGTTGAGGAGCTGGTGCTTGAGGAGGTACCCGACATCGACTACTCGGTGATCGGCGGTCTGGGTAACCAGATCGAGGCGATTCGAGACGCGGTCGAACTACCCTTCCTGCACAAGGAACTCTTTGCCGAGCATGAGCTCAAGGCGCCGAAAGGAATCTTGCTCTACGGACCGCCCGGCTGTGGCAAGACCTTGATCGCGAAGGCTGTCGCGAACTCGCTCGCGAAGAAGGTCAGCGAGCGAACCGGTGAGGAAGGGCGCAGCTTCTTCCTCAACATCAAGGGCCCTGAGCTGCTGAACAAGTACGTCGGTGAAACAGAGCGGCACATCCGGCTGGTTTTCCAGCGTGCGCGCGACAAGGCAACCGATGGGATGCCGGTGATCGTCTTCTTCGACGAGATGGACTCGCTGTTCCGGACCCGTGGCTCCGGGGTGTCCTCCGACGTGGAAAACACCATCGTGCCGCAGCTGTTGAGTGAGATCGACGGTGTCGAAGGGTTGGACAACGTGATCATCATCGGAGCCTCGAACCGTGAGGACATGATCGATCCGGCTATCCTGCGACCCGGCCGCCTGGACGTGAAGATCAAGATCGAGCGGCCTGATGCTGAAGCCGCGCGAGAGATCTTCAGCAAGTACCTGACTCCCACCCTACCGCTGCATCCGGAGGATCTCGCGGAATTCGATCATGACGCGCAGATATGCGTGCAGGCCATGATCGACCGCACAGTCGGGCGGATGTATGAGGAGTCAGAGGAGAATCAGTTCCTGGAGGTCACCTACGCCGGCGGCGACAAGGAGGTCCTGTACTTCAAGGACTTCAACTCCGGGGCGATGATTCAAAACATTGTGGACCGGGCCAAGAAGATGGCGATCAAGGACTTCCTTGAGACTGGTGTACGAGGCTTGCGGATTGGTCACCTGATGCAGGCCTGCTTGGATGAGTTCGCCGAGAATGAGGACCTGCCCAACACGACCAACCCTGACGACTGGGCGAAGATCTCTGGGAAGAAGGGCGAACGGATCGTCTTCATCCGGACGCTCATCTCCTCCAAGCAGGGCACCCAACCGGGCCGGTCCATCGACACGGTGTCCAACACTGGGCAATATTTGTAGGGCCTTCCTTCGCGCACGATCGCGCTCCGTGCCGAGTCGTTCGTCGCCTTGAGCGACACGAAAAGCGTGTTTCGCTCAAGTCTCCTGCACTCCGCGGCGCGCGATCTCCGACGCTCAGGAAGGCTGTGGTCGCCTGGTCGTCAAATTTCCGACCCATGGTGGCTCAGGGAACGCGGTGCGGCGTTCTCCGGGGGTAACTGGAGACCAGGTTTGCGTTCGGGCTGGGAGGTCTTGGCCCGGGCGCGCTGAATGAGCCGGAGGCCGGCACGCCAGCCAAGGATGAACAGCGCCAGCACGATGCTGGCGACAACGACGAACGACAGCTGTACGCCGGCGCCCGTGAGCACCCGGAGGGTCATTCCTCCGATGACCGTGCCCAGCCAAACTGCCACCCCCGACACAAGGGCGTATGGGTGCCGCCAGGTGCGTCCGATGAGCGTCCCCAGGAGGCAGCCGGCGAGAAACGGCCAAGCCGTGTGCGCCACGCCCAGCAAGTCGGTCGCTTCCTGGTGGCTACTGCGTCCGACGATCGCAAAGATCAGGATGCAGATCACGTCCACCGCAATCGCCGGAAGGATCTGCATGAACCTCACACTACGCTGAGGCCATGGCCTCCACAGCCGATCGTGATGAGTCCGCTGCCGCGAGCTCGGAGATGGCTGCCCGCCTGAACACTCGGGTCATGGGCATCGAGACTGAGTACGGCATCAGCGCCCTAGCTCCGGGCCCGTCTGCGCTGCCGGCTGGTTTCGGCAACGCGTTCGTGGAGGACGATCTGCATCCGATGCAATTGTCCAACCATGTCGTCAAGGCGTACGGCGCGTCGGCTCCAGGCCAGCCGGCCGGCTGGGACTACGAGACTGAGACTCCACTGCGGGATATCCGCGGCTACGAGATCTCCCGGGCCGCCGCTCACCCGGACCAGCTGACTGACACCGATCTCGGCATGGCCAACGTCATCTTGACCAACGGGGCGCGGCTGTACGTGGACCATGCGCATCCGGAGTACTCAAGCCCTGAGGTGACGTGTGCCCTGGATGCTGTGCGTTACGACAAGGCTGGCGAGGCTGTGATGGCGATCGCCGGGCAGCGCGCCACACAGTCATTGGGACGTTCGGTCCGGCTTTACAAGAACAACACCGACGGCAAAGGCGCCTCGTACGGCACTCACGAGAACTACCTGCTGCAGCGCAGCACACCTTTTGACAGGATTGTGACGCAATTCACGGCTTTCCTCGTCTCCCGGCAGGTGATCATCGGAGCGGGTCGAGTAGGTGTTGGTCAATCCAGCCAGACGCCCGGCTTCCAGATCAGCCAACGTGCGGATTTCTTCGAGGCTGAGGTGGGACTTGAGACCACGCTCAATAGGCCGATCATCAACACGCGCGACGAACCGCACGCCGACGCGAGTCGGCATCGCAGACTGCACGTGATCACCGGAGATGCCAACCTGTCGGAGATTTCGACCTACCTCAAGGTGGGCACCGCGTCTTGGGTGCTGCGGGTTATCGAAGCGGGCGAGCTGGGCGCGGATGTTCGGCTGGATGGGCCAGTGGCGGCCATGCGGACAGTGAGCCACGATTTGCTGGTCCGCGAACCCCTGTATCTCCTCGAGGGGCCGAGCATGACAGCCCTGGACCTCCAGGAGGTGTACCTGGAGGCTTGCCGCAATCACTACGAGCGGATTGCCGGAGACCTTACCGAGACGGCCCGGATCGAGGCCAAGGACATATTCAGCCGCTGGCAGGATTGTCTTGATGCTTTGCGCACCGACATTTTCAGCCTCGCTGACCAGTTGGACTGGGTGGCCAAGCTCAAGCTGCTGGAGTCCTATCGGGAGCGCGACGGACTGAGCTGGTCCGCTCCGAAACTGGCACTGATCGACTTGCAGTACGCCGACATCGACCCGCGCCGCAGCCTCCACCGGGCGCTGTTGAGCAACGGAAAGATGCGGCGGCTCGTCACCGATGACGAGATCGAGCGGGCCCGCACCTTGCCACCTGATGACACGCGGGCCTACTTTCGTGGCAAGGTCATGGAGAAATTTGGGTCCGCGGTGGTCGCGGCCTCCTGGGATTCGGTGATATTCGACGTTCCCGACCGCCCCGCGCTGCAGCGGCTGCCGCTGCTGGACCCGTTGCGAGGCACGCGGGAACAGGTTGGCCAGATGATCGAGGAATGCGATTCCGTCACTGAGCTGTTTGCAGCCCTGGGTCGGTAGCCGACCCTCGCAGGTACACGCTGGGAAAGTAATGGCCTTGTCGGCGGTGTTCGTTACTCTTGAGGCCAGCACAGACGAGGAGCAGGTATGGCTGAGTCAGAGCAGAGCCAGCGTAAGGCACGGCGAGCCGACGATCGCGAGGTCGAGGAGCTGGCGCCTGCTGATGCGGCGCATAAGGCGGAACTGGACTCTGAGGTGGACTCGCTGCTGGACGAAATAGACGACGTTCTCGAGGTCAACGCCGAGGAGTTCGTGCGCTCGTTCGTTCAGAAAGGCGGCCAGTGAACGACGGACGACAAGTCGTTGAACTGACGTCAGAGTTTTTCCGTATCGGGTCTTCTTCCTTTACTGACTTTGCCTCACGAGTGGCCCCGAACGTCTTGCCTGGGTCACGTGCGGCGGCTCCCGGGATCGGTGACCTAGCGCCGCACGCCACGACGATCGTCGCCGCGACATTTCCCGGTGGCGTTGTCGTGGCCGGTGACCGGCGAGCCACCATGGGCAACATCATCGCGCAGCGCGACATCGAGAAGGTGTTTGCGGCAGATGAGTTCTCGATCATCGGAATCGCCGGAGCTGCTGGGTTGGCGGTTGAGCTGGTTGGCTTGTTCCAGGTCGAGCTAGAGCACTACGAGAAGATCGAGGGCGCCCCGCTGTCTATGGTCGGCAAAGCAAACCGGCTGGCCACGATGATTCGGCTGAATCTGGGCCTCGCCATGCAAGGCCTCGTTGTGGTGCCGCTGTTCGCCGGCTGGGACGAAGCAACTCAAGAGGGCCGGATCTTTTCCTATGACGCGACTGGTGGCCGGTATGAGGAGCATGCCTACTTCTCGGTTGGCTCCGGCGCCGTCTTCGCTCGGGGGTCGCTGAAAAAGCTCTATCGGCCCGACTTTGACGTGAATGAAGCGACGATGGCGGTGATCCAGGCGCTCTACGACGCGGCTGACGACGACTCGGCGACCGGTGGACCCGACCTGACGCGGAAGATCTATCCGGTCGTGCTTGCCGCGACCGGCGATGGTGTCCAGCGCATGAGCGATGAGCGAATTGGCGAGATGATCGGCCAGGTCATGGCAAGCCGCGCACAGCGACCGGACGGACCGGGAGCGCCACTTGCCTAAGATGACGGATCGATGAGCATCCCGTTCTACGTCGCGCCCGAACAACAGATGAAGGATCGGGCCGATTACGCGCGCAAAGGCATCGCCCGAGGCCGGTCTGTGGTGGTCCTGCTCTACGTCGACGGCATCTTGTTCGTTGCTGAGAACCGGTCGCAGGCCCTTCACAAGGTCAGCGAGATCTACGATCGCATCGCCTTCGCGGCCGTCGGTCGATACAACGAGTTCGAGAACCTGCGACAAGCCGGGATCCGGTACGCCGACCTACGCGGTTACAGCTATGACCGGACGGATGTGACTGGCCGCGGACTGGCCAACACCTACGCGCAGGTACTCGGCACAATTTTTTCCTCCGGCGGTGACAAGCCGTACGAGGTGGAGATCGTGGTGGCCGAGCTGGGCGTCACGCGCGCGCTCGACCAGATCTATCGGCTGACCTACGACGGTTCCGTGGGCGACGAAGCGAACTTCGCCGTCATGGGCGGGTCGGCCGACGTCATAGCTGAGATAGTCAGTCGCGGATTCACTCCAGGCCTCAGCCTCGCCGATGCAGCCCAGCTCGCCGTGCGCGCGCTCAGCTCCGATGGTGGCCCAAATGCGCCCCCGCGCGTGTTGGGGGTAGAAGCCTTGGAGGTCGCTGTCCTCGACCGGACCAGGGCTATGCCGCGCAAGTTCCGGCGTATCAAGGGTGATCGGCTTGCCGCTTTGCTCGCCGATGGGCCCGGATCGGCAACGGAGGCCGACAAGGCGCAGCAGACTCGCGATTCGGTTGGCGGCGCGGAGGAGCTCCCGAAGAAGCCCACCGGCACGTGAGCGAGACGACGTCACCCACCGGCGCTGACCAGCGCCGGATCAACCGCGTCGTGATCATCGGAGCGGGGTTGATCGGGGCATCGATCGGGTGCGCACTCTCGACGGCTGGCTACGCAGTGCACCTGCGTGATCACAAGATCAGCCACGCCAAGGTCGCTGCCGGCTTAGGGGCCGGCACCATCGACCCTCCCGTCTCTGCAGATGTGGCCTTGGTCGTGGTGGCCGTGCCGCCAGGCGCCATTCCTGATCTTGTGGTGCACAGCCTCCAGGTCTATCCCAACGCGACCATCACTGACGTCGGCTCGGTAAAAGCGGGAGTGCTGGACACTTTGTGGCAGCGCGATGTCGACCTCAGTCGCTACGTGGGTTCACATCCAATGGCTGGCTCCCACCATTCAGGGCCGATGACTGCCCATCCGGACCTATTTGTTGACCGCACTTGGGTGGTAACACCACACCGACGATCGGCGGCCGAATCGCTGGAAGTCGTCCGAGCCGCAGTCCGTGCCTGCCGCGCCCGGGAGATGATCATGGACGTTGACGACCACGATGCGGCGGTTGCTCGGGTCTCCCACTTGCCACACTTGATGTCGGTGCTGATTGCGGGCCGCCTCACTGCGATTCCAGAGGGAGACCTCAGGCTGGCTGGCCCAGGCCTCCGCGACGTGACGCGCATCGCGGGCAGCGATCCAGTGCTCTGGCAGCAGATTGTGGGAGCGAACTCCGAAGCGGTACTGGAGGAGCTGCGCGGTATGCAGGACCAGCTCGGCATGTTGATCAAGGCTGTTGAGGCGTCGCCGGCGACCGACGACTTGCGGAGCCAGCTGGAACGCGGGGTGGCCGGAACACGCAAAATCGCTGGTAAGCATGGGGCCGCGGCGGTCCGCTACAGCGAGGTTGTGGTCGCGATTCCGGACGAGCCGGGTGCACTGGCCCGACTGTTTGGTGACGTCAGCGCGGCAGGGGTGAACGTCGAGGACGTCTCGATCGAGCACGACCCGGTCCGGGAGGTCGGATATCTCTCCTTGTCGGTCGCCCCTGAGCAGGCGGACGCGCTGGTCGAGACGATGCTCGCGCATGGTTGGACAGTGTCGTAACACGTGGCCGGTACTCTGAAGCGCGTGTCTGAGGCCGCGATGTCCGACCAGTCCCAGACTGCGAGGAAGCCGGGTCGTACCACACAGTCGAATCGGCCGCTCGTCATAGCGATCGACGGGCCCAGTGGCTCTGGCAAGTCAAGCACAGCTCGAGGAGTGGCAGAGCGCCTCAGCCTGGCCTTTTTGGACACTGGTGCGATGTACCGGGCGATCACATGGCTGGCGTTGCAAGAAGGCGTCGACCTTGAGGATCAGGCTGCCGTTGCGAGGCTGCTGTCACACGCCTCGATGGAGATCGACCAGGACCCGCGACGCCCGGCCATTGCAATCAATGGAGTTGATGTCTCCGAAGCGATCAGAGCCCCGGAGGTTTCAGCCGCTGTCAGCGCCGTCGCGACCAACCTGGAGATTCGGGCTGATCTGATCGCGCGGCAGAAGAAGCTGATCGCCGAGGCAGTCGGTGGCATCGTCGCTGAGGGGAGGGACATCACCACTGTGGTGGCACCAGACGCCGACGTACGCGTTCTCCTCGTCGCTGACCCCGCCGCCCGAGTTGCGCGGAGACATGCCGAGCTCGCGGAGCACGAGATGGACGTTGACGCGGTAACTGATCAGGTGATCCGTCGGGACCGTGACGATTCCATGGTCGCCCAGTTCGAATCGGCGGCTCCCGGAGTACATGTGGTCGACTCCACGTACCTTAGCCTCGAGGAGGTGATCGAAGCGATCTGCACATTCGTTCCGGTCCGGGCGCTCGGAGACAAGCGTGATCCAGGGGGTTAGCCCCGATCTGCCGCACACCGATCGACTGCCGGCTCCGAAGGAATGGGTATTGCGGCTTACTCGCCCACTCGTGCGGCTCGGGCTTCGCCTGGGCTGGCGGGTGAAAGTGCATGGGACTTGGCACATCCCGAGGTCCGGACCGGTGATCTTGGCGGCTAACCACATCGGCTTGTTGGATGGGCCGGCTCTCATTGCGCTAACCAGGCGACTCACCTTTGCCATGGTGAAGCGGGAGGCCTTTAGCGGCGCGATCGGCCAGTTCCTCATCCACGTAGGTCAGATCTCCCTGAATCGTCGAGAGATCGATCCCCAGGCGATCCGGCGGGCGGTTCAGGTGTTGCGTGCCGGCAAGATGCTGGCTGTCTTCCCCGAAGGAGCACGTAGTGGTGGCGAGGTCGCGTGGGCAAAAGGAGGGGCCGCATATCTTGCGATGGTCTCGGGCGCGCCGATCGTCCCAGTGGCAATTCTCGGTACCCGGGAGCCGGGGCAGCATAAGAATCAGGTGCCACGCTTGCGGAGACCAATCCACCTGGTTTACGGGGAGCCATTCAACGTACCTCGGTCTCCATGGCCGCGGCGGAAGGCCGCGGTCGCCGAGTGGACCGAGGTCGTGCGGAAACGCCTCGCCGAACATGTGGTCGCAGCGCAGGCGGTGACAGGGCTACCCTTGCCGGGGCCACCGAAGATCAAAGCCCGCACCATCCAGCGTGTAGTCGAGAGCAGCCAGCAGGCTCAAGAGTCCTAAGCGAAGTGAACATGAGTGACGTCGCGACTGTCGAAGAGTCGCAGGTCTTGCCCGTGGTGGCGGTTGTTGGCCGACCCAATGTCGGTAAGTCGACCTTGGTGAACCGCATGATCGGTCGGCGCGAGGCTGTGGTTCAGGACGTGCCCGGGATAACGCGTGACCGGGTCTCCTATGACGCAACGTGGAACGGGCGACAGTTTGTGCTGGTGGACACCGGTGGCTGGGCTCCGGATGCAAAGGGAATGGCCGCCCAGGTCACAGAGCAGGCCGAACTTGCCGTCGCGGCCGCGGATGCCGTGGTTTTTGTGGTCGATGCCACGGTTGGCACACAAGACATCGACGAGGCTGTTGTAAAGGTGCTGCGTCGTAGCGGAAAGCCCGTGATTCTGGCCGCCAACAAGGTCGATGATCAGCGCAGCGAAGCGGAAGCGGCAGCCATGTGGCAGCTCGGCCTCGGCGAGCCGTTCTCGGTGTCCGCACTGCATGGGCGGGGGAGCGGTGACTTGCTGGATGCGATTCTGGCGGCGATTCCCGATGCTCCACGAGCAGCACTCGAGCTCGAGCGCGGTCCACGTCGTGTTGCCATCGTCGGGAAGCCCAATGTCGGAAAGTCAAGCCTGCTCAACAAGATCGCCGGACAACAGCGAGTAGTCGTCGATGAGGTCGCGGGGACCACGGTGGATCCCGTCGATGAGCTCGTTGAGCTCGGCGGCGAGATCTATCGGTTCATCGATACCGCCGGAATCCGTCGCCGGGTCAAGGAGAGTTCCGGCCATGAGTACTACGCGAGTCTGCGTACGCAGAGCGCCATAGAGCGCGCGGAGGTGTGCGTGGTCGTGGTAGATGCCAGCAAGCCGCTCACTGAACAGGATCTCCGGATCCTCACATCTGTGGAGGAGGTCGGGCGTGCGCTGGTGATCGCGTTCAACAAGTGGGACCTGACCGACGAGGAACGACGCCGCTACCTGAAGCGGGAGATCGAGCGTGAGCTCGTTCAGTTCGAGTGGGCAGCCAAGATCAACATTTCTGCGCTGACGGGCCGTCATGTTGATCGCCTTAGTGCGGCGATCCAGGAGGCGCTGGCTGGTTGGGAGAGCCGGATCACAACGGGCAGACTGAATGCATTCCTAGGCCGGATAGTGGCTGCGCACCCCCATCCGGTACGTGGCGGCAAGCAGCCGCGGATCCTGTTCGGGACGCAGGCCCGCGCCGGTCCGCCGACCTTCGTGCTGTTTACTTCGGGGCAGCTCGAGCCTGGTTACGTCCGCTTTTTGAAGCGCAGGCTCCGCGAGGAGTTCGGTTTCCGCGGCACACCGCTCCATCTGGAGGTCCGAGCACGGGAGAAGGGAAAGCGAAGTGACCAGCGATCAGGTGCACGTCAGTGATCAGCAGGCGCTCGTCATCGAGCTGATGCAGGCGCTCGAGTCCGGCATTCATGGTGAGGAGTTGCGCCGTTTTTTCCATGATGATGTGGAGCAGGTCGAGTATCCGAGTCTTGTGGACCCTCGTGTGGGGTACCGGGGTCTCGAAGGCATGATCGCGGCAAGCGAGTTGGGCGCCGGGATGTTGGCTTCCCAGCGGTACGACGTCAGCCGTTGGATTGAAGACGGGGACACAGTTGTCTGCCAGGCGGAATGGCATGCCGAGCTTGCGAAGGACGCGGGCGCGTTGCGCCGAGGGCAGCTCCTTCACACATACAGCGTTTTGATCTTCACCTTCCTCGATAAGAAGATCATCCGGCAGGAGGCGTACGACTGCTACGAGCCGTTCTCAGACGCACCCTGAGCCATCCAAATGGTTATCGATCACTTCAGTCGGTGTTGAAGTCGAACGCCTCCGTTAGCCAATCGCGAAGTTGATCATCGACCTGGCCCGCGCTCGTCAAGTTGATCAAGTGGATTACCCGGTCCGCTGCGGGCATTGACCGGGCGATCCGCCGATCGCTTCGCTCATAGGGGAGATAGAGGCTCAACTGCACGGAACGTACCCGCGGCCGGAATTCGGCGAATTTGCGATCGCTCTTGAGAAAGATCCCCACGTTGACGGCGTCCTCGTGGACGGGCCCGAGAGTGCTCAGATGTTCGATGAGCGCGGCGTAGATCTCACTCACCCAGCGCGGGTGCCGATCCAGCAGGTCAATGACCGTGATGCCAGGAATGCAGACGTGCGCCTGGTTGGCGGAGGCGAACTGCCGCTCACACTTCGGGCATATCCAACGGGTCACGCGGCCGATTGTGCCGCAGTAGCAGCGCCTACTGATCGGATCCTCGTAGTAGAGTTCCCGCTCGTGGCTGATGCTTCCTGGAGCACGGTCGACGGGCTGTGGCGCAGCTTGGTAGCGCACTTGACTGGGGGTCAAGGGGTCGCGAGTTCAAATCTCGCCAGCCCGACTAAAGCGATCCATCCCATCCGACCTAGTCGGACCCGTATTCAACCGACATTCTTGCCACCGTCGATAACACCCAGCGACGGCCGCTCCGGACCAGCTACGGACCACCAGGCCGAAAACGCTGTACCAGCCTCCAGCATGGCCTGCACATCGGGATGCAGGTAGCGAGCCGTGACTGCCGGATCCTGATGTCCGGCGACTCGCTGCAGGATGTGCAGATCGACGCCAGCGTCGGCCATCCAGGTCAGGGCGGTGTGCCGTAGGCCGTGGCGGACCAGGCCCGGTTGCCCGAGCTCGGTGACCAGCGCGTCCCAACCGGTCGCGTCTCGCAAGGTGGCGGTGGTGATCACGCCGCCGCGGGGACCAAGGACCAGTCGTTCCTCTGCGCGTCGGCCGGCGGTCAGCCGGACGAGCGTTGGACGTAGCGGGTCAATGATTGGAACCGTCCTCCGTCGACGGCCCTTGGTCTCCTTCGTCACCAGGCCGCCGTGGCCTGGGTATGTCTGCCGATGGACGTGAATAAGTCCTCGGACCAGATCGATGTCACCAACGCGGAGGCCTGACACCTCACTGATCCGGAGCGCGGTCGTGGCAAGGATCGTCACCACGTCGCCCCACGATTGGTCCTTGCCGGCCTCGACGGCGCGGGCTACCAGCTGCTCAAGGATGGCGACGTTGGGAAGAGCGAGGTCACGCGGTGTGCTCGGTTCGGAGTTGCCGGAAGAACGGCTGACCGTGCGGCGACGGGCTCGGTCCGTTGCCGGGTTGCGAGGGATGATGCCGTCGCGAACCGTCTCGTTGAGCACCAGGACCAGCGCGGAGACCGTGTTCTTGATCGTCGACCGGCCGAACTCGGTCTCCCACTGGTCGATGGCGCGGTCGACCAGGCCGGCGGTGATCATCGCGACCGGAAGATGACCGAGCGTTGGAAGGAC
>JBKOUS010000034.1:0-10297 GCA_046723505.1 Actinomycetota bacterium
ATCGATCTCGATTCGTGAAGCCGAAGCGGCGCAGGCCTCTGAACTGGCCGAACCGGAGGAGGGGCCCGCGCCAGTACGTGAACCGGAGGAGGCGTACGAGTCGACCGAGGTGTACGACCAGCTGGCCGAGCCGGAGCAGGCCTACGGATCGGACCAGGTGTACGACCAGCTGGCCGAGCCGGAGCAGGCGTACGGATCGGCCCAGGTGTACGACCAGTTGGCCGAGCCGGAGCAGGGACACGAATCCGACCAGGGCCACGTCCGGCAGGCGGATCCAGGGCAGGCGTTCGAACCGACCGAGGTATCTGACTCGCTGGCCGAGCCGGAGCAGGCACACGAATCAGAGCAGGTGCACGTCCGGCAGGAGGATCCAGGGCAGGCGTTCGAACTGACCGAGGTATCTGACCCGCTGGCCGAGCCGGAGCAGGCACACGAATCAGAGCAGGTGCACGACCAGCAAGGCGAACCAGGGCAGGCGTTCGAACTGACCGAGGTATCTGACCCGCTGGCCGATCAGCAGCAAGCACACGAATCCGAGCAGGTGCACGACCAGCGGGGCGAAGCAGAGCAGGCGCACGATTCTGAGCAGGTGCACGACCAGCACGGACAACCGGCGCAGGCGCACAAATGGGACCAAGTGAACCACCAACACGCCGAACCGGAGCACTCCCACGAATGGGACCAGCTTTATGACCAGCTCGCTGCACCGGAGTCAGTGAGGCATGCGGATCCCGATGAGAATTCCGCCAATGGCCTCCACGGCGATGTTGCTCCGCCACCCCAGGTCGATGCTCAGGGTGGCAAGGGCATCGACAGGTTCGCCGACCTGGACAATCCCGAAGAAGAGAGCGAGTCGGTACGCGACGGGGAACGCTTGATCGCCGCTCGCCGCATACCTGAGGAACAGGATGAGGGCCGTAAAGCCAATGGCGAAGCCAGCCATCGCCGCGGCTCGAGCGTACTGCAGTGAACCTCGACTGGGCTTGGATCGAACGCAATCTGTCAATGATCGGCAGCTTGCTGGTCGAGCACATCATTCTCGCCCTGGTGCCAGTCGTCATCGCCTTCGCAATCTCGTTGCCGCTTGGATATCTGGTCTCCAGAACCCGGCGGGTTGCCAACGTCCTGCTCGCCTTCCTCGGCGTTATCTATTCGGTTCCGTCATTGGCTCTTTTCGTGCTGATGCCGTTGATGCTCGGCACGCAGATCCTCAATCCGATCAATATCATCGTGGCTTTGGCGATCTACTCGATTGCTCTGCTGGTTCGCAGCGTCGTGGACGGACTGCGCTCAGTGCCAGCACCGGTCAAACAGTCGGCTACCGCCGTTGGCTATGGCTGGCTGCGCCGGCTGTTCCGGGTTGAGCTGCCGCTGGCCATGCCTGTGATCTTCGCTGGTCTCCGCGTCGTCACGGTGTCGAATATTGCTTTAGTGAGCGTTGCGGTGCTGATCGGCAGTGGGGCGCTTGGCAAGCTCTTCGACCTCGGCTTCGGCAGCAACTTCTTCACCCCGATCATCGTCGGTTTGGTGCTGACACTGGCACTTGCCCTCATTGCCGATGCGCTGATCTTGCTCATCCAGCGCGGCGCCCTGCCCTGGTTCAGGAAGCGGGCGGTGGCATGAACCTGTTCGAGTATCTGTCCGATCCCGCCAACTGGCAGGGCACGGGTGGGATTTGGTATCTGCTGCTTCAGCACATCGCCTACACCGTGGCGTCAGTTGGCATAGCGGCAGCCGTGGGAATTCCCCTCGGTATCTTGATCGGTCACACCAATCGCGGTTCGTTCCTGGTGATCGGTCTCAGCAATGCTGCTCGGGCCCTTCCCTCGCTGGGTCTCCTCGTCCTCGTTGTGCTGCTCCTCGGCACGGGCGCCGGGCCGATTATCGGCGTGCTTGCCGTCCTGGCGCTGCCACCGATCCTGACCGCGACGGCGGCGGGTATTCGTGGCGCCGATCACGATGCCGTGCATGCAGCCCGCGCGCTGGGTATGTCGGCCCCGCAGATCGTGGCCAAGGTCGAATGGCCGCTCGCTCTGCCTCTGGTGATCTCGGGACTGAAAAGCGCAACCTTGCAAGTCGTGGCGACGGCGACCGTCGCTGCCTACAGCGGCGGCGGAGGACTTGGGCAACTGCTCATCACGGGCAACGCCACACGTAACTATTCCGAAATGTTCGCTGGAGCCTTCCTCGTTGCCTTGCTGGCTATTGTCCTGGATGTGTTGCTCGGTGCGCTTGGCTGGCTCGCCGGCCGGCATGCCCACCCCGGGAGTCAGAGATCAGCGACGCGGCAGCAATCCGCGCTCGACCTAGCTGCCTAGGCAAGCTTGCCGAACAATGAGACGGAGAAAGTCAAAATATGAAGATCAAGCAACTCCTCCTCGGCGTCAGCCTGGGGCTTGCGGCCCTGCTGCTCGCCGCCTGCGGTGGCACCACCAACCCGTTGGGCGAGGCGAGTCCGACGCAGCCCCCGGAGTCTTCCCCGGCCAGTTCCCCAATCGTTGTCGGCTCAGCTGACTTCACCGAGTCCAAGATCCTCGCCGAGATCTACTCGCAAGCGTTGAAGGCAAAAGGTGTCGAGTCATCGACCAAACTTGGGATCGGATCGCGGGAGATCTATATCAAGGCGCTCCAAGATCAGTCGATCTCAGCGGTACCTGAATACACCGGAAACCTGTTGGCCCACTTCGACTCGAATGCCACCGCGACGACGGCTGCGGAGGTGGAAAAGGCCCTGCCGGACGTGCTACCGAGCGAGCTCAAGCTCCTCAAGAGCTCCGCCGCGGTCAATCAGGATGTTTATGTCGTCACCAAGGAGTTCTCGGCGCAGCACGGCATTACATCGCTTGATGACTTGAAGAAGATCGCCAGCACCTCAACATTGGGCGGGCCGCCAGAGCTTGAGGAGCGGGCCTATGGCCCCCCCGGCCTGGAAAAGATCTACGGTGCCAAATTCAAGGCATTCATCCCGTACCCCAAGTACCCGCCGAAGATCAGTGATCTGGATAAGAACAAGATCCAGGTAGCGACCTTCTTCACCACCGACGCTGTCATCGCCGAGAAGGGCTACGTCCAGCTGGAAGACCCGCAGTCGATGATCTTGCCGCAGAACGTGGTTCCACTGGTCCGCTCCGATGTGGCTGAGAACCAGACTGCCGTGGCGGCGCTGGAGGCCGTCCAGGCAGCACTGACCACCGAGGAACTGATGCAGCTGGATAAGAAGGTTGACTTCGATCACCAGGATCCTGGTCAGGTTGCCGGGGAGTGGCTGACGAGCAAGAGCCTCGCCTAGCTCCGCTATTCAGCTTCGGATGGCGCGACCTTATTGTCGCGCTCATCCCGGTCCGCCCATTCCAGCAACTGATCGAGTCGATAGGGGTGGTCGTCGATATCGGCGTGCAGATCCCCGAGCTCAGCGAACCGAGCTGGCATGGTGGCGATCGTGAAGTCCTTGGGATCGGCGTCACCGATCTCGTCCCAGCGCAGGGGCGCCGAGACGACGCCTTCAGGCGTGCCACGTACGGAATATGCGCTGGCAATGGTGTGATCACGCGCGTTCTGGTTGTAGTCGACGAAAACCGACCCCGGATCCCGGTCTTTGCGCCACCAGGTCAGGTCCACGAGCCCGTCGGCGCGACGCTCAACCTCACGGGCAAATGCCCACGCTGCGCGGCGTACCTGGGGATGTCCATGATCAGGGAGGATACGCACGTAGATGTGCAATCCTTTGCCTCCAGAAGTCTTCGGATACCCCACCGCACCAAGCTCGGCCAACAGCTCTTGCACGATCACCGACACCCGCCGTACGTCTGCGTAAGTTGCCACTGGCATGGGATCAAGATCAATCCGCCACTCGTCGGGGGACTCGACGTCGTCGCGACGGGAGTTCCAAGGATGGAACTCCACGGTCGACATCTGCACCGCCCAGATCACATCGGCCGGATGAGTCACACAGAGCTCGTCGGCGTCCCGATTGAAGCGCGGGAAGTGCACCCGGACGGTCTCGATCCATGGCGGCGCTCCGTGGGGCAGTCGCTTCTGATGCACCTTCTCACCATCGACTCCATCGGGAAAGCGGTGCAGCATGCAGGGCCTGTGGTAGAGGGCATTGACGATGCCGTCGGCGACGGAGAGGTAATACCGAGCAAGATCAAGCTTGGTCTCCCCACGCGCGGAGAAGTAAACCCGGTCGGGATTGCTGATCTTGACGACCCGATCTCCGACCTCTAGCTCGATGCGCTCCGTCGCCATGCCAGAAACAGTAGACGAGCCCTTCAGAAACTGACACTGGTTGCCTCGGCGGAGTGCTGGTGCGGCGTGTCGCGCGAACCAGCGTCAGATTCTGGGGGAATCGCCCTCAGTCAGCGCGACCTAAGCCAAGCGAGCACCGCAAGTACTCGGCGATTGTCTGAGCCGACGTCCGGCAAGTTGATCTTGGCGAAGATGTTGGAGATGTGCTTCTCGACGGCGCCGCTGGTGATCACGAGACGTTCCGCGATAGCGGCATTGCTGCGTCCCTCAGCCATCAGCGCCAGTACCTGCTTCTCCCGCATGCTGAGTGCGGCAAGGGGGTCGGCCCGCCTCACGACCAGGAGCTGGGCGATCACCTCTGGGTCGAGTACCGTGCCACCTGCGGAAATCGTCCGCAGGGCATCCACGAGCGTGTCGAGTGAGGTGACTCGATCCTTCAGCAGATACCCCACTCCACCTCGGCCATCGGAGAGCAGTACGTCGGCGTAGGAGAGCTCGACATACGCCGACAACATCAAGATCCCTAGGTCGGGCTGGGAAGCACGGGCCTCGACCGCCGCCCGCAACCCGTCGTCGGTCATACTCGGCGGCATCCGAACGTCCACGATCGCAACATCGGGCCGCCGCTCGGCGACGGCCCGCAGGAAGCTGGGAGCGTCCTCGACGGCAGCCACGACCTCGCAGTCGACCTCGGTCAGCAGCCGAACCAAACCCTCGCGGAGTAGCACGGAGTCATCGGCCACCACCACACGCACAGGCACCAGGCTGTCATACCTGGTGCCTGCGCGATTGAGACCTAGGTCGAGGGCTGCAGAGGAATCGTCGCGGTCAGCTGCGTGGGTCCACCTGTTGGAGAGGACACAGTCAAAGTCCCGTCGACCCCTGCGAGCCGGTCGGCCAGACCTGACAAGCCCTGACCCTTGGCAACCGATGCGCCGCCCATCCCATCGTCGGTGATGTTGATCACCGCCAAAGCGCCGACGCGGCGCAGCTCCACCGTGGCATGCCGCGCCCGACTGTGCTTCTCCACGTTCGCGAGCGCTTCGGCGACGACGAAGTACGCTGCGTTCTGCGCAGCATCTGACAGTTGCACGTCATCGACCTCAACCGAGGTCGGGATGGTGTCACGCGCAGCAAGCGCTGTGATCGCCGCGTGCAGGCCTCGTTCGGCCAGAATTGGAGGTGCGATGCCGCGGGAGAGCGTACGAATCTCGGCGAGCGCGTCCTGCGACTGCTGCAAGGCCTCGTTGAGCAGAGCACGCGCCTGCACGGGGTCGTCGTCCAGCCGACGCTGCGCGGCGGATAGATCCATGCCGAGTCTGACCAGGCGTTGCTGCGGACCGTCGTGCAGATCGCGCTCGAGCCGTCGCAAGGTGTGCACCTCGGCCTCGCCAGCGGCCGCGCGGCTCTGGGTCAGCTCGCTGACCTGCTGACGCAGAGCTGGCGTCTCGTCGACCAGCAGTGCGTGGGCCACTGCCCCATGCAGTCGGACGAGTCCACGCAGCAGAAAGGGAGCCGTGATCAACAGCAGTGCGCCGAGCACGGTATTGAACGTGAGTTCGGCGAAGCGGCCCGGATAGCCGAGCAGGGCCGGCAGGCCCTCGGTCGGCTGCGGCAGCCAGCGGCTCCAGAACCAGTAGGTGACGCCGCCGAGGCCACCAAAGACCCATGTCAGCGCAAGGGAGAAGGTGATGGTGCTGAGGACGAAGTTGACCAGGACGTGGAGCAGATCCCGCCAGGATTGCGGGTAGACCAGACGGCGCAGTTTCCCCCGGAAGCCAGGTCCAGCCGCTGGATAGCGGGTAGGCGGCAATGTGATCCCGGCGTAGCCGAGCAGCGCCATAGTCATCCGCGACGACCACCCGGCGACAATGAGGCAAGCGACCAGGATGAACAGGCCGACGACCAGCACCAGCAGCCCCACTCCGAGGCTGAACAGGGTCGTACAGACGACAAAAGCAGCAAGCGAAAGTGCGAACAATCCGATGATCACCGCCAGGTTGCGCCCGGTGCCTTTGATCATGGACGTCACGGGATCATCCTCGGCGGAACGGACGGGTTCCTGCGTTGCGTCGGCACGCTGGGGAAGAACGTCATAAAGATCAAGTACTTCAGTAGCCGGATCACGGCGGACATCAGAATCACTCATGCCCTCTACGTTCCTCGATTGGCATCGAAGCCACCATCAGGCTACCGGGCCAGTTTCAGATCGGGTTATCCCTACCTAGAGTCCGCTCAATGCGGCGCTCGCATCCCCGGGCCCGGTCCGGCATAAGGTGCTGGCGCCAACTGTGCGAGCGGCAGCCGCACGACGAACTGGGTGTGACCTGGCTCGCTGGTGACGGTGACAGCGCCGTGATGAGCTTCGACGACCGCCGCCACAATGGCCAGTCCGAGGCCCGTGCTACCGCCGGTTGACGCATCAGGAGCGCGCGTTCGGCTTGCGTCACCTCGGGCAAACCGCTGGAAGACGCGGCCGGACACCTCGGGCGGGATGCCCGGTCCATTGTCGGAAACGGTGACAATCGCTTCCGTGCCATTGACCGAAACCCCGGTATGCACCTTGGTACCGGGAGGGGTATGGGTGCGCGCGTTCGCCAGCAGGTTGATCATCACCTGATAGAGCCTGTGCTGGTCGCCCTGCGCGATCACCGGGTATTGCGGAAGCGTGAGCTGCCATACATGGTCGGGGCCGGCAGCGCGGGCATCACTGACCGCATTGATCACGATTTCGCTTAGATCGCACGGTTGCAGATCTAGGTCAGGTCCGGAGTCGAGGCGCGCCAGCAGCAACATGTCTTCGACCAGCTTGGACATTCGCTCTGCCTCGGACTCGACTCGCGACATCGCGTACGCCGCGTCGGTCGGGATCTTTTCTCGGTCGCGCCTGGTCAGTTCCGCATAGCCGCGGATAGCTGCCAGCGGATTGCGCAATTCGTGCGATGCGTCGGCCACAAATTGCCGGACCTTGGTCTCGGACGCCTGCCGGGCGGCGAGGGCCTCCTCGACGTTGTTGAGCATGTGGTTGATGGCCTGTCCGACACGGCCGACCTCGGAGGCAGGATTGGCATCCTCCTGCGGTACGCGCACGGCAAGGGCGACCTCGCCACGATCCAGCTTCAGCTGTGATACCTGCTGGGCGGTGGCTGCAACCCGATTCAACGGCCGCAAGCTGCGGACGATCAAGGAGCGAGCCGCTAATACAGTGCCTGCGACGGCCAGCAGAGAAAACAGCGCCGCCAGGCCGACCAGCTCGAGGACGGTTTCGTCGACCTGATTGAGCGGTACGCCAACCACCAGGGTGCCGATGGTCGTCGCGTCGGAGACGATCCGGAAGCCGACCACTCGATAGTGACCGAGTCCGCTCAGCGTGATGGAGCTCTTCGATCCGTCGGTCGGTACGCCGGCGAGTTGGGACACAGCCTCGTCGGGAAGCGCCATGACGGCTGCGCCGTGCTGGCCGGAAGCGCCGCGCTCAGTGAGCCGACCGCCAGATTGCGCATTGCCGTCAAGGTCGTAGATCACCGCGAGCGTACCGATCGGCTGACCTGGGCGTAGCAGACCGCTGTGGGGATCTTGTTCTGAAGGGCTGTAGCTGCCGACCGGGTCGCGTACCCGCGCAGTGACTGCATCGAGCTGGCGGTCGAGCTGGGACATCAGCACTTGTCGCGTGGCCAAGGCCGTCGCTGTGGTGATCAAAAGTGCGGTCAACGCAACAAGCGCCGTCAACCTGACGACAAGTTGGCGACCTAGCGTGCCGCGGCCGAAGGGGTCGGGCCGCGGCAACACGTCCGGCGAACGGGGCGCATTGGCAATGACGCCGATGCCTGGTTGGCCGGTGGGCTGAAAACTCATGTGGCGGCCGGGCGGAGCACATAGCCAGCGCCCCGCAGAGTGTGGATCATCGGCGGGCGATTGGCGTCGATCTTCTTGCGGAGATAGGAGATGTACAGCTCGACAACGTTCGCTTGGCCGCCGAAGTCGTAGTTCCAGACCCGATCCAAGATCTGTGCCTTGCTGAGCACTCGCCGCGGATTGCGCATGAGATAGCGCAGCAGCTCGAACTCGGTTGCAGTCAACTGGATCTCCACCCCGCCACGACGTACCTCATGGCTGTCCTCATCCAGGGTCAGATCGCCAACCACTAGGACTGAATCGCTCCGGGCGAGCGCGGCCCCGCTCCGGCGCAGCAGCGCGCGTAGCCGGGCGATGACCTCCTCAAGGCTGAAGGGCTTAGTGACGTAATCGTCACCGCCAGCAGTGAGTCCGCCGATGCGATCCTCAACTGAGTCCTTTGCGGTAAGAAAGATCACTGGCACATGAGGATCCTCAGCCCGGATGCGTCGCATCACCTCAAGCCCGTCGAAGTCAGGCAGCATCATGTCCAGCACGATTGCATCTGGTCTGGTTTCCCTGGCCACCTTCACGGCCTGCCCACCGGAGGCGGCGGTCGAGACCTGCCAGCCCTCGTAACGCATGGCCATGGATAGCAGCTCGGTCAAGCTGGATTCATCGTCGACCGCGAGAATCCGGATGGGCGTGCCGTCGGGTCGGGTGAGAGGTGCTGCGGTGCCATCAGTGCGAATCATGCGCCCCAGCCTGACACCAGATCTCACTAAATCTCTATGCGCTAGCTATGGCTTCCCTGTGAATCCGTCAGTGGGTTTCTGTGGGCTGGTCACGCGCCTGCGCGTGATGTGGATTGCGGCGCGAACGTGTCGTCTTCCTCCTCAAAAGGCGGCTTCTTACGTCGGAACAACCGGTCGATGGAGACAGCACCCCCGCCCATGACGAACAACAGTAGGCCTAGCAGCCCAAGTGCCACGTTGTATTCATAGCCGCCCTTGTATATGCCGTCGGCGTTGAGCAGTGTCGGCGGCCATATGTACCAGTTGGTGTACGCGATGATCAGGATCTGCTCGATCAGCACCCCGAGGCCGACGAGCCTTGTCAAGGCACCGACGATGAGCAGTACGCCGCCGACGAGCTCGAAGATGATTGCGCCCCACGCCGCTACTTCCACGTACGGGGTCCGGAACTGAGTCAGGTAGTCGATTTGTTTCTGGACGCCGGCGTCGTAGCGCATCCAGCCGTGCAGCAGCAAAATTCCGCCAAGGCCCAGTCTGGCAACGAGCAGGCCGAAATTCTGCAGGAAGCTTAAGAAGCTAGCCATGGATTGCTCCTCCTAGCAGGTGAGCTGGAACCACGCTACGCAGGCATATCCAGGCTAGTCAGTCCACCACGCCGACGTGTGGCGATGATCAAGCGCTGTCAGGAAGGAGCCACAAAGATGCAGAACGGGTGCCCTGCGGGGTCAGCGTAGACGAACAGCGGCTCAATCTCGTCCTCTGATCGATCGAGGAGCAGTCGGGCGCCGAGAGCTAGCGCGCGTTGATGCTGAATATTGAGCTCGGTCAGGGTCGGCACTGTGGTATCGAGGTGCAGCATCTGCGGCCGCGGTCCTTCAGGCCACGTCGGCTCAGGCAGATGCGGCACCTGCTGGAATGCCAGGCGCGCTGTGCCAGTGGTGTCGCACAACACCAGCCACTCCTGCCCATGGGTATCCGGCATCCCGTCGGCGGGTGGTTCGTCGCCGGACCGGTAGTGAAAGCCCAACAACTGTCGATAGAACTCTGCAAGCGCGCGGGCATCTTCGCAGTCCAGAACCACTTGTCGCAGAGTCGGTGTGGTTGGCTCAGTGGAGTCGTGCATGCTGCAATGCTCGCAGACAGAGCCGCTGGTGCGAGCGCGAAGTCGTCGTTGTGTGTGAGCATCCGAACGCGGATCCGAACGCGGGCCAGCGGTGGATGTAGCCCTCGGTAGTGGTAGCGGGCTTGCACGATCACCAGGTTCTCGCCGCGAACGGTACAGACGAGGCGATGTTCTTGATCAATCCTGCGTGACCAGTAACCGGCCAGGTCTCCGCTGAGCCGTTCAGGCTCGCGTGACGAAGATCGCATTGCCTGGGTCCCCAGGGGCGTCGTGAACCACCACGGGACCGAAGCCGGCGTCTGCGAGCAGCCGTCGGGCGACCTGCTCGCCCCAGCCA
>JBKOUS010000175.1:0-10038 GCA_046723505.1 Actinomycetota bacterium
GTCAGCTGACTGCCGGCCATCCGCGACTCCCTACTCTCCGGGCGGTTTCCAGGTGGGGTCGACCTCAGAGTATTGGGTAGCACTATGCCCCAAGGGCACCGAAGCCGCTGCTGGCGCGCCCTGAGGCAGGCCTGTCGGCGCGGGGAACGCGCTTGGGGCTGGGTAATTGCCGCCTAGGCCGGCCGGGCCTGGATAGCTTGGCGGCGGGTACGCGGCAAGGGCACTCGTGCGCCGCCGCCGCAGGGACGGATAGGCTAGTCGTCCCTCCGGCTGGATTATGGCCTTACCGCGGATGGATCTGATCTTGGCCAGCAGTTCCTTCTCCCGAACGCGACCGGTGTCGTCGATGATGCCGCGGGTGAGGGCATCACGCAGGTAGGCCAGCTCGGTAATCGCTCGTTGCATCCGAATTGTCGCAAGAAATGTTTCAGGACCGGCGAACAGGGCGTACCAAAGCGCCCGCAGCCGGATACGCAACCTCGACATTGCCTGGGGGTCGGTTTCTGGCAGCCAGCCCACGCGGACGTAATCAACCAAACGCTCTCGGATCAGCCGCCCCTCCCGGAACAGCTGACGGACCACAAAGATGATCATGCCAATGACCAGCGGCAGCGCCACGGCAATATAGATGAAGAGCAGGCTGCTGCCCTGAACAAGGCTTGCTGCCGTGTTGAACGCCATGTGCAGGAACACCGCGACGCCGTAGCCAGCCAGCGGTGCGACCACGCGGACGATCTTGCTCTTGGAACGCAGTGCGATCGCTAGCCCGATGCCCGTCATTGCAGTGAAGAGTGGATGGCCGAAGCAGGTGATCACTCCGCGCATGAAGAACAGATTCTGCAGCGCCTCCAGCGGAGGAACTTCACCGAAGGTGCGCGCGGCATACCGGTAAACGCGACCGTAATAGAGGATGTTCTCGGTGAAGGCAAAGGCCGCGCCGGACAGGCCGGCCAGCACGATTCCGCTGAGCCGGCTCACCCACTGGTAGCGCATCAAGATCGCCAGCCAGAACAGCACGCTGGCCTTGGAAGCCTCCTCAACGAATGGAGCGACGTAGATCGCCGCTCGGGCCGCGGTCGCAGGATCCCCGTCACCAATGATGCTGAGATGCTGGGCTGCCCAGGTGTTGACCTGCGCGGAAATGAAGGTCGCGACGCATGCGCCCCACCCGAACGTCATGAGCCACACCCAAAACCGTTGCGGCCGGTATCGGTCAGCCCACAAGAAGAGCAAAGACAGCGGGATCGCAGTGAGAGCGGCGTACTTCACCGCAATCGGGATCGACTCGGTGCCCAACCCCGGTAGCGTGCCGCCGGGGACCTCGCGATCAGGCACGACCTGCTGGTACAGCAGCACCAACATAGTGGCGTACACCAAGATCATCACAATGGTGAGCCAGAAGAGCTTGTTCTTCAGCAGTCGCTTCGGCAGAGGCTGGTTGTGGTCAGGGTCGCGGGGAATCCCGTTGCGCCGCAGGGCACGTGTCAGCCCGTCGGGCGAGCTGCCACGCGCCGCTAGAGCCTTGACCGACATGGCACCAAGGATAGGTGGGAAGCTGCTTACGCCGCCTTGTCAGAATCCAGTTGAGCTATAGGTCAACTGGATTCTGACAAGTCGGTGTAAGTAGAGTCAGCGCTTCGCGAACCAGGAAATGAAGGGTTCGACTTGGCGCAGGAACTCACTCGGGCGATCCTCGTGGCCGCCATGGTTGCTATTCATAGTGGCGAAGGTTGCATGGGGGATGCGCCGACTCAACTCACCCATGCGGTCCTGCGGAAGGTCGCTGTGTGCAGCGCCTAGGACCAAGGTCTGCGCTTGGATCTGGGTCCCACGCTCCCACCAATCAGGCGGCGGGGCGTTGCGCCACTGATTTACCGCGATCAGGGCCCTCCAGTCGTAGTCGGCGCCCCCAACGGGTCGCCGTGGTATCGGCTTCGGCGGCCTGGCCGGATCTGGCGGTGGCATCTCCTCCAGCACGAGGAGCCTGATGAGATCCGGTCGGGTAGCTGCCAGATCGTACGCTGTGACGGCGCCCATCGAGTGCCCAACCACGATCGCCGCGAGAACGCCGACCCGCTCCATGAACCGCGCAACGTCATCACGCATCGACTCGAAGGAGTAATCCCGCATCCACGCGCTGCCGCCATGCCCGCGCGCATCCGGCGCAATCACACGGAAGTGCTCCCCGAGTTCGGGTGCGACGTGCCGCCAGCTTTCGCTCGATGAGGTCAAGTCGTGCAGCAACAGCACCACTGCAGCGTCCGGCCGACCCCACTCTCGGTAGTTCAGCGTTGGTCCGCCAGGCAGGCTCACGGTCGCCATGCCCGCAGGTTATCGGTATCTCTGGGCACTCCGCGGTAGCCTCGGCTCAGGCGTCGAGATGGACCAGACGTGGCCACTGCTCGGCCCAGCCACCTAGCGGTGCTGAGCAGACCCAAATGGGCCGACCGCGCTCCTCGTTCTCGGCATCCGCGTCGTTATTGATCATCGCGGCCACGTGGCAATCGGAGAAGTTCGCAGCTGGGTCGGCGAGACCGACGACAATCACCGGGTCTGCGCCCTCGGGTGGCGGCCCCCAGTCTGCAAAGGCATTGTGACCGCTGAACACCGGGCGTCGAAGGCGGTACCAATCGAGTGCGCCGCCCTCGCCGTAATTGCGGGTGAACACGACCGCGCTGGTCCGCTGGTCCGCAGGTAGCGAGTCCACCGTGGCCCGTACAGTACCAGCCAACTCGGGCCAACCGATCGTTTCGAGCTGGTCGGAGTCGAGGACGGGATAGAAGGAGGCCGCGTACGTGCGAGCCGGCAGCACCGGTACGAAAGCCGGCCAGGCCACCGCAGCGGACACCGCTAAGACCACACCAGCCGCGACGAGTCGGCGAACAGACCAGCGTGCGGCAAGCGCCGTGCAGCCGGCGGCCACCAGCGGAACGATCGCTCCTGCGAGGTAGTAGCCCTTTCCTCCAGCGATGACAAAGACAGCAGTTGCCACCAGAAAGGCGAAGGCGATCGGACGCAGCCTTGCCCAGTCAGGCTCCCGAAATAGCTGAACCAGACCGTAGATCCACACAACGGCAATCACCGGGGAGAACATGACCAACGCCTGCGCCAGCAGACCTAACCGGCCGGCCACTCCGCCGAACTCCTCGGAAATGTCGGCCCCAAGCGCCAACACCGGCCAGCCATGCATGAACTGCCAACCCAAGTTCGGGAGCCAGAGCAGTATCGCGATCAGTCCGCCAAGCCACGGATATGGCGTACGCAGCTGGGCGCGGCAACCCGGCACCAGCAATACGCCGATGAAGATCGCGAACAGTAGGACAACCACCGCGGTCTTGTTGTTCAGGCCAAGTCCGGCCAGCACACCAGCGATCAGCCACAGCCGCGGCCGATCATCGCGCAGAGCATGCCCCACGACCAGGAGCACGGCGGTCCAGGCCAGGGTGTCGAAGGTCGCGGTACTGAGGCGATGACCCAATGTCACAATGATCACCGACGCGGCCACGGTACTAGCGGTCAGCAGTTGGGCGGCTCGGCCGCCGCTCAGCAGGCGTGCAAACGCTGCAGCGCAGGCTACCAGCACAACCACCGCAGTCAGGCTCGGGAGACGGAGGGCCAGGAGGTTGTACGGTGCCAACTCCGTCGCAAGGCGGGCTAACAGAGGCGTGAGCAAAGGCTGATCGGGATAGCCCCACGCCAGATGCTGGCCGGCCGCCACAAAGTACAGTTCGTCGCGGTGTGGGCCATAACGGTTGATCATGATCAACTGCAGGGCGGCGAGTACGGCCACAACCGCACCGATCTCCACGACTGCAAATCTCGGTCGCTCGGCCCGCTGCATCCGACGATTTTGTCAGAGCTGCTGGTTCACGATTGCTCGCATCTGTTACGTCCGTGCCTCTAGGAGCACCTCGGCGATTGTGCGATGAGCGGGAAGGATGTGCGGCTCGCGGAATCTGACAAGATCCCAGACGGCGTTCTGGAGCACTCGCCCCACCGTCCACGCGGCGGCGCGTGACCGGTCCAGTCCGAGGACTTCTGTCATGAGATCGAAACGGCGCAACAGGGCGCGTGCGACGTCGCCGCTCCTGACCAGATCGTCCCAACGGTTCCACAACGCTGGCAGCAGCTCGAACCCTGAGTCGCCGCTGAGCGGCTTCGGATCGATCGCCTTCCATTCCCCCACGCCACCGAGTGTGGAAAGAGTGTTGAAATAGTGCAGATCCCAATGCAGCAAGCGATTCTCGATTCGATCTGTGATCAACTCCTGGAATCGGGCTGTGCAGTTGATCAACAGGCGGCGCTCAGCAGGGTCCGCTGCCAGACGAATGGCGTCCGGCGTCTCAGCCAAGGTTGCCGCTGCGACATCGCTGAGTTGTCGCATCCCTGCTGGTGCGGGCACAGAGTTAAGGTGCACCAACAACTCCGCGATGATCTTGGCGGCAGCCAGGTCGTCCTCCATCGTTGACAGATCTCGCGACGCATCAAGACGTTCCAGCAACATTGCTCCAGATCCGGGATCATGCTCCAACAGCTGCACCGCTCCATGCCCCGCCCATGCTCTGAGCGCAGCCGGCTCACCGCTGGTCTCGTCATCAACCGGCTGCAGCTTGAGCACCGCTTTCGAACCATCGCGCCGGGCGACCGGAATGATCAGCGCAACAGCACCAGATGCAACCTGGCCATCGCTGACCAACTCCCATCGATCCATGGCGGCAACAGCCATTGCCGGCAATCCAGCGATCCAGAGCCGACCAGACTCACCCGAGTATTTTTCGTGCAACTCAGCCAGTTCGGCCGGCACGATGATCTCACCGTCTAGCAACACTCTGGGTGTGCTGGAGGTCGTTGGCGGTCCGAAGTACCGGTGGCCTATCAAGGGCCTGCTCCAGATCGCGAGCGTTCGTCCGAACACGGAAAGTCGTGCTCTGACCCGCGGGCAGGGTGACCAGAGCATCGTCGACATTGGCGTCGGCGGCCGCTCGATCAACCAGCAATGTGACGTCGCGAGCAAAAGAGCGGGCAGTCACGCTGACAGCGAACCCGTCTTCGGTAGGCATGACTCGCGCGTCGAGCGGACTCGGGTCCATGGCCGACTCGATGTCCTCGACAAAGGTGTGCGCTCTGGTTAGGGTGTCGAGCCGGGCCACCACGATCTCGGCTCTCGGATCTTCAGGTTGGGAGAGCGCGGCGGCAAGGGCGATCGGAGTAGAAGTTCTCGGCCCGACGCTGATCTCGACGTTCGCCTTGGCAAACGTGACACCGTTGAGGCTTTGGCGGCTCACCTCCAGCTCACCTTGCCAGACTTGGTCAGTGTCGTTGAGAACAACAACCGACACGATGCCGTTTTCGGTGACAAAGACCACATTCCGTGGCGCGAACGCGCGGCGGATCGCGTACCACAGCGGCTTCGGACGTTCTTGGAAGTCGATCGCAGCCCATGACGTGACCGGCCAGCAATCATTCAGTTGCCAGACGATGGCGCCCGCCGTGCGTGGCCACCACCGCCGGTAATGGTCGATCGCGTACGTCACAGCACGTGCCTGATTGAGCTGGGTGGCCCAATGCCAATCAGTGAATTGGTCGGGCACACCGATGTGTGGGCCAAGCCCTCGATCGAGTTTGCCGTTACCGTCAACAGCCTTCTGATGGAGAAGGAAATTCGCATCGTTCTTCGGCTCACTCACTGTATCCAGCGAACCGCCGTCGACAGCGTGCACCCAATCGATCAGGGTGCGCCAGGCCGGCGGAGCCTGGAATCCGAACTCGGAGCAAAACCTCGGAATCTCGCTGCGGTACGCGGTGTAATCGATGCGGTTCCAGACCTCCCACTCGTGGTACGTGCCATGGTTCGGATCGTTGGGATGCGGGACCTGGTTGTTTGCGCCTGGAGAGAATGGACTGTTCTCGCTGTACGGGCGAGTCGGATCAAGCTCGGCCACGGTCTTTCCGAACAGCTCATAGGCATACCGGGCTCCCCAGGTACGGCCGTTGAGCCGTTCCTTCCAATGCCAATCCTCGGCGCCCCAGAGGTTTTCATTGCCGCCGTTGAACAGCACCAGCGACGGATGGGGCATCAGCCGCACCACATTCTCGCGGGCCTCGGCTTCGATTTCTTCCCAGAGCGGCGCCTCTTCTGGGTATGCTGCGCAAGCGAGCAGGAAGTCTTGCCAGACAAGGAGTCCTCGCTCATCACAGGCGCGATAGAACTCCTCGCTCTCATAAATGCCACCGCCCCAGACGCGAAGCAGATTCAGGTTGGCGGCGACCGCCTGGTCTAGCCGACGTTGGAGTCGTTCAGCTGTGATTCGAGTAGGGAAGTGATCATCAGGGATCCAGTTGGCGCCTTTGACGAACAGCGGACGGCCGTTGACCGAGATGGTGAATTGCGTGCCGTTGGTGTCCGGTGAGGTGTTCAACTCGACGGTGCGGAAACCGATCCGCCGCTTCCACCTGTCGAGTTCTTGATCAGCTGCCGAAAGCGTCAGTGTCAGGTCGACCAGCGGCTGATCACCGTAGCCAACAGGCCACCACACTGGTGCTTCCGCGACATCGACGACCAGCGTTGCCGTGTCCGCGCCGACATCGACCGAACTCTCGACGTGGCGACCCAGTATGTCGGCGGTCAGAGTGAGAGACGCGTCCCGATCCAGGCGCTCGAGCTCGATCGACAGCTCGACGCGGCCGGTGCCAGCGGGATCCAGCGTGATAACCGGCCGCACCCGAGCCAGACGGGCCACGCTCCACCGCTCCAGCCAAACCGGCTTCCACAGCCCAGCAGTGCGAAAGTCAGGGCCCCAATCCCAGCCAAAGCTGCAAGCCATCTTGCGAATGAAGTTGTACGGCGCCGGGTAGGCTCTGGGACGGTCCCCGAGCCGTTCCTGTTCGGCCTCGGCGTACGCGGTGGCTGATTGAAGATCAACTTGGAGTTCGGTCGATTGGCCATCCAGGTGCTGCGAGATGTCGAAGCGGTACGAGCGGTGCATGTTGTACGTGCGTCCCAGCTCGACCCCGTTCGTACCAGCTCCGATTCGGACAACGCCGACGGTGTCGATGCCATCGAAGACAAGATCGACGCGTTCGCCTGGACTGGGCGACCGGAGAGCATCGGCGTCCGGCGTTGTCGCGTAGCGCCAGTCAATCTCGTGCATCCAACTAAGGGCGGCCTCATTCCCGTCCAGGTACGGATCTGGGATTAGGCCAGCCGCCATCAAGTCGGTATATACGCAGCCGGGCACGGCGGCCCGATAGGTCCCGGGCAGGCGTCCTGACGGGTCGCCACTAATAGCCCGGACAGTCCAGCCCGTGCGCAATTCTGTGCGCAGCATCTCCGTCCCGAGTCGAGCTCAGGCCAGCTCGCCCGCCTTCTGTAGCTCTTCCTGCAGATCGTGGAGTTCGATCTCCTCGTGCAGCTTCGGCACATCGGCGAGCAGTCGTTTGGTGTACTCGTGCTGCGGATTGAAGATCACCTCGTCGGTCTTGCCCTGCTCCACCATGACGCCGTGCTCCATGACGAGCACTCGATCAGCCAGGTAGCAGGCCTGCCCGATGTCGTGAGTGATGAACAACACGGTCATGCCGAGTTGGTCGCGAAGGTCCTTGAGGACGTTGAGGACGTTGACCCGGAGCGATGCATCGAGCATCGATGTCGCCTCGTCGGCAACCAGCAGCTCCGGTTGCATCATGAGCGCTCGCGCGATCATGACCCGCTGCCGCTGACCGCCGGAGAGCTGATGCGGATAACGGTCCAACACGCTGAGGTCCATGCCAACGTATCCAAGCGACTCCTCCAGACGCTCCTGGCCGACCTTCTTGCCGACCATCAACATCGAGCGTTCCAGAAGTTTGCCCACGGTGAAGAACTGATTAAAGGCAGAGAACGGGTCTTGGAAGACTGCCTGCACGTCTCGCCAATACTCGGTACGAGCCCGTCCCTTGAGGTTCGTGACGTCCTTGTCCTGAAAGATCAGCTTGCCCGATGTAATCGGCATCAGGCCAAGCACCATCCTGGCCACTGTTGACTTACCTGAACCGCTTTCGCCAACGATGCAGGTGACCTGTCCCTTCTCAAGGCCAAATGAGACATCCTTCACCGCCTGGACCTGGCTTTTGCCGTGACCGAAGGTCTTGACTATGTGCTCTGCCCTGTAGATCTCCTCAGCCATCAGTGAATCACCGCCGGTGCGTCGAAGAGGGAGCGATCGAAACTGCTCATTCCCTCGATTCTGGTATTCGCGTACGCAGGTTCGGGCGCCAGCACTGAACTCATGAGTGCCTGCGTATATGGGTGCTCAGGCCTTTCGACCACGATCTCGGTGGGTCCTAATTCAACGATCTTGCCTTCGTACATCACCGCAATCCTGTTTGCCGCAGTGCGCAGTACCGGAAGGTCGTGGGTCACGAAGATGACTCCCGACATGATCTTCTTCTCCAGCATCTCCAGCAGCATCTCAATTAAGATCTTCTGCGACGTCACATCGAGCGCAGAGGTCGGCTCATCGGCGACCAACAGCCGCGGATTGAGCAAGGTGCTGATGATGGTCACTGTACGCTGCTTCATGCCACCGGACAGCTGATGCGGGTATGCGTCCAGGACCCGGGCAGGCAGGCCCAACGTGGTAAGCCGGTCCCGAGCCCGGTCGAGTGCCTCTTCCTTGGAGATCTTTCCCTCGTGTGACCGCATCACGTCGTAGACCAGGTGGCGGATCCGCTTGGTGGGGCTGACCGAGTTCATCGCGCCCTGCGGCAGCATGGACACCACCGCCCCACGCCAGGTACGCGGGATCTTGGCATGGCCACCGAGCTCTTGGACCTGGCCGTCGATCTCCAGCGTCCCGTGCTCCACATGCAGCGGCGGTCGAGCGATGAGTGAGATAATCGAGCCGAGTGTGGTCTTGCCGCTGCCAGACTCGCCAGCCAGGCCGAGAACCTCGCCCTCCTCGATCTTGATCGACACATCGTTGACGGCTATTACATCCTTGCCTTCGGTGTAATAGACCCCACGGATGTTCTCCGCATTGACCAGAGTGCCCATCAGCGTGTCTCCCCACGTCCTGCCGAAACCGGCGTCTCCAAGAAGCCACCGCTCCCGACCGGACCGGCGTCCTCGCCCTCGACCGTCACTTCCTCGAGCTCTTCGCCTTCGTCCTTAGCCCTCTTGCGGGCGGCCCGCCCCCGACGCAGCCGCGGGTTGAACACCTCGTTGAGGCTGGACTGCAACAGCAGTAACGAGAAAACGATCAAGGTCAGCATGAGCGTCGGTGGGACGAACGCCCACCAGGCTCCGGTCCGCACCGACCCCCACTGGATGGCCCAATAGAGCATCGTGCCCAGGCTAGTCGTGTTCGAGGCGCCCAAGCCGAGCATGCTCAGCGTGGACTCGAACAAGATGGCACCGGAGATCTGCAGGATGCAGGCCATAACGACATACGAGAGTAGGTAAGGCAGGACATCGCGGCGCAGGATTGACCAGAATCCGGCTCCGGAGAGCTTGGCCACGTCGATGTGTTCGCGGGTTCGGATGCTGCTGGACTGCGCGCGTACGGCGCGAGCCACCCAGAACCAGCCGAAAAACCCGATCACTAGAGCCAACGTATAGAGGTTGCGTTGCGGCAGTGACACCGAGACCAAGATCACCATCACGATCACCGGGATGGCGAGGCCGACGTTCACAATGGCGCTAAGCACATCGTCTACCCAGCCGCCGCGGTAGCCGGCAACTAGACCGACAACGAGACCGATGGCGGTGCCAATAAGTCCCGCGATCAGCCCGACAATCAGTGAGGTCCGGGTGCCGTAGACAAGATTGGCGATCACGCTCTGGCCCTCGTTGTCTGCGCCGAGGATGAGCGCGCCGCAGCACCGCGGTTTGTCGTAAAGCCCGCCGACCGTGGCATCCGGGCTGGTCGAGACGATCAGTGGTCCAATCAACGCGACCAGGATCACGAAGGCGACCAGCGAGGCGGCCACCCAAAATCGAGGACTCAAACCACGTAGACTCATCAGCGCTCTCCGCTCTGAACTGCCCGGATCCGGGGA
>JBKOUS010000101.1:0-16002 GCA_046723505.1 Actinomycetota bacterium
CCGCGTGCGATGCGCGGTACCCAGCCCAGATCGTGGACCTCAATAACTGCGGTGTTCGCCAATGCGGCTCCGTCCACCAGACCAAGGTGGACATGCCGGTCGACCACGCCAGGCATGAGCGCACCAGGAAGCTTCGGTACCCTCGCCCGCTGCACAGCCGCAAGACCGAACCCGACCGGCCGCAACTCATCGTCAACCTGCTCGATGAGAGTCGGTCCGAGTCGCTGGCCGATCCATAGCTCGTCAACAGCAAACCGCACGGTCAGTTGCCGATCTTGGTCCGCACGGCATAGAGCTCGGGGAAGAAGGTCAGGTCCAGCGCCTTCTGGAGAAAGCGCACCCCAGATGAGCCGCCCGTGCCGGCCTTGAAGCCGATCGTGCGCTGAACGGTTCGCAGGTGACGGAATCGCCAGAACTGGAAGTTGTCCTCCAGATCAACCAGGCACTCGCATGCCTCGTAGAGGTCGAAGGCGCGGTCGACGGCGCCGTAGATCGATTGGAAGACCGGAATCAACGCCGGTTGCGTGACCCACGGTCGCCGCACGTCACGCTGCAGCACCTCGTCGGGGATGTCCAGCCCGCGGCGAGCAAGAAAACGCAGGAAGGCGTCGTAGACAGATGGCTGATCCAACAGCTCCGACAGCATCGCGGACGCGGCCTCGTCAGAGGCGAAAACCTTGAGCATGTGCTCGTTCTTGTTGCCCAGGATGAACTCGACGGCGCGGTACTGCGCGGACTGGAAGCCTGACGCGGTGCCGAGCGTCCCGCGAAACTCGGCGTATTCGTTCGGGGTCAGGGTAGCCAGCACGGACCACTGCTCGGTTAGCGTGCGCTGGATGTGCTTGACGCGGGCCAGGCACTTCAGTGCTTGGTGCACCAGGTCGGCATCGAGGTAGTCACGTACGGCGCGCAGCTCGTGGAGGATCAGCTTGAGCCACAACTCCGTGGTCTGGTGCTGCACGATAAACAGCAACTCATCGTGATGTGGTGGCTCGCTCCTGGGGTGCTGCGCGGCCAGCAGCGTATCCAGCTCCAGGTAGTCGGCGTAGCTCATTGCTTCCCGGAAGTCGGTATGCACCCCCGCGTCGATGGGCCGGAGCCCTCCACGCACGCTCATCTGGCGCTCCTCACTCTGTCCGCTCGCGCCCGAGCGTGCGCAAAAGGCTGCTGTCTTCCTCCCTCGCAGACACGGCGTGCCCAGCGGATTCCCAGCTCTACACCCTGCCAACCGTGCCTGCTCGATCGTCCAGACAGCAGCCGCGGCCGCTCTACCCGACGCTCGCGAACGATTCGCTCGTTGCCCTCGACCGTATCACTCTCCTGACGGCCGTCAGAAAAGTGAAATGCTGGTCAGCTCAGGTCGGCTGGATTCACCCTGATCCGGAGTGAGCCACTGCTCTTCCGCGCGCTCCGGATGGCAGTAACCTCTTTCGTCGCGCGCACCAGCTGAGCACCCTCAACGAGCGGAGCGCGCATGGTCAGGCGCTGGATGACCGCTCCTGAGCCGCCGTCGGTGGAGGGTCCCTGCAGAGCGGGCTCCACCGGACCGAGCAGTTCGGTGTGCTGCGATGCCTGAAGCAGCGAGCTGAACTCATCCAAGGCCTCCGGTGGACCCTCAACCGTGATCAGCGTGACCGCGGGCGGAAAGCGTGCGGCGGCTCGTTCAGCCAGCTCACGCGCGGCGAATCCGCCGGGATCGATGCGGACCAGGGCCTGCAGCGCCCGTCCCGAGCTCTCCCCGACCGCGATGACCGAACCACCGTCGGCGCCGCTTCGTACTAGCGCAACCACGTTGAACCAGCGACGTAACGCCTCCTCGGCTGCCCGTAGATCCTGGCGGAGCAGCAACAACGGGGTGTCCAATAGCACGGCGCCGGCGTAACCGCCGGCCGCCTGCGGCTCGGCGCCAGGCGTAGCCACCACGATCGCCGAGGTGTCTGTCACCGTGGCGATCCGCAGCCCGCCGACCGACTGCCTAACGGCCGTCTGAGGAAAGGCCTTGCCCAGCTCTTCAGCCGTCCTTTCGGCGCCGACGATAGGCGCCCGTACCTGACGGGAGCCGCAGATCGGGCATACCCAGTCGATCTGCGGTCTGCCGCACCAGGCGCAGCTCACTCCAGCAACCTCCGCCTCGGCAATCCCACTGGCTGGGACTCTGGTCGGGCCGCCGCAAAACCGACACCGTACCGGCTCCCGACAGCCTTGGCAGAGGAGGGCCACGAGGTAACCCCCGCGAGGCACCTGGACCAGCACTGGGCCCTGCGGCAGGCTCGCTCGCATCATTTCAAACACCTCGTGCGGTAACCGGGCCGCACGAGACGCTGGGTCACGTTCCAGCGCGAAGTCGGAGTCCGCCGTTACCTTCACCCGCGGTGCGGTATGCCGTACAAATGCACGGTGATCGGCCAGCTCTCGCAGCCAGCCGTGCTCCACCCAGGCCTGCAGCTCGGCAGTTCTGGCATAGCTCACAAACAGCACACCGGCCTGTGCGCTGGCAGCACGCAGGGCCAGCACCTCGCGCACGTGGGGATAGGGAGCCCTCTGCTCGACCAGCAAGTCGTCGCCATCGTCCCAAAGCGCAACCAGACCGAGATCACGAACCGGTGCGTACGCGGCGGCGCGGTTGCCGATCACCACCCGCACTTCTCCGCGCAGAGCTCTCAAGAAAGCCCGATAGCGCGCGGCCGGACCGGCTTCGGCCACCAGCACCGCGAAGCCTGTCGCACCGAGCACCTGCGTACAGGCTTCGCCGAGTCGATCAAGATCAGCCTGGTCCGGCACAATGATCACTGCGCCACGGTCGCTTTCGGCGCAGGCGCGCGCCGCCGTGGCAAGGCCGAGAGCCCAGTCACCGCTCGGCGCTGCGCTCGGGGTGACTTGCCACATGGCCCGCGGGCGCCCCCCGTCCCGCAGTGCCGCCAGGAACCCTGGACCTGTTGGATAGTCGACCAACGGTCCAGCTGGATGATCACCCGGCAACGAGCACCGGGTCTTGCCTCGGTCGGCCTGCTCTGTCGCGGCGTGTCGCGGCGGCACGGCCAGACGCATCACGTCGGCAAAGGTCCCGGCGTAGTGATCGGCAACCTTCCTGATCAACTTCGCGATCTCGGCAGTGAGCACCGGCTCGCTGGAGACGATCTTGGACAGGGGGATCAGGACTCCCTCATGATCAGCGGTTGCAACCCGATCGAGAATGAATCCATCCCGGAGGCGACCGGCGAAGCGCGCCCGAACCCGAGCGCCGGGTATCGCAGCGGAATCCTGCTCAGCCGTCACTGCATAGTCAAAGGGACGGTCCAGGTGACTCAGCGGAATGTCGACAGCCACCCTGGCAACCGGGAGTGCGGGTTGGCTGGGCTCGGGCACACCAGATGATAGGCAGCAAGCTCCGACACTCGAGGCTGGAACGGGTGGCTGAGGTCAGCCGCGTACCGCCGCCGCCAGCGCCTCGGCTCGGTCGATGTTCTCCCAGCTGACCCCGGGCAGCTCCCGGCCAAAGTGTCCGTACGCCGCCATCTGCGCGTAGACCGGTCGCTTGAGATCGAGATCCCGAATAATGGCGGCCGGGCGTAGATCAAACACCTGGAGCACCGCTTGCTGGATCTGCTCGACCGGCACCCGCTCAGTGCCGAAGGTCTCCACATAGAACCCAACCGGATGGGCCTTGCCGATCGCGTACGCCACCTGAACCTCGCAGCGGTCGGCGAGCCCGGCCGCTACCACGTTCTTGGCCACCCATCGCATCGCGTACGCGCCGGACCGGTCAACCTTCGACGGGTCCTTTCCGGAGAACGCCCCACCGCCGTGTCGCGACATTCCACCGTAACTGTCGACGATGATCTTGCGTCCGGTGAGCCCAGCGTCCCCCATCGGCCCGCCGATCTCGAAGCGTCCGGTGGGGTTCACCAGCAGCCGATAGTCCGAAGTATCGACCTGATATCGCTCCAGGGTCGGGTCCACGACATGTTTTCGGACGTCGGGCGCCAGCAGTGCCTCCAAGTCGATGTCGGCGGCATGTTGGGTCGAGAGGACTACGGTGTCCAGGCGCACTGGGCGATCGCCGTCGTACTCGATGGTCACCTGGGTTTTGCCGTCTGGCCGCAGGTACGGCATCGTGCCGTCCTTGCGTACTGCGGCGAGCTGTTCCGCCAGCCGATGCGCCAAGTCGATCGGCAGCGGCATCAATGACGGAGTTTCGCTGCAGGCGTAACCGAACATCAGACCCTGGTCCCCGGCGCCTTGCAGATCGAGCACATCGGTGGATTCACCGGTGCGGCTTTCAAAGGCTGTGTCGACACCCTGCGCAATGTCGGGTGATTGTTGGCCAATGGCGACGGTGACCCCGCACGAGCCACCATCGAAGCCCTTGGTTGAGGAGTCATAGCCGATGCCGATGACCCGCTCGCGGACGACGCGTGGGATCTCCACGTACGACTCGGTGGTGACCTCGCCGGCGACCACAACGAGCCCCGTCGTTACCAGACATTCCACCGCCACTCGGCTGTTCGGATCCTGACGCAGCAGTTCGTCGAGCACCGAGTCGCTGATCTGGTCAGCGATCTTGTCCGGGTGCCCCTCCGTTACCGACTCCGAGGTGAAAAGTCTGCCAATCATGAGATGAGAACCTACCGGCGTGCCCGCTGCGCCACGGCCTCGTCCCAAATTTGATGCGCAAGCGTGTCCTTGCTCCCAGTGAATGGTCCAGTCGCGCCCTCGGTGGTCAGCAGAGTGATCTGGCTCTGCTGCTGGCCGAAGACCAGATTGCGGCCGACCTCGTTGAGAACCAATAAGTCGCAGCCCTTACGCGCGAGCTTGGCGCGGCCCAGGTCAAGCAGTGTCTCCCCGGCACTCGGCGTCTCCGCTGCGAAGCCAACCAAGATCTGGCGAGCGTCGGTCCGAGCCGCCACCAGACCGGCGAGCACGTCGGTAGTCTGCACCAACTTCAGCTCCAGACCTCCGTCGGCCGATTTCTTGATCTTGGTCTCACTGGTGCTGGACGGTGCGAAGTCGGCGGGTGCCGCCGCCATGACCGCGATGTCGGCGTCCTTGGCCGCCACCGCCATGGCCTGTGCCAGGTCAGCCGTCGAGCTCACCGCCTCAACCTCGGTGCCCGGCGGAGCGGGCAGACCGACATTCGCTGCAACCAGGCGCACGTCGGCACCGCGCAGTACCGCAGCACGACCGAGCGCCCATCCCATCAGGCCTGAGGAGGAATTGCCGATGAAACGCACCGGATCCAAGTGTTCGCGGGTGCCCCCGGCGCTGACAACGACTTTGAGGCGCGCCATGTCCTGGCCGGCGGCGCGTACCGCGATGCTCGGGTCGGCCAACACAGCGACCGCGACCGCAAAGAGTTCGGCGGGATCAGGGAGCCGTCCTGGTCCTGCGTCGGGCCCGGCGAGCCGTCCCGTGTCTGGTCGTACGACGACAGCTCCCCGGCGCCGGAGCGTCTCGACATTGGCCTGCGTTGCAGCGTGCAACCACATCTCGCTGTGCATGGCGGGAGCAAAGACAATCGGGCAGTGCGCGGTCAACAGCACATTGGTCAGCAGGTCGTCGGCGCGTCCTGACGCGGCCCGCGCGAGCAGATCGGCGGTGGCAGGGGCAACGAATACCAGATCGATCTCCTGCCCGAGCTTGACGTGTGGCACGAGGTGCGCGTCGTCAAAGACTGAGGTGTGCACTGGTCGGCCGGACAACGCACCCCAGGTGCTTACGCCGACAAATTCCAGCGCCGCCGCGGTCGGGATCACAATGACCTCATGGCCCGCACCTTGCAGCCGGCGCAAGAGTTCGCACGCTTTATACGCGGCGATTCCGCCAGACACCCCGAGGACGATGCGACTCATCGCGCCCTCCTGTTGGTCACCGGCGGCGGATGCTCAAGCAGTCTCGAAGGGCGAGTCGGTGTCGGAGTCCACCGACGCCTCAGGGTCAACGTCTGTGCACGTGAGCTTGCCCTCGTTGACCTCGCGCAGCGCAATTGAGAGGGGCTTCTCTTGCACCGTGGTCTCGACCAGCGGGCCAACGTGGTCCAACAGGCCTTCGCCGAGCTGAGAGTAGTAGGCGTTGATCTGTCGAGCGCGCTTCGCCGCGAACAAGACCAGCTTGTACTTGGAATCTGACTTCGTCAGGAGCTCGTCGATGGGTGGATTGGTGATCCCCTCAGCAAGCAGATGCTTTCCAGACACGTATGAACCTTCGGTTTGGGTAACAAGCCGCCGCACAGATGCACCAAATCAGAATCACTGAATCGGCACACACCAAAGTGCCTGCAGGCTACAGACAGAGCAAGGCTACCAAGTCTTTCACCGCCTGGCCTATTTCACCGTTGACCACCACGAAGTCGAACTCGGCCTGAGCCGCCATCTCGGCTCGCGCAGTCTCCAGCCGCCGCTCCCGCTGCACGGTCGACTCCGTCCCACGCCCTAACTGTCGGCGTACCAGCTCCTCCCACGAGGGCGGTGCCAAGAACACAAACCGAGCGTCAGGCCAGCTGGCCCGTACCTGGCGTGCCCCCTGCAAGTCGATCTCCAGCAACGCGGGACGCTCTTGAGCGATCGCCTGCACAACGGGTGCGCGTGGCGTGCCGTAGCGGTGGACACCGTGCACAGTCGCCCACTCCAGCAGTGCATCCTCGGCGATGAGCGCATCGAACTCAGCAGCAGAGACGAAGTGGTAGTGAACGCCGTCGATCTCACCTGGCCGTGGCGGTCGGGTGGTGACCGAAACCGAAACGAAGATCTCCGGATGTTCTTCGGCGAGGTGCGCGACGACAGTTCCCTTGCCCACCGCAGTCGGACCCGAGACCACGGTGAGACGTGCTGGCGTCACGACTGGGCGGGCGGCGTGGACCGGTCGGAGAACTCGGCGATCAGGGCGGCGGTCTGGTGCTTGCCCAAGCCCCGTAGCCGGCGATTGGCTGCGATATCCAGCCGTTCCATGACCTTGCTTGCACGGACCGCGCCTACTCGAGGCAAGGCCTTCAAGACATCGATGACTTTGGCGTGCGCAATGACATCGTCAGATTCAGCAAGGTCCAGCACCTGCGCGAGGCTGCGCTCGCCGGAGCGGAGAGCCTGCTTGATCTCGGCGCGACGGCGTCGAGCCTCCGTCGCGGCATGCCGCGCTTGCTGGCGCTGTTCGTCGCTCAAAGGGGGAATCGTCACAGCTCGCGTCCTCATCTGGCGGCCAGGCAGTTTCTTGGGCACTGCTCGCGCGACCAACGCTCGCAGTGCAACTAGTTGGGATCCGCCATTCTGCGGCGAATCAGTCGGAGATTTGAGAACTTACCTCAACCCGAGGACTGCTTTCATCTCGCCCAGCATCCGTGTCGCAGCATCCTGTAGGCCAGCTGGTGTTGGACCTGCCGACATGACCTCGCGACTGGTGGCCGGCAGCACGAATCGGATTGCGTCATGGAAGACCGCAGGGAGATCAGCAGAAGTGCCGCCTTGTGCTCCAATACCAGGGGCAAGGATCGATCCGCGGAGGGATGTGAAGTCAGTCGCCGTCGGTCCGATGGTCGCGCCAACCACGACCCCGACCGGGCCGAGGCTGGCGCCTGGCTTGCAGCGAGTGGCGTTTCGGCCGGCCGCCTCATCGATCACGATCTGGCCTACGGTGCGACCATCGGCTGACCGAGCGTGCTGGACTTGGACACCTTCGGGATTGCTGGTCAGGGCGAGCACATAGACCCCGCGCCCACTTCGATCGGCCAGCTCGATCGCGCCGTCCAGGGAGCCGAAGCCCAGGTACGGGCTCAGCGTCACAGCGTCGGCGGCCAGCGGTGAGCCATCGCTGAGATAGGCCGCCGCGTACGCGTCCATGGTTGACCCGATGTCACCCCGTTTCACATCGAGCAGCGAAATGGCTCCGGCATCCTTGATGTCGGCCAGAGTGCGCTCCAGAACAGCAATTCCGGCCGCACCGTGCGCCTCGAAGAACGCCGACTGCGGTTTGAAGACCGGCACAATCCCACCCAGTGCCTCGATCATGCCACGAGCGCAGCGTTCCAGGCCCTGCACATCGGCGGCTAGGCCCCAGGAGGCCAGCAGGCTGGGGTGTGGATCCACACCCACGCAAAGCGGGCCGCGTTCGGATGTGAGAGCCGCGAGGCGTTCACCGTAGGAGCTGATCGGGTGCTCCTTCCGATGCGCCCGGAGCCGCCAGCCGATTCAGATCGGCAACCAGCGCAGGACCGCGGTAGACATAGCCGGTGTAGATCTGCAACAAACTGGCCCCTGCGTCCAGCATCGCCTGGCCATCGTCGCCGCTCATGATGCCTCCGACGCCAATGATCGGCAGCGTGGTGCGGTCTGCTAGGAAGCGCACCACTTGGCGAGCACGTCTGCTTAGCGGTGCTCCGGACAGGCCACCGGCTTCGGCGGCCAGCGGCTCGTCGGCTGGGATGCCATCGCGTCCCAACGTCGTATTGGTGGCAATGAGGCCTTCGGCGCCGGCCTCGGTACACACGCCCACGACCTCTTCCAGTGCCGACTCCGTCAAGTCAGGAGCGAGCTTGACGAAGATCGGCACCGGTACAGCGCCGGCGGCGAGCCGCCATGCCTCATTCACCAGTGCTGAAATCAGCTCCGCCAGCGCCCGGGCATCTTGCAGGGATCGCAGTCCCGGGGTGTTGGGGCTGGAAACATTGATGGCGAGATAGTCCGCGTATCGAGCAACCGTACGGAGTGAGGACAGGTAGTCCTCGACGACCTCATCCAGCGGCACCTTCTTGGTCTTGCCGATGGAGATGCCGACCGGGATGCCCGCCGCCAGATTGCCCCGGCTGACCTCGGCAGCTGCCAGCCGCTCTGCCAAGGCCGCCGCACCCAGATTGTTGAAGCCCATTCGGTTGATGATCGCGCCGCTCTCGGGCAGCCGGAACAGCCGGGGCTTGTCATTGCCTGGCTGTGGCTGCGCGGTCACTGTGCCCAGCTCGACGTAACCAAAACCGAGGGAGCCCCAGGTCCTGATGCCCACTCCGTCCTTGTCCATCCCAGCGGCGAGCCCGACCAAGCCCTGGAACTGGATGCCGGCGACGGTGACCGGCGTACGGTGCCTGGCGCAGAGCCTGGCAAGGGCGGCTAGCGCCGGTCGGCGCCGTCCGATCCGACCGATTGCGGTGAGGGTTTGCTCGTGAGCGCGCTCCGGGTCGCCACCGTATGCCCGGAACAGCAGCGGTCGCAGCACGCCGCGGTAACCGAGATCGATGATCACGCTGCAGACAGCTCAAGAAGCATCGATGCTGCCCCACGACTGCAGGGACCGTACGCCCACATTGCCGGCGATGATCGACTCAATGCCTTGTACGGCGGCAGCGAGGCCTTGCACCGTGGTGACGCATGGGATATTGCGGAGCACCGCCGCAGTGCGAATCTCGTAGCCGTCGAAACGAGGGCGTCCGTGCGGACTCAGCCCATGCGGGGTATTGAAGATCATGTCTACCTGGCCGTCCAGGATGGCTTGCACAATTGTCTTCTCCCCGTCCGGCCCGACGCCCTGGCTGAACTTGCGCACCGTGGTCACTACGACTCCATGACGACGCAGCATCGACGCTGTTCCTTCGGTTGCCAGGATCTCGAAACCAAGATCAGCGAGGCGCTTCACCGGGAAGATCACGAATCGCTTGTCGCGGTTTGCCACCGAGATGAAGACAGTGCCCTTGGTGGGGAGCGGGCCAAAACCGGCAACCTGGCTCTTGGCGAAGGCCGTGCCGAAACTGAGATCGACGCCCATGACCTCGCCGGTCGATTTCATCTCCGGACCGAGGACTGTGTCGACCGAAATCCCTTCAACGGTGCGGAAGCGGTTGAAGGGCATCACCGCCTCCTTGACCGCGATCGGTGACGATGAGTTCTCACTGCAGCCATCGCCGGTTGCTCGCAGCAGCCCCTCGGCGCGCAGCTGCTGGACGGTGGTGCCCAGCATGACGCGGGCGGCGGCCTTGGCGAGCGGGGTCCCCGTCGCCTTGGATACGAAGGGCACCGTACGGGATGCGCGTGGGTTGGCCTCCAGCACGAACAGCGTGTCGCCGGCCATAGCAAACTGAATGTTGATCAAGCCACACACACCGACGCCCCGCGCGATCGCCTCGGTCGAGGAACGAATTCGGTCCACGACCTCCGCACCGAGAGTGATCGGCGGAAGCGCGCAGGCTGAGTCACCGGAGTGGATACCTGCCTCCTCGATGTGCTCCATGACGCCGCCGAGGTAGAGATCCGTGCCGTCGTAGAGCGCGTCGACGTCAATCTCGACCGCGTCATCGAGGAAGTGGTCGACTAGCACGGGATGGGCTGGTGAGACCTCGGTGGCGCGTTCGATATAGGCCGACAGCGTCGACTCTTCATAGACGATCTCCATGCCACGGCCGCCGAGCACGTAGGACGGCCGCACGAGCACGGGGTAGCCGATCTCGTCGGCGATGCTCTTCGCCTCGGCAAACGAGCGAGCCAGTCCGTGCTTGGGAGCCGGCAGGTTGGCCTCGGCCAGAACCTGACCAAAGGCTCCGCGCTCCTCCGCGAGATGGATAGCTTCGGGACTGGTGCCCACGATCGGAACGCCCGCATCCTTTAGCGCCTGAGCGAGTCGGAGCGGGGTCTGTCCACCAAGCTGCACGATCACCCCCGCTATGGGTCCCGCTCCCTGCTCGGCGTGCACCACCTCCAGAACGTCCTCCAATGTCAGTGGCTCGAAGTACAGCCGATCGGCGGTGTCATAGTCGGTTGAGACGGTCTCGGGGTTGCAGTTGACCATGATCGTCTCGTAGCCGGACCCGTGGTTATCCTCCGAAGTCGACAGCGCCATCGCCGCATGGACACATGAGTAGTCGAACTCGATCCCCTGACCGATCCGGTTTGGTCCGCTGCCCAAGATCAACACCGCAGGCTTCTGGCGCGGCGCCACTTCTGTCTCGAGGTCGTAGCAGCTGTAGTGGTATGGAGTGCGCGCCGCGAATTCGGCGGCACACGTGTCCACCGTCTTGTAGACCGGCCGTACGCCGAGCGCCCACCGTACGCCGCGTACCACGTCCTCGCTCAGGTGCCGCAGTCCGGCGATCTGGGCGTCTGAGAAGCCGTGCCGCTTGGCCGTCCGCAGCACGTCGATGCTGAGTTCCGGTGCGGACTTGATCAAGGTGGCGATCTCCAGCAGCAGCACCAGCTGGTCGATGAACCAGGGATCGATATTGGTGGCCTGGTGCACCTGCTCCGGAGTAGCGCCAGCGCGCAGGGCCTGCATGACGACGTTCAGCCGGCCATCATGCGGCCGGCATGCCTTTTCCAGCAGCTCGCTAGCCGACTCGGTGAGGTCATCTGTGAAGCGGAACGGCGCATTCGCATCCTCGAGGCTGCGCAATGCCTTGCCCAGCGCCTCAGTGAAGTTCCGGCCAATAGCCATCGCCTCGCCGACGCTCTTCATGTGTGTAGTCAGCGTGGAGTCGGCCGAGGGAAACTTCTCGAAGGCAAATCTCGGCACCTTCACCACGACGTAGTCCAGTGTGGGTTCGAAGCTGGCCGGCGTCTGCTCGGTGATGTCGTTCGGGATCTCGTCGAGGGTGTAGCCGATCGCGACCTTCGCGGCGATCTTGGCAATCGGGAAGCCTGTTGCCTTGGAGGCCAGGGCCGACGATCGCGATACCCGCGGATTCATCTCGATCACGATCATCCGGCCATCGGCTGGGTTGATCGCGAACTGGATGTTGCAGCCGCCGGTTTCCACTCCAACTGCGCGGATGATGCCGATCGCAACGTCACGCATCCGCTGGTACTCACGGTCGGTGAGGGTCATGGCGGGAGCCACTGTGATCGAGTCGCCGGTATGCACCCCCATCGGGTCCAAGTTCTCGATGGAGCAGACGATCACCACGTTGTCGGCCTTGTCCCGCATGACCTCGAGCTCGTATTCCTTCCAGCCCAAGATCGACTCCTCGATCAGCACCTCGCTGGTGGGGCTGGCCGACAGGCCCCCGCCGGCCATCCGACGAAGATCAGCTTCGTCGTAGGCGAGACCCGAGCCCACGCCACCCATGGTAAAGCTGGGCCGAACCACCAACGGGTAACCAAGATCATCCGCAGCGCGCAACACGTCTTCGATCGAGTGACAAATGCGGCTTCGCGCCACCTCTGCGGCACCGCCCGGGATAGCTGTCAGTCCTTCGATGATCGCCTTGAACTGCTCGCGGTTTTCGCCGCGCTGAATTGCCTGGATAGAGGCACCGATCAGCTCCACGCCATAGCGCTCGAGAACGCCATTCTCATGGAGGGCCACCGCCGTGTTCAGCGCTGTTTGGCCACCGAGTGTTGCCAGTAGGGCGTCCGGTCGCTCCTTCGCGATGACCATCTCGACGAACTCCGGGGTGATGGGCTCGACGTAGGTCGCGTCCGCGAACTCCGGATCAGTCATGATCGTCGCCGGGTTGGAGTTGACCAAGATCACCCGGAAGCCCTCGTCCCGCAGCACCCGGCAGGCCTGAGTACCGGAATAGTCGAACTCGCACGCCTGCCCAATGACGATCGGTCCGGATCCAATGACGAGGACCGATTCAATGTCATGCCGTCTCGGCATTACGCACCTGCCGATTCTCGACGAAGCCGCCCATCGCGCATCAGCGCGGCGAATCTGTCGAAGAGGTAGCTGGCGTCGTGTGGGCCGGCGGCGGCTTCTGGGTGGTACTGCACCGAAAACGCCAGCAGCATGCCGTCCTCATCAGTGAGCTGCAAGCCCTCGACCACGTTGTCGTTGAGGCAAATGTGGCTGACCTCGGCGACGCCGTACGGCGTGCGGTGCCGTTCCCCGAGCGCAGCGGTGACTGCGAACCCGTGATTGTGGGCTGTGACCTCCACCTTGTGGGTGGTGAGGTCCATCACCGGCTGGTTGATGCCGCGGTGCCCGTAGCCCAGCTTGAACGTTCCGAAGCCAAGCGCCCGACCGAAGAGCTGGTTGCCGAAGCAGATGCCGAAATACGGGATGTGGGCCGCCAGTACAGACCTGAGGAGGGCAACTTGCTGGTCAGCGGCTTCCGGGTCGCCGGGGCCGTTTGAGAAGAACACACCGTCCGGCTGCAGCGCCTCGATCTCGGCGAAGGAAATCGTCGACGGCACAACGTGAACTTCCAAACCACGCTCTGCCATCCGTGCCGGAGTCATGGACTTGATGCCGAGGTCGACTGCAACCACGCGGAATCGCGGCTCACCCTCTGGCCTCACGATGTAGGCCTCATTGGTGCTGACCTCATCGGCGAGATGAGCACCCACCATCGAGGGCTGAGCCTGGACGCGTTCCAGGAGAGCCGCTGCACTGGTTTCCACGCTGGAGATGCCCACCCGCATGGCGCCTCGCTCTCGGATGTGGCGGGTGAGTGCACGAGTATCGACCTGGCACATGCCGACGATGCGCTGAGCGCGAAGCTCGGATTCTAGGTCCCTGCGGGACCGCCAGTTTGAAGCGATCCGAGCGGCGTCGCGCACCACGTAACCAGCGACCCAAATCCGCCCTGATTCGCTGTCCTCGTCGTTCCAACCGGTATTGCCGATGTGCGGCGCCGTCGCGATGACCACCTGGCGGTGGTAGCTGGGATCGGTCAGGGTCTCCTGGTAACCGGACATACCGGTTGCGAATACAGCCTCGCCAAATGTTTCACCGAGGGTGCCGAACGCCCGACCGTGGAAGGTGCGACCGTCCTCAAGCACTAAAAGCGCCGGCGATGAAGAAGCCACCGAGCTCTCCGGACGCGCTATCGGCTGCAAACCTGACCGCCCTTTCGTGCCTGGCGGGACCGGACGTGGCGTTAGTAAACCGCATCAGAGGCTATCAGCGAATCCGGCTGCCACCTGACAGCGAGAAAAACGTGGCTGATCGGCACTGCTATCCAATTTCTGCGGTGGGTCCGCGGCGGCACGCCAGATTGCTTCTGAGAACTTGGTGTCGCCAGGGGATGGGTGCCGGTGGCGTTGACCAGGTAGATCGAGCCTGCCGTCAAGCCTGCGCCACGCGCTGGAGCAAGTACTTGCGCTCGATCGGATTCGTGACCAGTTCGAGGGCTCGTTGATACGCGGCCTTCGCTTCGTTCGCACGTCCGCTCCTCCGGAGCAGATCGGCCCTCGACGCATGAAACAGGTGATATCGGTCCAGGTCCTCGGCGAGCCGCTCCATCAGCGCCAGCCCCGCATCAGGTCCGTCAGCCATGGCGACTGCAACCGCCCAGTTCAGCTCGATAACCGGGGACGGCGACATCACCTTCAGTACGCGATACAGCGTCGCAATCTCCGGCCAGTCGGTGTCCTCAGGTCGGGGCGCTTGCGCGTGAAGCGCGGCGATCGCCGCTTGCACCTGATAGGGACCAGGTCGCCGCATTGCCACTGCCGCATCGAGCTTGGCAAGCCCTTCGTCGATCATGTCCTGATCCCAGCGAGCTCGATCCTGATCCTCCAGCAACACCAGCTCGCCGTGGTCATTCACCCGAGCATGACGCCGAGAGTGCTGCAGCAACATCAGCGCGAGCAGTCCGATAGCCTCGGGCTCGGCTGGCAGCAGCCCGTCTACCACACGTGCCAGCCAGATGGCCTCGTCGCAGAGCGCGATATTCAGCAAGTCGCCCTCGGTCGAGGTGTAGCCCTCATTGAAGATGAGATAAAGGACGGCGAGTACACCGCTGAGGCGCTCGGCCAGCAGCTCCTGCGGCGGCACCCGGTAAGGAATCCCTGCGTCCCGGATCTTGCGCTTTGCCCGGACGAGACGCTGCTGGACTGTGGGCTCGCTCACCAGGAACGCGCGAGCGATTTCGCGCGAAGAAAGTCCGCCGACCGTACGCAGCGTGAGCGCGACCCGCGCCTCCATCGGGAGGGCGGGATGGCAGCATGTAAAGATGAGCCGTAGCCGCTCGTCAGGAATCTGCTGATCGTCTGATCCCAGCATCTCAAGCGCCCGGACCTCTTCAGCTTGTAACTCCTTGACGGCTCCCACACGCCCGCGTCGGAGGCGATCGATCGCCCGATTGCGGGCAGTAGTGATGATCCACCCGGCAGGGTTGTGCGGAAATCCTCGCTCTGGCCAGGTGCGAAGCGCTTGCTCAAAGGCATCCTGGACCGCTTCCTCAGCCAAGTCGAAGCTGCCGGTCACCCGGATCAGGGCCGCGACCGCCCGCCCCGCCTCGTGGCGGAACAGGTAGTCGACGTCCCTGCGTGTCTCGGCCGTCGCCTCAGCCCTCCGGCTGGTCCGGGAACTCCTGGATCGGTCGCAGCTCGATCGTGCCGAACATTGCGCCGGGACAGCGGCTTCCCGCTTCGATCGCCTCGTCTGCGTTGGCGACATCGAGCACGTAATAGCCGCCGAGCTGCTCCTTGGTCTCGGCGAAGGGCCCGTCAGTGACGATGGGCTTGCCATCGGGCGCCCGGACCGATGTCGCCGTGGAAGTCGGCTGCAGCGCTTCGCCGGCCAGATACCAGCCCTTCTCCTTGAGCCAGTCGCCGTACTCATACCAGACCTTCGATTCTGCGGCTTGCTGATCTGGTGGGGTGTTCGCACTTGCCGCTTCCATTGCTGCCTCGTTGCCGTAGATCAGCAGCAGATATTTCATACGCCCTCCTTATGTTCCGGGCGGTCTCTCCGCCCTCTCACCCTAATGACGAACGCGCTCACTCTTCCTCGACGGTGCTGTGATTGAGTGCCGTACATGGCTGACTCCTCCGCCGCCGACTTCACAGTGCGTCCGATTGGACGCGTCCAAAGTCCACTCATCTCGACGGCGGATGCGCCGCGGCAGGGGGATGAAGGCGCACCGGATGCGTACCTGGTCCTGGATCGCGAAGTTCAGCCGGGCCTGGACGGCATTGCGGTCGGCGACGAGATCATCGTCTTGAGCTGGCTGCATGAGGCAGATCGCACTGTCTTGAGGGTCCATCCGCGCGGAGACCTGAGCCGACCCGAGGCGGGCGTCTTCAGCACCAGGGCACCGAGCCGGCCTAATCCGATTGGCCTGCATCGGGTACGCGTCCTCGATGT
>JBKOUS010000005.1:0-22691 GCA_046723505.1 Actinomycetota bacterium
GGATTTGGCTGGCGTCGGCATCGACTCCTGGGCTGTCGACTATGGATTGGTCGATGGTGACCGTTTGATCAACAACCCCTTCCACTATCGGGACGAGCGGACCGCCCGAGGTGTTGATCTTGTCCACAAGATCGCCGATCATGCAACCCTTTACGCAGCCAACGGGCTGCAGTTTCAGCCGTTCAACTCGGTTTACCAGCTGGCTGTTGATCACGAGGCCGGAGTCATCGATGACAACACCCGAATGCTCATGCTCCCGGACCTTTTGGGATTCTGGCTTACCGGTGAGCAAGTGGCGGAGCGTACCAACGCATCCACGACCGGGCTGCTCGATATCACCAGCGGGAACTGGAACACGACCTTGATCGACAAGCTGAGCCTGCCGCGCTCACTGTTCACATTGTTGGTCGATCCGGGGATCCAGGTCGGGTCCTTGCGTGACGAGGTGAGCGCTGAGATCGGTGCGTCGGCGGCACTGCATGTCATCGCCGTCGGATCCCACGACACCGCATCGGCAGTGGTCGGTGTTCCGATGACCGAGTCGGGCGCGGCGTATGTGTCGTCCGGCACATGGTCGCTGGTCGGGGTGGAGCTTGATCGGCCAGTGCTGACCGAAGAGAGCCGCGACGCCAACTTCACCAACGAGGGCGGCGTCGATGGGAAGATCCGCTACCTGCGCAATGTCATGGGCATGTGGCTGCTCAGTGAATCCATGCGCACCTGGGAGCGCGAAGGGCATTCCTCGGAGCTGACCACGCTGCTCGCTCAGGCAGCCGCTATCAGCACGGCAGTACCAATCTTTGACGCGAACCATCCCAGCCTGCTTCCACCTGGGGACATGCCCAAGCGGATTGCCGCGTTATGTGTCGAAGCAGGCGCAGCTGCGCCCGACTCACCGCCAGCGTTCGCGCGCAGCATCCTGGAAAGTCTTGCCGAGGCGTACGCGACCGCGGTTGTTGATGCCGAGCGGCTTAGCGGTCGGGAGATCAACACCGTCCACATTGTCGGTGGCGGTAGCCAGAACGCGCTGCTGTGTCAGCTGACGGCCAACCGCACGGGTCGACGTGTGTTGGCAGGTCCGGTTGAAGCGACCGCCGTCGGTAATGTGCTGGTACAGGGACGGACGGTCGGCCTCGTGCAAGGCGAGCTCTCGGAGCTGCGATCACTGGTCGCGAGGACCTTCCCGCCAGCGGAGTATCAGCCGCGCTGACCGAATGGGGTGCCGATGAGAACTGCGTTGTTCATCACCTGCCTCGCCGACGCCCTGTTTCCCGAGGTGGGCAAGGCGACGGTACGGGTCCTGGAGCGGCTCGGTCAGGAGGTGGAATTCCCGACCGAGCAGACCTGCTGCGGCCAGATGCATGTCAACACCGGATACCAGAAGCAGGCACTGCCCCTGGTCGAGCGATTTGCCGAAGTCTTTGCACCCTACGACGCCATCGTGGCGCCCTCGGGCTCCTGTGTCGGCTCAGTGCGTCACCAGCATGCGATGATCGCGAAGCGGTTCGGCTCACCGGACCTGTTCGACCAGGTCGACGCGGTCGCGGCCAAGACGTACGAGCTGTCGGAGTTCCTCGTCGACGTGCTGAAGATCATCGATGTGGGCGCTTACTTTCCGCATCGGGTGACCTATCATCCGACCTGCCACTCGCTGCGCATGCTGCGGGTCGGTGAAAAGCCGATCAAGCTGCTTCAAGCCGTCGAGGCTCTGGAGCTTGTGGAATTGCCGGCAGCTGATCAGTGCTGCGGCTTCGGAGGCACGTTCGCGATCAAAAACTCGGACACTTCAACGGCGATGTTGACCGACAAGATGCGTAACGTCCTGGACACCGGTGCTGAGATCTGCACCGCCGGTGACAGTTCCTGTCTGATGCACATTGGTGGTGGCCTATCCCGGCTGCGGGCCGGTGCCAAGACCGTCCATTTGGCACAGATCCTCGCCGCGACTCGCGAGGAGCCGATGGTCGTGGGCCGCACCGAGCGACAAGCCGAAGTGCACGTCGGCCCGGAGGCGGTGCTGTGAGCGCGCCGGTGATGTTGGGCATGCCCACAATCCCGCCACCGGCCCCGCGCGGGGTAGGCAACCTTCGGGGTGCGGAGAAGTTCCCATCCGCTGCCCGGCGAATGCTCGCCGACACCCAGCTACGGCGCAACCTCGGCAAGGCAACGACAACGATCCGGGCCAAACGGGCTCAGGTCGTTGCCGAACTTCCGGACTGGGAGCAGCTGCGCGAGGCGGGTCGTCAGCTGAAGGTCCACACCATGGCGCATCTGCCGGATTACCTTGCCCAGTTGGAATCGGCGGTGATCGCGCGCGGCGGCATCGTGCACTGGGCCCGGGACGCTGACGAGGCCAATCGCCTCGTGATCGATCTGGTTCGCGCCAAAGGTGTGGATGAGGTGGTCAAGGTCAAGTCGATGGCTACCCAGGAGATCGGCCTCAACGAGGCATTGGAGTCGGTTGGCATTGCAGCGCTCGAAACCGATCTTGCTGAGTTGATCGTGCAGCTCGGTCACGACAAGCCGTCGCACATCCTGGTGCCTGCGATCCATCGGAATCGTGCGGAGATCCGCGAGATTTTCTTGCGTGAGATGGCCGACGTCGACCCGGCGCTCACTGATGAGCCGGCGGCTCTCGCCGCTGCGGCTCGTCAGCACCTGCGTCGCAAGTTCCTTTCCGCCAAGGTGGCCATCAGCGGCGCGAACTTCGGAATTGCCGAAACCGGAACACTCGGGGTCGTGGAATCCGAAGGCAATGGTCGGATGTGCCTTACGTTGCCGGAGACCTTGATCACGATCATGGGGATCGAGAAGCTCATTCCGCGCTGGCAGGACCTCGAGGTGTTCCTGCAGCTGCTTCCAAGATCTTCAACGGGGGAGCGGATGAACCCCTACACCTCGATGTGGACAGGAGTAACCTCAGGCGACGGGCCGCAGGAATTCCACCTGATCTTGCTCGATAACGGCCGCACCGCCGTACTGTCCGATGCAGATGGTAGGGATGCGCTCAACTGCATTCGGTGTAGTGCCTGCCTCAACGTCTGCCCGGTCTACGAGCGGACCGGCGGCCACGCGTACGGTTCGGTCTATCCCGGGCCAATCGGGGCCATTCTGTCGCCGCAGCTCACCGGGATCGAGGACAACGCATCACTGCCGTACGCATCCACGCTCTGCGGCGCCTGCTACGACGTCTGCCCGGTCAAGATCAACATTCCGGACATCCTGGTGCATCTGCGTGCTATGCACACCGAGACGTACGCCAGCGAGCATCGTTTGCCGACTGCGGAGGCATCGGCAATGGCTGCGGCCGCTTGGGTGATGAGCGATCCGAAGCGCTGGGCGCGCGCACTCCGCAGTGGCCGACTCGGCCGGATCCTCGGTCGCAAGCGCGGCGTGATCGGCGATGTGCCGTTGCCACTCGCGAAGCAGTGGACCGATGCTCGCGACTTTGCGCGGCCTCCCAAGCAGACATTCCGCGACTGGTGGACCGCCGAGCACGGGGGAGAGCTGTGAACGCACGAGAGGAGGTGCTGGCGCGGATCGCGGCCGCCTATCGTGCCGCACCCCCGGCGGAGCTTAGCTATAGCGATATCACGCGGGAGTATCGAACCACCTCAGATTTGGAGGCGGCAACGCTAACTGAGCTTCTGGTCGATCGCCTGGTTGACTATCGCGCACTGGTGCGGCAGTGCAGGGCTGATGATCTTGACGCGGAGATTGCCAATGTGCTCAGTAACCGCAGCGCCCAGACGGTGGTTGCGCCCACCGGGCTGGACCCATCCTGGACGAGAGGCTTCTCGGGGAGCGTGCTGACCGATGGGACCTCGGCCGGTGATCAACTCAGTGTCTCGGAGCTGGACGGAGTCGACGGCGTGATCACGAGCTGCGCTGTGGCGATTGCCGAGACCGGCACGTTGATCTTGGACGGCTCGCCGGGTCAAGGCCGCCGCGTCATCACGCTCATCCCCGACTACCACCTCTGCGTGGTCTTCGCCGACCAGATCGCTGCCGATGTTCCCGACGCCCTGGCCCGACTGGAAGCTACTCGGCCACTCACCATGATCAGCGGGCCAAGCGCGACCAGCGACATCGAGCTGAACCGCGTGGAGGGTGTGCACGGCCCGCGCACTCTCGAGGTGATCATCGTCGACTCATCGGCGGCATGAGTCCGAAGGAGAGGAGCACCAAATGCCGCGGTACTGCTTGCTCGGACACGTGGATCCCGCCCGCCTCGAGGAGTATCGCGAGGCCCACCGCGCCGTTTGGCCCGAGCTGCTGGAAGCGCTGCGAGACGCCGGCTGGCGCAACTACTCGCTCTTCCTGCGCGATGATGGCCTGCTCATCGGTTATGCGGAAGCCGACGATCTTGCCGTCGCGCAAGACCGGGTCGCCCGGACCGAGGTCAATGCTCGCTGGCAAGCGGCCATGGCCCAACTGTTTCAAACCGAGGGTGCTCCCGACGAGGCCTGGGAGATCATTCCGGAGGTGTTCAACCTCGAAGATCAACTTCGTGTGACCCCGACTACAGAACCTCAACGCTGAGTCCGCTCGCGACCTCAGGTTAGAGTACTTGCGCGTGATCACGGGCCCAGCAAGGCGGCGGCGGTTCCAGTGTCGGTGATCAGGACATTAACCCATTCCCCGCTGACAGCGGCGTGAATAGCTTTGTGCTTGCTCTCGCCGCCAGCGATTCCGATACGTCGTGGGATCCTGCGCAGGGTGTCGGCGTCGATGCCCACTACTCGATCATCGAGATCGCTGGGGACGAGTGTGCCGACAGAGTCAAAAAACCGAAGGCAGACATCGCCGACCGCGCCGGCTGCATGGAGTCTGTCTTGATCAGCGAGGTCTGCCGCATTGCCGCTGGCGCGCAATAGCGGGGACGGCGGGAGGCTGCCGATGCCAGCGAGCACCATGGTGAGGCGCGCCCACTCCCTGGCGATGGATTCCATCGCTGCATCGTTCAGCAGGCTTTCTCGCATCGTCCTGTTGCCGACGAGAGCAGGAGCGGGGACGAAGGTAGCGGTGGCCCCAACGAGTCGAGCGAATTCGGTGAGTAGCCGATTGCCTTGGGTCTGGACTGATGAGTTTCCGACGCCACCCATGAGCTGAATAACACTCTCGGCACCAGGAACACGGAAAGGTCGCATGCGATCCACAACGGCCAGCAGAGTCTGGCTCCAGCTAGAGATCCCGATCCGCTCTCGACCGGTCAGGGTGGTTTCCAAGTAGGTGGCCCCGGCCGATCCCAGGCCCGCGATCATCTCGTCGTCGGTCCCTTCGACGTCGACGACCACGGCCTCGGCCAAGCCGTACTTCTCCTCGAGCGCTTCTTCTATCTCGGTGTGGACGCCCGGCGCGACTGCGACGACGGTGCGAACGATGCCCAGCTCAGCAGCACGCTTGAGCAGCCGTGACACTCGCGCTTGTGAGAGGTGAAGTGTGTCGGCGATGTCGGTCTGGCGGATGCCGCGCTCGTGGTACATCCGCGCGACCTTCGTGATCAGTCGGAGCTGCCCGTCCGTCGGGGCTCGAGCAATGCTGCCGGGCAATGCCGCCATGGCTGTGAACCTCCTAAGACCTGCCTGTGGTCTATCGTGCCAGCCTGCCGAATATTGATGCAGTGCCGCGTCACCTCCCCTCAGCGGCTCTGTTGTCTCACCCACGCAGGTGTCGTTTCCGCACAGATCAAGACCGACGGCTCGTAACGGTCGAATTCGATTGGCACATAGTTCGGCGGGCGGTCCCCTGACTTGAGCACGTCGCCGGTACGGGGATCGATCAGCCAATACTTCGAGGGCACCCGGCCGTCCGCGTCGAAGAACATCCACGACCCGCCATGCTCGGCATATCCGATGTAGAAGACGCCCGGATCGAGCAGGCCCCGGGTGTTGGCAGATACATCCCAGCAGGGGGCGGCTTCGGTGATCGGTAGATCATCCAGAATCTTGCCGACGAGGCCGACGTATCGGCTTCCGTCGAAGTCGAGTGCTTCCTTCCAACCAGCACCTTCGGCCAGGAAGTACGAGCCATGACCTGGTTCATCAGGATGCAGGCGCCACGGCCACAGGCTGGCCGCTCCGTACGCCACACCCATGAGAGCGCCTGCGCAGACGTTGCTCCATGCTTCGTGGCCCTGCCACCATCCTGCAGCGACGCCACGGCGACCGCTGTGCTCGTAGCTCGGCTCACCGTTCATGATCGCCTTGTGGGGCCGTTGTGCCCACATGGTCGCCAGTCGATCTGGGACATGGTCGCCCACGTGGCCGGTCTGGCAGGACTGGAAGTCCAGCCAATCAGCGTCTTGATGTTCGTCGTTGCGGTGATGGGGCCGATAGTGGATTCCGGTGGCTTGACCGTACGCGTCCCAAGCGTGGATCTCCCGACCCCCGGCTGCAACTTGTGGTTCGGTACCGGCGCCGTCGCCACAGGGCAGGTAGATGGCCGGGCGGGCACCGAAGCGCGCTACCAGGTATCGGCAGTAGCGCGCATAATCGGCAGGCGGCACCACTGGGCCTGCTACGTCGAGCCCTTTCCACCCGAATCCGTGGAAGACCGGCTGCAGCACGGGGGTGATGCCATGATTGATCAAGACATCGATGATCTTGTCGAGATACTGGAAATACTCGACGTTGAGCTTGGTAAGGCGCCCTTCGGGCAGATCATGAAAGCCGATCTCAAAGCCTTCATCGACATTGCGGCCGACTGGTCCACGCGCGTTCATGTCCGGCTGAACACTCATCAACAGCACGGCGTTGAAGCCCTTCGCCTGTCGGTCCGCTGCGTACACCACAACGTCCTCGACGGTGGCTCGGAAAGGCATAGCCCAGGCAGTGTCGAAGACCCAGAACGCAGGCGACCCGTCGGCATAGCAGAAGCTGCGGCCGGATGGATGTGCCGTGACAAATCCCCGAGCCACCGCTCGATGCCGATGATCTTGGATGGGTGGACCGGCAGTCAAGGTGCCGTGGGCTGGCTTGAAGTCATGGTCCGGCTTGGCGGTGTGAACGCTCCACCGCCACTCGCCCTCCGGTTGGGTGGAGGCGAATCGCACTCGGTAGCTGGTCCCGCCGTCCCAGAACACCGGGCGCCGCAGCTCCCGGCCACTCGTGTGGGTGAAGATCACCCAGGCCTCGACATCGGTATAGGGGTTGGCGGCATCCGGGCCGGCGAAGGCGAGGTCGACTTCACACCACTGCGGAACGGTCTCGTTTGGCATTGGGGCTGCCTAGGCGCTCGGAGTGAACCGGGTCCGAATGATTTCACCAGCCCAACGTCGGCGGCGGCTGCCGCGCTCGGTCGCGTCCAGGATCGGGCGATAGATCCGGCCGTCGCTAGCAGTCGGCCAGGCTGCTCCATTGCCGAGCGCCCGCCACGCGAGTTTGGCTGCACCCAGGGCTGAGACCTCGGCCACCTCAGCCACTTCAACCTCGCGGCCAAGGAGATCAGCTTGCGTCTGGACGACCAGCGCCGAGGATGTGGCACCGCCGTCGGCACGGAAGAGCTGTAATGGTGTTGATCTCTCCTGGATCACATCCACAATGTCGCAGATCTGGTGCGCGATGGAATCGACTGAAGCGCGAGCGATGTGGCTGCGCGTGGTGGCCATACTCATTCCCGATATAAGTGCGTGGGTGTCGCGGTCCCAATGGGGCGCGCCGAGACCTGAGAAGGCAGGGACCAAGGTGACGCCCCCACTGTCGGGCACCGTCTCGGCGAGAGCAACCAGGTCGGCAACGCTGCCGCCGGTGAGAAGGTCAGCTGCCCAGGCCAGCGTGGCTCCGGAGGACAAGATGTTTCCCTCAAGGGCATACGTAGGGGACTTATCGATGACCCAGGCCAGGGTCGTCGGCACTCGCGCCTCGCTCGTGGCAAGCTCCGCGACTGGGGCCATGACTGACGAACCTGTGCCGTACGTGGCCTTGGCAGTTCCGACCTCCGTGCAGCCGTGTCCGTACAAGGATGCATGGGAGTCGGCGAGCACGGCCAGTATCGGCGTCTTGTCAGGTACCAGCGGGACACCGCTTGTCATTCCGAAGCCCTGATCGGACGCCACTACCGTGGGCATCGCGGTGGCCGGTAGCCCGAAGATGTCCAGCAGATCACTGCTCCAGCCCAGTGCAGTGATGTCGTACAACAAGGTGCGGGAAGCATTGCCGGCCTCACTGAGGTGCTCAGCGCCGCCGCTCAGCCGCCAGATCAGCCACGAGTCGACTGTTCCGACTCGGACGTCCCCAAGGGGCACGCCTTTCGGCAAGTTGTCCAACAACCATCGCATCTTCGGAGCAGAGAACATCGCGTCAACGGGCAGCCCCGTTCGGGCGTGTACCAGCTGCCGATCTTGATCATCGATTGCCTGGGTGCACCAGTTCGCCGTGCGACGGTCCTGCCAGCCGATCATCGGGCCTAGTGCTGTGCCGGTGCTCGCTTGCCAACCAAGGACGGACTCCCGCTGAGTTGACAATGCGACGCCGGCAATCTCCGCGTCCGGTGCACTTGCGAGGCAGCCGGCCGCTGCCTCCAGCACGCTCGTCCAGATCCGCTCTGGGTCCTGTTCCACCCAGCCAGGACGCGGTGAAGAGATCCCAACCGACGCGCTGCCGCCCGCGACCATTTGACCATCGGCGCTGATGAGTGCGGCTTTGGAGTTCGTCGTCCCTTGGTCGACTGCCAAGATCAACTGGTCCGTGGAAGCTCTGGACACCAGGTACTCCTCCCTCGATGGGAGCCATTCTCTAGCCCGCTCGTTGCTGCGACTTGACAGATCCGCCGTAGTGATTGAATATACAGTAGCGAATGAATAGTACATCAGCGTCATGTACGTGAGTTTCCAGGAGGGTGATGAAGCTCTCAAGCCGTCGCCGCATCATCATCGACACCGACGCCAAGAACGAGGCGGACGATCAGTTCGCGATTGTGCACGCGCTCTTGTCGCCATCACTCGCGGTCGATGGCCTGATCGCAGCCCACTTCGGCACGTCGCGCAGCGATCGGAGCATGGAGGAGTCTCGGGAAGAGATCGACCTCCTGCTCGACCTCATGGGGCTTGAACAGCAGGTGACTGTCGCTAACGGCGCGCCTATTGGGATCCCTGACGAGGCGACACCGCGCGACAGCGCGGGCGCCCAATTGATCATCGCGGAAAGCAAGCTCGCCAGTCCCGACGATCCACTGTTTGTCGCATTCCTTGGACCCCTGACCGATATGGCCTCAGCGATCCTGCTGGATCCCAGCGTGGTGGACCGGGATGTTGTGGTGATTTGGATCGGTGGCGTCGGCTACGGCGGTGTTGAGACCTACCCCGGTGTTGAGTTCAATCTCCGGAACGACATTGCCGCCGCGAATGTCGTGTACGACGCCGGCATCACCGTGTGGCAGGTGCCGAGCAACGTGTACTCGCAGGTTTCGGTCAGCTACACCGAGCTGGAGGAGAAGATCGGCGGCACCAGCAAGCTAGCTGACTACCTGATCAACCAGACGGTCGAATGGAACCGCACCTATTGGCCGGAACCCATTGAGTCGCGCTCGCTGGGGGATTCGCCGGCGATTTCTCTGCTGCTGTACCCGCGTGGCGGTAACTTCCGCATCGTCCCCGCCCCACGGTTCGGCCAGGAAGGCCACTACCTGCCCGGGTCCGGGCATCCGATCCGCGTCGTCGAGTCAGTTGATGTCCGGTTCCTGCTCGAAGACATGTTCGCCAAAATCCGAAAGTTCGGCCGTGAGTCGGCCTGACCCTTCTGCACAACATCAAGACAAAGGAGATTGACAATGACTGGTACGTACACCCGCCGCGGATTCATCGGCCTTTCGGCGGCGGCGGTCGCGGCGAGCCTGGCAGCCTGTACCGGTGGCGGCACCGCGCCGGCTCCGGCCGGAGGAGGCTCGTCCGCCCCCGCCTCGAACAATCTGCGCGTCTTCACCTACGAGGGCAACGAGACCATCGACCTGTTCAAGGAGCAGATCGCCAAGTTCGATGCTCAGGCGGGTACGACAACGACCGTCGACAGCTTGCCCGGCTCGGGCGCCGCGGTGTATCCGGACAAACTCCGCACAGAGCTCCTCGGTGGCAAGGGCCCCGACGTCTGGCGGATCTGGGGCGGACAGATCGGCGCGCCCTTCGTCAAGGCCAAGCAGGCCATGGACCTCGCGCCGTACTTTCAGAAGTTCGGCTGGGACTCCAAGATCAATATGGCGGCTATCGAGGGCATGACGTTCGAGGGCGTGAAGGGTGGTGTGCCCTTCATCTCACTCGGGATCGGCGCTTGGTACAACAAGGCCATCTTCGAGAAGGCGGGCATTAAGTCCGACCCGGCCAGCTACGCGGAGCTGGAGGAGGCCAACGAAAAGCTCCTGGCCGCCGGAACCACACCCTTGGCCACGGCCGGCAAATACGGCTGGCACATCATGCGCCTCTACGAGTACTTGCTGGAAACCTCGGCCGGTCCCGAGCTGCACGACAAGCTGCTTACCGGAGAAGAGACCTGGGACCGCCCGGAGGTCGTCACCGCCTTCACGAACTTCAAGAAATGGCAGGACAAGAAGTGGATACCGGACGGCGCTCTGGGCCTGGATCCCGCCGACGTCGAACCCTGGTACGTACAGGGCAAGACCGCATACACGATCACCGGACCCTGGACCGAGGCGGCGGCCATACAGGCGGCCAAGAAAGACTCTGCTGACTTCGGAAACTTCCAGTTTCCGACCGACCAGACGCCCTCGCGGCACTCCGGTTTCGTCGAGGGTTACATGATCAACGCGAAATCTGGCAACCCGGACAAGTCGGCCGAGCTGATCGATTTCATCGTCAAGCCGGAGACGCAGAAGGCACTCAAGATCTCCGCGTCCACCGTTACGGGTGCGGAACCGGATCAGAAGGAACTGCCGCTGTCCTATCAGTGGTCTCAAGGTCCGGGGAAGCAGCCCTTCTACACCATCCAGGATCAGGCGTTCCCGAAGAAGGTGGCCGACCAATACTTCGCGATCCAGAGTGACGTGCTGCAGGGCAAGATCACCCCAGCCGAGGCTGCCAAGCAGATGCAGAGCGCGGTGTCGGCCTGGGCGAAGAGCTGAGCACAGGCGATGAGCACAGCAACCCTCGAGGCCCCGGCAGTTGGCACGCCAGTCGTCCGGCGCCGCCGCCGCAAATACGGTGGTCTGAACGCGTGGCTCTTCGCACTACCCGCGCTAGCGGTGTATGCGATCTTCCTTGTCTATCCGGCGCTGTCGTCGCTGTGGTTCAGCTTCACCGACTGGGATGGACTGAGCCCGACCTACAACGTTGTCGGCCTGGAAAACTACACCAACATGCCGAAAGACCCGGTGGTCATCCAGGCAATGATCAACAACATCATCTGGACCATCGTCACCATCTTCTTCCCGGTTGTCATCGGTCTGGCTCTGGCCATGCTTTTGAACGGCAAGGTGCGCGGGAAGCCCGTGCTGCGGCTGATCTTCTACACACCCTGCGTACTGCCATTGGTCGCGATTGCCTCGATCTGGGGCTGGCTCTACAACCCCCAGTACGGTGCTATCAACACCTTCCTCAGACTGATCGGACTGGGCAGCCTGGCCCAGCCCTGGCTTGGACAGGACTCGACCGCACTAGCCGCGGTGATGGTGCCGGCAATCTGGCTCCGGGTGGGCTTCCCGATGCTGCTGTACTTGGCCGCTCTGCAGGGCATCAATACCGAGATGTACGAGGCTGCAACGGTGGATGGGGCGACTAAGTCCCAACAGTTCTGGCACATCACGATGCCCAGCCTCCGCCCCGCCCACTACATCGTGATCGCGCTGTCGCTGATCGACTCGTTCAAGGTGTTCGATCTGATCTACGCAATGACCTACGGCGGACCGGGCACGGCCACGCAGGTTATGGGCACCTGGATGTACTTCAACGTTTTCCAGTACTACCAGGCCGGCTATGGCACCGCCATTGCTGTCGTCATCACCATCATTGCGATCGTCGTCAGCATCCCGTACGTCCGGTCCCAGACTAGGGAGCATGCAATATGAGTACTTTCGCTGAGGGTGCCGAGCTTGCCCCCGCCGCGGCACTGCCGGACGCACACCTCACCACCACTGATGAGCTGGGCCGCGAACCTAAGCGGAAGGGCGGCATCGGGATGACCATCGTCATTGCCCTGGTCGCTCTGCTGTGGATCTCGCCCCTGGTGCTGCTAGTGATCACCGCTTTACGGCCGCTCTCGGACTTCGTGGCCAATAGCGCGTTGTCGTGGCCCCAGGAGTGGACGCTGCAGAACTTCGCCGAGGCCTGGGGCGTTGGAAACTTCGCTACGACCTACCGGAACAGCGGGTTCCTGCTGATCTTGAAGGTCCCGCTGGGCGTATTGATCTCGGCGATGTTGGCCTTTGCGCTGGCGAAGCTCAGACTTCGTTTCGGGGCCGCGATCATGTTCGCGGTCTTCATGGGCTTGACCATACCGATTTACATCACGATCGTGCCGGTCTTCGTGCTGCTGCGCAACATAGGCGCCATTGACAGTGTTCCTGGTCTGGTTGGGCCATACCTAGCGTTCGGTATCCCGTTCGAGGTACTCGTTCTGCAGTCATTCTTTAGGCAGCTGCCCGACGAGCTCATCGAGGCAGCCAAAATGGATGGCGCCGGACCGTGGCGGATCTTCTTCACCCTCATACTGCCGCTCTCTACTCCAGCGCTGGTTACGGTGTTCATCCTTGACGCTGTGGCAACCTGGAACGAGTTTCTGTTCGCCTTGATTTTGCTGAGCTCTGACGCGCACAAGACGATTCCGGTCGGACTGCTGAATTTCCAAGGCCAGTTCGCCAACAACAGCACCGGACTGGCGGCAGGCATCCTGATCGCCGTCGTGCCGATCTTGATCGCCTACATCTTCCTGCAGCGCTGGATCGTCGGTGGCCTGACCGCCGGAGCCACGAAGGGCTGAGCGATGATCATCTCGACGCTTCGGAAATGATTGGAGTCTCCGACTATGAGTGGGATGCCGGTTTTTGGCGCAGGTATCTGGCACTTCGCCACGTACAAGGACCGTTACGCAACGGACGGCTACGGGCCTCCGGTGGGTCTGCTGGAGCAGATCGACCGAGCCGGCGCGGTCGGAGACCTCGCCGTTGTGGACCTGAACTGGCCGTTCGCGGGGTTCAACGGAAGCCTGGACGATGTCAAGGCGGCGCTGGAGCGGAACCGGCTCCGCGCCGTAGCTATTACCCCTGAGATCTACAACCGCGACTATGTGAAGGGCTCGATCACTAACCCTGACGCGGCGGTTCGGGCCCAAGCGCTCAAGCTGCTCCACGAGGCCACTGAGCTGGCGAAGGAGCTCGGCTGCGACTACGTCAAGCTCTGGTTCGGGCAGGACGGTTGGGACTATCCCTTCCAGGTCGACTACCACGACATCTGGAAGCTGGCGGTCGATGGACTGCGCGAGCTTGTCGGGGCTCACCCTGAAATCAAGTTCGTGATCGAGTACAAGCCGCGGGAGCCGCGTAACAAGATCATCTTTCCAAATGCGGCTCGTACGTTGTTGGCAATCCAACAGGTGGGACAAGACAATCTGGGCATCCTGCTTGACTTCGGCCATTCGATGTACGGCTTGGAAACCCCGGCCGACGCCGCGCAGCTGTGTATCGACGCAGGCCGCCTGTTCGCGATCGACGTCAATGACAACTTCCGCGGCTGGGACGACGACATGGTGGTCGGCTCGGTGCACCTGGTGGAGACCTTTGAGTTCTTCTACACGCTGCGCAAGAACAACTGGGACGGCGTCTGGCAACTTGATCAATTCCCGTTCCGGGAGGACAGTGTGGAGGCTGCCAAGGTGGCGATCCGCTTCCTCAAGTCGCTGCATCGAGCTCTGGATGCGCTGGATGAGGAGGCGCTGCGTGCTGCTCAAGCCTCTCATGACGCACTTGCAGCTCAACGGCTGATCCAGGACGTGTTGCTGAGCTCTATGGCGCGTCAGGATGTAAACACATGACCGCCTTAGCTTCGGAGCACATCACCCTGCCGGTCTTCCATCGCCTGCCGCAGGCGCATCGCGACGAGCAGATCGCCCACATCGCTGAGGCGGCGCGGCAAATCCGTATCCAGGATCTGAAGCTGGTCCACTACGCCGGCGCTGGCCACATCGGTGGTGATCTTTCAGCCATCGACATCCTGGCGACGCTGTACGGGGCCGTGCTCAACATCACCCCGGACACCGTGGATGATCCCGAGCGGGATCGCTTCATCCTCTCGAAGGGCCACATTGCCGGAGCTCTGTACGTCACGCTAGCCGCCTTTGGGTTCCTGCCCGTGGACGACCTGGCCACGTTCCTCAAGCCGCTGTCCAAACTCAACGGCCACCCGAACCGTAACTATGTCCGTGGTGTGGAAGCCAATACGGGACCGCTTGGGCACGGGCTGCCCATTGCGGTCGGCCATGCCATCTCGGCAAAACTGGATGTCTCTCGCCGGCGTACGTATGTACTCGTCGGCGACGGTGAACTTCAGGAGGGCAGCAACTGGGAGGCCATAATGGCCGCCTCCCATTACGAGCTGGACCGGCTGACAGTGATCGTGGACCGCAACCGGCTCCAGCAGGGGGCGACTGTTCGAGAGACCAATGATCTTGAACCGCTTGATCAAAAGGCGACGGCATTCGGCTTCGCTGTCGTCGAAGTCAATGGTCATGATCATGGGGAGCTGTTGGACGTGCTGTCGGCGGTGCCGTTTCGGCCGGGCAAGCCCACCTTCGTGATCGCGCACACGCACAAGGGCCATCCGATCTCGTTCATGAGTAACAACGCGGCGTGGCATCACAAGGTCCCCTCAGCTGAACAGCTCGAACTGGCACTCGACGAGCTAACCGCAGCCGATCCTCGAGGAGGTGCGGCATGACCGACACCCGAGTCCAGCAAGGGGGGACGACCCCCCTTGAACCCGCCGCCGCTTCGCGTGATGTACGCCAGCAGTCGATAGCCGAGCGGCCCCGCTACGACTGCCGCAATGCCTACGTCGAAACTCTGGCCGAGTTGGCGCACGAGAACCACCGCATCGTGGGCGTCGTGAACGACTCTGTCGGCTCCAGCAAACTCGATGCGTTCAAGAGGGCTTTTCCTGATCGGCTGATCAATGTCGGCATTGCCGAGCAGGACATGGTCGGCGTTGCCGCTGGACTGGCCAATGGCGGAAGGATCGCCTTTGTGTCCGCCGCATCCTGCTTCCTGACCGGCCGAGCGCTGGAGCAGATCAAAGCTGACGTGGCGTACTCGAATCGCAATGTGAAGCTCTGCGGCATGAGCCCAGGAATGGCATACGGCGAACTCGGCCCGACCCACCACTCCATCGAGGACATCGCCTGGCTGCGAGCCATCGACAACATGACGATCGTTGTGCCAGCCGATCCGATCGAGACGGCAGCGGCGATGCGCTGGGCGGCCGAGATCGAAGGCCCAGTGTTCATTCGGGTCAGCCGGATGAGCGTCCCGGAGGTTTACCCCGAGGACTATGCATTCGTGCCCGGTAAGGCGGTGACTCTCCGCCAAGGCGGTGACGTCACCTTGATCAGCAACGGCACGGTTCTGTGGCGTGCTCTGGTCGCCGCCGAACAGCTCGAGGATGAAGGCATCTCTGCCCGGGTGATCTCCATGCCCACGGTGAAACCGCTGGACACTGAGGCGGTGTTGCAGGCTGCCCGGGAGACGCGCGGCATCGTCACTGCAGAAGAGGCCACCGTTGCGGGCGCCCTGGGAGGTGCCGTGGCCGAGACTGTTGCGCAGAACCATCCGATCAAGATCAAGATTCTTGGTGTCCCAGAGTTTGCACCGACAGGCTCGGCCGGCTTCCTGCTTGATCGCTTCGGCATGTCCCCCGAAGGCATAGCGGAGGCGGCCCGTAAGTTGATCATGTGAGGTTCATGATCGAAGCGGGCCACCAGCGTGCCGCGACTCGGTATCTCACGCCCTACGAGGCTGGTCTGATCAATGGCGGCTAGAGCTCGGCGACCAACTCCTCCAGCTCGTCGTGACTGAGTGCCATGCCTTGGAATGCCGCCAAGGTGTGCATCGGCATGGTGCCAATCACCTTGATCAATTCCGGATCCTGCAACAGCCGGATATCCCGTTTACCGAGCAGCTCACGGCCACGCTCATTCTCCAGCCATTCGTGAAGAGTCGAGTCGGGCCCGAGCGGCAGAGACAGCCGAGGCGCTTCAATATTGATCGTTTCGGTCGCGACGAGGTCGCGTGACGAGTTACCCACCGCGATCATGAACTCGCCTGACTCGACGACCCACTGCTGGAAGCGTGTTGACCAGAACGCGAACGCGCGCTCGTCGAGCAGGCAGCTCACTTGCTGCGTCTCACCCGGCTCGAGGTGCACCTTGGCGAACCCCTTCAACTCCCGCAGTGGCCGCGCGACGGACGCCTCGGTGTCACCGACGTAGACCTGCACCACCTCTGCGCCCGCCCTTTGGCCTGTGTTGGTAACCGACGCCCTCACTGTCACCGCAAGATCGCCGTCTGCCACCGAGCCGGCGATCGACACGTTTATATCGTCGATACGGAAGCTCGTGTACGACAACCCGAATCCGAACGGGTAACTCACCGGCTGTACGAGCTTGTCGTAGGCCCGGTAGCCGATGAAGATCCCTTCGCCGTATCGGACGATGCCCTCCTCGCCGGGGAAGTTGAGGTACGAGGAGTTGTCCTGCAGCCGAATCGGGATGGTCTCGGCCAGCTTGCCGGAGGGATTCGCGACCCCCAGCAGCAGATCAACCGCGGCGCCGCCGGCAGCCTGTCCGGACAGCCAGCATTCCAAGATCGCGGCGACCTTGTCATCCCAGGTGGAGACCCGGATCACACCGCCGTTGGCCAGGACGATGATCAGCCGATCGTGCACCTCAGCCAGCGCATGCACCAGCGCCAACTGGTTGGTCGGCAGATCGATATGGGTCCGGTCGAACCCCTCCGACTCGTCCTCGCCTGGCAGGCCTAGGAACACCAGGACGTGATCCGCACTCCGGGCGGCTTCGATGGCCTCTTGCAGTAACTGGTCGTCGATGTCGGTGCTGTCAATGCCGAACCCGGCGGCGAATCTCACCTCAGCCCGACCGGCAAGCGCCGATTGCAGCTCCTCGAGGGCAACATCCAGCTGGGTTGGGTTGACTTGGGAGCTGCCCGCGCCCTGGAAGCGCGGCGTACGGGCAAACTCACCGATCACTGCGACCGTGCTGCCCTCTTCCGGCTGAAGCGGCAGCACATTGCGGCTGTTCTTTAGCAGCACTGCCGACTCGTGTGCGGCGCGACGCGCTAGCGCATGATGATCATCGAAACTGAACGAGGCACCCTCAGCAAGCGCTGGCTGGGACCGCTCAACCAGATGCAGCACGCGGCTCACTGATTCATCGAGGATCGACTCGTCGAGTGACCCGTCGCCTACGGCTGCGACGATCGCGGCATCGCTGACTCCGAGATTGGGCGGCATCTCAAGATCGAGGCCGCCCCGCAGCGCAGCGACGCGATCATGCACCGCACCCCAGTCGGAGACCACCAGACCTTCGAAGCCCCACTCCTCACGCAAGACTTCAGTCAGCAACCAGTGGTGCTCCGAGCAGTAAGTGCCGTTCAGCTTGTTGTACGCGCACATCACCGTCCACGGCTGCGCCGACTTCACAACCTGCTCGAATGCAGGCAGATAGATTTCCCGCAGCGTACGCTCGTCAATCTCAGCGCTGACGCGAAGCCGATCATCCTCCTGGTTGTTCGCTGCGTAGTGCTTCAGCGACGTACCGATTCCTTGGCTTTGCGTGCCGCTCACCATTGCGACTGCCAGCTCCCCGGCCAGCCACGGGTCTTCGGAGATGTACTCGAAGTTCCGGCCGCACAGCGGTGACCGCTTCATGTTGATTCCAGGGCCAAGCAGCACCGATACCCCGAGCCTCTTCGACTCCCGCCCGAGGGCCTCGCCGATCGTGCGGAAAAGGTCTGGATTCCAGGAGGAGCCCAGGGCGGAGGCCGTCGGGAAGCAGGTCGCGGGTGCGCTCGCTAACAGCCCGACATGGTCACCCTGCTCCAGTTGGGCACGCACACCGTGCGGACCGTCCGACACCATGACTCGCGGGATGCCCAGGCGTTCCACCGCCGTTGTGTGCCAGAAAGCTGAGCCGAGGCACAGCGACGCCTTCTCCTCCAGCGTCAGCTCGGAGAGTCGATTGGTGAAGTCGTTGACGGCATCTGACACGGTGGACTCCTCAGGAAAGATGGGACTGGACGCCCTAATCACATCACCGATCGGATGTTTCTCTGTGACTGGCTCCTCTCCGATCAAGGTCGCCGTCGTCGGCGGCGGCGTGATTGGCGCATCCACGGCACAGCAGCTGGCTCGGGCTGGCGCGGACGTGATCTTGCTCACCGAGAATGTGTTGAGCAGCGGTGCGTCCGGGCGTTCCTTGTCCTGGCTGAACGCAGCAGGCATGTGGCGGGAGCCTTACCATCGGCTCCGGATGGCCGGCATAGATCGTTACCGCACTCTGTCGGCTCAGCAGCCGGGTCTGCGTTGGCTCCGCTTTGCTGGCGGGCTGGCTTGGTATCCCGACGACAAGGATGAGGAGCTGCGCCGGCGTCATGATCATGAGTTGGCTCATAGCTACGACAGCCATTTGCTCAAGCCGGAGGACGTCAGCGTTCACACTCCGGGCGTTAACGCGGCCGCCATCCCTGACGCCGGTGCCATCTGGAATCCAGGTGAGGGATGGGTCGACCTGCCGAGCCTGATTCAATTTCTGATCAAGGACTTCCTGGGCCACGGCGGGCAGCTCGTCACCAATGCGGGGCGGTGCACCGTCCGAACCAATGCGGCCTCCGTAGCAGGTGTGGTGACCGGAGGTGGGGAGTTCTTCGGGGCAGATGCTGCGGTCTTCGCGACTGGCGCCGCCGTGCCGCCGATGCTCGCTGATCTTGGCATCGCCGTCCCGGATGCCACGACGATCGCGCTTCTCGTCACTAGCCGACCAGTACAGCACCCACTGCGGGCCGTCCTCAACACCCCGCGAGCGTCGATACGCCCCACGCCCGACGGTGCGCTGGCGATCGACTCTGAGTGGACGAACGCTCACATCACGCGCGGCGCGGACGGAAGCTACCAGGTGCCCGCGGCGATTATCGAGTCGCTGCTAGCCGAGGCATCGCTGGTCCTGCATGGCATGCCGGAGCTAGAGACCGCCTGGTACGGGATCGGCCCCAAACCGATCCCCGGCGACGGCGAGCCCGTACTCGGCCACGTTGATCATGTTGGCGGTCTCTACGTTGCCTTCACTCACAGCGGTGCAACGCTCGGCTTGATAGCTGGCGAACTCCTGGCGTACGAGATCGTCACCGGCGCAGCGCACCCAATGCTGGTCGACTTCAACCTCCGCCGCTTCCGCTAAGGCGATGCAGTCGGAGTATCCCGGCGGCGTTAAGCGCGACCACCCACACAAGCGCAATAATGCCCATCTGAGTCCAGCGCTCAGCGTCCATGTGGCCAGAGAGCAAATTGCGCACGGAACTGAAGGGCGCCAGCCATGCCTGAAGGCCCTGAAGTGCGGGGATGGCGCCTGTAGTGATCCAGAGTCCGAGCGGGGCAACGACGTCTGCGGCAATTGCGAGGGCACTGGACCTGAGCAGCAGACCCCAGCCTGCGCCGGACAACTGCGCGACTAGCTGCACCATCACGCTGCCGAGAATGATCATAATGATCGCGTCCCACCGTCCTTCGTCTGCCGCTGGTGCCGCCGCGCTGGTCGCGACCAAAGAGATCAGGACACCGTAGCCCGCTCCCGTCACCGCGATGATTGTGCTAGCCAGGAGCTTCGCGGCGATGATTGCGCCCAGTGACATGCTCGATCGGAAAGTCGCCGACATGGCCCGCCGTCCGAATTCGTGGGTCATGATCAGGACGCTGACCAATGGCGGGGGCAGCGAGATTGCGCTCTGAGTGTAGAACGAGATCATTGCGAAGGTGTGGTCCTGAGCGGGACCGGTGAAGGCCACTAGTCCTGCAGCGAGCAGCCCTACAACGCCGGAGGCGATAAGCAACCAGCGGCGAGCGCGGGAGCCAGCCGACCGGCGCAGCTCTAGGACGGCCGCTCGACCGATTGACATGGTGGGTCGGGTGTTCGATCCGAGTGAGACGTGTCGTGCTACAGGAGGTGCATCTCGAGCTCAGGCTCGTCCTCCACGAGGTGGTCACAGGTCGGGCAATACCACCTCGCCTCGAGTGGAGTGCCGCACGCCGAGTGCCTCGGTGCTTCAGCGGGACGCCCATGACGGGCCCCCCAGTGCGCGAGCAAGCGAAGCGCGCCCGCAAGTTCCTTGCCTTCCGCGGTCAGCTCGTACGCCGCCCGCGGCGGTCGCTCGGTATACGGCCGCGATACCAGAAGCGCGTCGCGTTCCAATCGCTTGAGACGCTGCGACAGGATGTTCGCGGCGATCCCGGGGATCTCCTCCAGCAGCTCGTTGAACCGTCGCGGTCCGGGGAGCAGTGCCTGCACAACGAGCAGAGTCCAACGATCCCCGACCTGGGCGAGAGCATCGGCGAGCGGGGAGGGCGCGTGCTGCTGTACGGCGGAATCCTGTTCGCTCATAGACAAACCGTATCTGCCGGGATTGACACGTTCCCAGGAAGTAGTAACTTGCAAGTTACTACCAACAGGAGGCAGCAAGAAATGGGAGCACTCGACGGAATCCAAGAAGAGATCCAGCGTGTCGCCGAGCAGGTCGGCAACGCGGTCGTTGGCGTCGGGCAGCGCTGGGGCGTCGGATCTGGCGTGGTCTTGGCCAAGGGTCAGATACTGACCAATGCACACAACGTGCGCCGCGACGAGGTCACTGTCACGTTTCCTGATGGGCACACGGCAACTGGTCAGGTTCTGGGACACGACGCCGATGGAGACCTCGCTGTCATTGGCGTCGAAACCGGGGATCTGTCAGCAATCGAGTGGGCAACCGGCGATACCCCGGGAATCGGCGCCCCAATTTTCGCCCTGTCGAATCCGGGCGGACGCGGCCTGCGAGTAACGCTGGGCTTCGTGACGGGTGTTGAGCGGAGTTTCCGAGGGCCTCGGGGCCGCCGTATCACTGGAAGCATCGAGCACGACGCCCCGCTGCTGCCCGGCTCGTCTGGCGGCCCGATCGTCACCACCGAAGGACGATTTGTGGGGATGAATACCCACCGTCTAGGCGAGGGTTTCTATCTAGCGATCCCAGCCGACGATTCCCTCCGAGCTCGGGTGGACGCCTTGGCCCAGGGTGAGTCGAAAGGGCGCGTTCGGCTTGGTGTCGGAGTAGCGCCGTCCGACGTTGCCAGAGGGCTGCGACGCGCCGTCGGTTTGCCGGATGCTGAGGGTTTGCTGGTTCGCCTTGTGGAGGACGACAGTCCAGCATCGCGTGCCGGGCTGGCAACCGGCGACTTGATCGTGCGGGCGGCCGGCGAACCCGTTCGTAGCATCGACGATCTGTTCAAGGCGCTCGAGGCGGCAGGCGACAACATCGAGCTGGTGATTCTCCGTGGCGCCGAGGAACGAGCCGTCGAAGTACGGCTCGCCGCGGCTGCCGGTCACGACGTCGAGTAGGCAGGACTGGCTGGCTTCGATTGCTGCTGCGACGCGAAACAAGAAATCTGTTGTTGAGCGAGTGTCTTGTGGGTAGCGAGCGGCTGGGCAGATAATCCCGGCAGGGCACGTTGGTCCGCGGAAGCGAGGAGACGGCGTATGACTCGACTAGACACAAACTTCTTCGACTACTCGATCCTCATCATTTATTTCGCCTTAGTCGTCGCTATCGGAATCCTTGCCCGGAGAGCCATCGCTACCAGCGAGGATTTCTTGCTTTCCGGGCGTTCCTTGACCGCCTGGATCACCGGGCTGGCATTCATCTCGGCCAATTTAGGCGCTATTGAGATTCTCGGCATGGCGGCTAATGGCGCCCAATACGGCCTGTCGACCGTCCACTTTTATTGGATAGGCGCGGTACCGGCCATGGTTTTCCTTGGCCTGGTCATGATGCCGTTCTACTACGGCTCCAGAGTCCGAAGCGTGCCCGAGTATCTGCTTCGCCGGTTCAATCCGGCCACGCACCTGTGGAACGCCCTCACCTTCGCCGTCGCATCGGTCCTCAGCGCCGGCGTCAACTTGTATGCCATGGCGCTCATCATCGAGGTTCTGCTCGGCTGGCCGACTTGGGTATCCGTCATTGTCTCTGCAGGATTCGTGCTCGTCTACATCTTCCTCGGTGGGCTGTCGGGTGCCATCTACAACGAGGTCCTGCAATTCTTCGTCATCATCGCGGGCTTGATCCCAATCGTGATCATCGGCCTCAAGGCTATGGGCGGCTGGAGCGGGCTCATGCAGAAGGTGACGAGCCAGCCTGGAAAGGAGAACCACTTCGAGACCTGGGCAGGCACCGCAGTCGGCAACTGGACCAACCCACTGGGCGACTGGATTGGGATCGTCATGGGTCTGGGGTTCGTGCTGTCCTTCGGTTATTGGACTACCAACTTCGCCGAGGTGCAGCGAGCCCTGTCGGCGAAGAATCTTTCCGCTGCTGAGCGGACACCGCTGATCGGGGCGTTTCCAAAGATCTTCATCCCCGCCCTAACTATCATTCCCGGACTCATCGCCGTCGCGCTGGTCCCGAACATCGGTCAGGGGGATCTGAAATACAACTACGCGATCCCA
>JBKOUS010000193.1:0-22623 GCA_046723505.1 Actinomycetota bacterium
CGGGCGAGGCGTTCCTGCGACCTGGGAGGGTTGGGTGCAGTGCGGTGGCTAGTGCGTTCGACGGTGCTCATGGGCGGCCTCCCTGCGTTCTCCTGAGCTGCCGTCCACGCTAGAGATCAAGGGGGGCGATCAGCGTCCCCCTTGAGGGGTGGCCACGGCTACCCCTCAAGGGGTAGCCGCTTATTCGTCCTCCTCCTGCGATGCAGGGCTGGCGCTCAGGACGCCAGCGCCTTCTGCTTGAGTTGGTCGAACTCGGCCTGGCTTATTGCGCCGCTGTCCAGCAGGCTCTTCGCCGACGCGATCTGGTCGGCAGGGCTGCTGCCCCGACTGGCAACCGACTTGATGTACTGGTCGGTGGCGGCCTGAGCCTCCCTCATCTGTCCCGCCTGTCGCTCGGACATACTCCTGCCACGAGCGATCAAGTAGATGAGGACCGAAAGGAACGGAAAGATGATCAAGAAGATGATCCAGAGTGCCTTCCACCAACCGCTCAACTCCCTGTCTCGGAACAGATCAGCGATGACCTGAAACAGCACAAACAGGTAGCACACGAAGAAGAACGTCCAGACGAGGAGCCAGAAGAAGTCCCAGAAACTGTTCACAAACGCCAACCTTCCGCTTGAGTCGAAGAGAGCTGGGGCGCGCCAGCCGCGACTCACTCTAGGGCATGTGCTGTGCTCCATCTCGGAGTTCGACGGTTCTGTCAGAGATAGGTCGCGCACCTCCAATCCATGGGGCGCAATCCGGACGAGCTTGGTGATCACCACTCACCTTGTGAAGCCCCGCCGAGTCTCCCGTTGGACCGCGCACGGGGCTCGTGATGCCGTCGATCACCCGTGGAGGGTGATTCACTCCGCGCTGGTTAGTGGGAGCATCGGGTCGAAGTTGGCGACGAACGAACGGCGCTGCAGATCTGCGCGCCGGCTGGCGTGAGAGGTGGAGCATGACAGAGCAGGACATGACCGAGCAGGAGATGACAGCGGGCGACCATGGTCCCATCGACTATCTGGCGCTGGAATTCCCAGAAGCCAGAATGAGAGGAGAAGGCCTAGCCGCTCTTCTCGACCTGCACGACCGCGGCATTATTCGAGTCCTCGACCTTAGGGCCGTCACCCGTGAGGTCGACGGCACGTTCACCGCGGCCGCGATAGCGGATCTCGATGGCGATGGGACTCTCGACCTTGCCGTTTTCGAAGGTGTCGAGTCCGGGCTGATAGATGACGACGACCTCCAGCGGGCCGCCGACCTCATCGAGCCCGGCAAAGTCGTGGCTCTGCTCATGTACGAGAACACGTGGGCGATTCCCTTTGTCTCAGCCATGAGGCGGGTCGGTGCGCAGCTCATCGCCAGCGGCCGCATTCCGGCAGACGAGGTCATTGCAGCACTCGACTCACTCGAGGCCGAAGAAGCGCGGGTTCAGTCGACCTAAGAGGAAGAGAAGAAGAGAGGACGAACAATGGGACTCATTGGTGGAATGGCGCGAACTGCAGTGGTTGCGGGTACGGCGACCGCTGTGTCCAACCGTGTATCACGCCGGCAGGCAAATCGTTGGGCGGCCAAGGACGAGCAGCAGATGGCCCAGGAGGAGCAGGCGGCAAAGGCGCAGGCGTACGACCAACAGCAGGCGTACGCGCAACAGCCGGCATATGCGGCTCCGCCACCCCCGCAACAGGCTGCCGCGCCAGCCGGGGATGACACGCTTACTCAGCTTCAGAAACTTGGGGAGCTCAAGGCTGCCGGGGTGCTGACCGAGGAGGAGTTCGCGGCACAAAAGGCAAAGATTCTCGCTGGCTGACGCAGGCGGGCGCTGTGAACAGTTTTGGGGATTTCTTCTGGCTGTTGGTGTGGGCCTTCGTTTTCGGCTGCTACCTGGTCGTGCTGTTCCAGGTAGTGCTCGATTTGTTCCGTGATCAGGATCTGAGCGGCTGGTGGAGGGCAGTCTGGGTCATATTCCTGATCATCGTGCCGTTCTTGAGCGTTTTGATCTATGTGATCGCACGAGGCAGGGGGATGGCCGAACGTCATCAGGCTGCTAGGGGTGGTGGTCGGCAGGATGAGACCTATGTGCCGCCGCCGATCATCAGCATGTCTAACCCAGCCGATCAGATCTCCTCAGCTCAGACGCTGCTCGACCAGGGCGCGATCACTCAGGCGGAGTTTGATCAGCTGAAGCAGAAAGCGCTCGCGAAGTAGGGACCGGACCAAGCACGCTTGTTCAGCTGATGCGGCGGGGACGTAGCCCTCGCCGCATCACCAGCCGTGTCGGTGACCGGCGTACCACCTCGCGAAAGCCTGCCCGCTCGTATAGATTCCGCGATCCGAAGAACATGAAGTCGTCATGGCTGCGTTCTGGCTTGTCCACCGGATAGGCCTCGAGCGTGCGTACGCCCTGCTCTCGCGCATAGTCGATGGCCCCAGCCAGCAGCTTGTGCTGATAACCCTTGCCGCGGTAGGCCTTGGCGACGTAGGTGCAGACAATCGACCAGACCGGCGTGTCATCGACGGCCTTCATGACCCGCGAGCGCTCAAGCTTGCCGTAGTCCTCGCGCGGCCCGAGACTGATCCACCCAACCGGCGAGCCGTCTGCATAACCGACCAGGCCCGGTACGACGCCGGAACGGACGAGTGCATGCATTTGCTTCTTATTGCTGGCGCCGGCGGCCTTACTCACCGCTACCTTGCCTGCCTTCCGGTAGTAAGTACACCAGCACCCGCGCACAATGGAGCCGCCTGGCAGATCGAACAGCTTCTCGAGGTCCGCCCATGTGTGGTTCGTCAACGGTCGTACCTCAAACATGGCTGGAGTTTAGTGAACTGCTCGCGCAATGCCGACGCTCGCAGCTTGGGCGAAGTCTGGCGCCGATCACGTAAGGTGCGGACGTGAAGCCGTTCCTGCTGCTGGCGATCCGCGCCGAGGATGTTGCTGCCGACGACGAATACGCCGCCATGCTCCGCTGCGCTGGACTCGACGAAAGCCAGCTGCGGCGCTTCCGAATGGAGCAGGCCCCGCTGGGTGGCGTTGATCTTGACCAATGGTCCGGAATCATTCTGGGAGGCGGCCCCTTCCAGGCCAGCGATCACGAGGAAGTCAAGTCCGCCACACAGCGAAGAGTAGAAACCGAACTGACCGTGCTGCTGGATGATGTTGTGGAACGCGATTTTCCCTTCCTTGGCGCCTGCTACGGCATCGGAACTCTCGGCCGGCATCAAGGTGCGGTTGTCGACCGAACCTATGCCGAGCCGATCGGGGGGGCCCGAATCAAGGTCACCAGGGCTGGTCAGGATGATCCGCTGTTCGAGCGCGCCGGATCGTCCTTCGGCGCCTACCTCGGGCACAAGGAGGCGATCAGCAAGCTGCCAGCACACGCTGTGACGCTTGCTTACTCGGAGCGCTGCCCGGTGCAGGCTTTTCGCATTGGGACACGGGTCTACGCCACCCAATTCCATCCTGAGCTGGACTTGGACGGCCTGGCCACTCGGATCGAGGTTTACAAGTACGCCGGCTACTTCAAGCCCGAAGAGGCTGATGCCGTCTTAGCAGCGGCTCGAGCAAGCGGCGTCACCCAGGTCCCCAACATCCTCGAAAGGTTTGTCGAGCTCTTCGCCCGGAACTAGATTTGCCCCGAGCTAGAAGGGGCGCTCCCTAGAGTTCGCTGAGGCCGACGCCGAGGATAACCACGCCGATCATGATCATCATCGACGACGTGAGGGTTCGGCCGTTGTGCGCCAGCCAGTCGCGGGCCGCAATCAGCCTCGGCTCCATCCATTGTGGCGCTATCAGCGATGCTGTGATCGGTACGACGACGGTCGAGGTGGCGATCAGGGTGTATATGCCTATCAGCACGGTAGTTTCACTGGCTCTCACGGACGCACCGTGCAGGACAAGCCCCGCAGCGATACCGAGGAGCAGTCCTTTCGGTCGGAAGTCGAGAAGCACCGCAACCCCAAACGCAGCCAGGGCTCCGAATGAATCGACTGCAGAGAGCCAGCCCGGCATCCCTGTGTGCTCGCTCCGAGAGCTCCGTCGCATGCTGATCACGCCGAGCACGACCAGGGCAGTTCCGATCATGATCTGGAGTACTGCGGTGACTATGTCTGGCCCCCTCCGCGGCGGCTCCGGAAGGACCGACGCGCCAAGCGCACTGAGGACGATTACGGCAACGACGCCGGTCACCCACCCGACAAGAAAGGGCAATGCGGCCCGGTTCCGATTGGGCGACAGCAAGATCAAGACTGTAACGGTGATCGGCACGGAGCTGATCGCGACTGCGACCGCGATCGGGAGCAGTCCGCCGAGTGCCTGCCACATCGTGCTTGATCGTCCCTCTCACCGGGTACTAAGTCGCCCACGCTAGCGCCCTGCGCCGCTGCGGATCGCGGATTTTCTAAAGATCAGGACCGGCGACGCAGCCTCAGCAGTCCGTCTGATCCAAGATCGATTCTCGACCCGAAGTTGCGGCTCACCTTGTCTAGCACGGTGCTGAGCCACCTGGCATCCCGATGCGAGGCACGGTGCAAGCGCATCTGGCGTGCCTGCAGCGGTGCCATGCGCAACTCGACGAGCTTCCCAGACGTCGGATCCAGACGCGGCAGATAGAGCAGACGAAGATCATGCCGATACTGATCGTGACCGCGGATGCCCTCGTAGTCATCGACCAGATCCCCGCAGCCATACAAGATCAGCTTCCCCTGATAGACCTCGACAGGCCGTGGATGATGCGAGGAGTGTCCATGCACTAGGTCGACGCCGCCGTCGATGAGGCGGTGTGCAAAGTGGACCTGGTCGGGTGTCACACGGTAGCCCCAGTTGCCTCCCCAGTGTGCTGAGACGACTGTGATGTCACCACGCTGCCGCACCTCTCGAACCTGGCGGCACAGCTCATCGGCGGCCGCATCGGTTAGCGCGGCGACCACATGGACGCCGGGAGTGTTGTCTGTGGCCCGCCACTCGTACGGAACGCCGCTGGACGGCGAACCGAAGGCAAAGACCAAGACCCGTTCTCCCGTTCTCGGGATCGGGATGCTGGCCGGCGACTGGGCCTCGAGCAGTGATCGTCCGGCCCCAGCACAGGGAAGCGCAGCTGCGGAGAGCACATCGAGCGTTTCAAGCAGACCGCGGCGGCCGAAGTCCAGCACGTGGTTGTTGGCCAGGACACATACGTCCGGCCGGACGATGGCCAGCGCCTTGGCGTTTGCCGGATTCATTCGGTAGTGGACGGCCTTGCCAGGGACGTAGTCGTCACTGGTTGTAATGCTGGTCTCCAAGTTGATGATCCGGGCGTCGCAGCCGGCGAACGTGAGCAGCTCCAAGGCGTCTCCCCAGGGCCATGACCAATCGACCGGTTGCGGAATGCTGCCGTTCGCCCTGCTGGCGAGATCAACGTAGGTCCGAGCGTCACGGACATTGCCCTCGTACAGTGCGGGATTTCCAGGGTGGGGGAGGATCTGGTCAACCCCGCGCCCGAGCATCACGTCTCCGCTGAGAAACAGTGTCAGCGCATCCAGCGCTGACATCGACGCTGTCTCGGGCATCCCATCCCAGCGTAGGACGCACTGCCGTGGCGCCGCTCCAGGGCAGTGACAATTCCAGTTGGCCGCTCATGGGAGACTGAGGTTGATGGATACCGTTCTCGTGACCGGTGGGACGGGGCACCTTGGCAGGGATCTCGTCTCTCGACTAAAGAGTTCTTACCACGTACGGGTGCTGGCTCGGTCACCAGGATCAGATCCCGACGTGGCGTGGATTCACGGAGATCTTGCCACCGGTGAAGGCCTTGCCGACGCGCTAGCCGGCAGCCAGACCGTCGTCCACGCCGCGACATTGTCACCGGCCGCGCGTCGCGGCTATGTCGTGCCCAAGGACCTGTGGTCCAGTCCACCCGAGGTCGATCGGGATGGCACAGCGCGGCTGCTAGAGAAGGCGGATGCGGCCGGCGTCGGTCATATCGTCCATGTCTCCATTGTCGGAATCGACAAGCCGCGGGTCCCGTACTTGCGGCGCAAACTGGAGGCCGAATACCTCATCCGTCAAGGCCCGATCCCATGGTCGATCGCCCGAGCGACCCAGTTTCATTGGTTGCTCGACCGCATGCTTGGCAAGATGGCGCGGCTCCCGATGGTGCCGGTACCGGACCTGCAGGTGGAGCCTGTGGACACGACAGACTTCGCGGACTATCTCGTGGAATCTGTCGGCAATGGGCCCGCTGGCCGGCTGGCCGACTTTGGCGGTCCAGAAGTCCTCACCTTCTCCAAGGCTTTCGACCAGTGGCGGCTAATCCGGCAGCCTACGGTTCGCACGATGCGAATCCCGTTGCCGCCAGCCGTCAGCAATGCTGCTACGGCGATGTCGGTTAGCGACCCCGGCAGCCGGCGGGGGACCATCACCTGGGTCGACTGGCTGCGGACTCACCCGGCGGAGTAAGGCGCCACTCGGTCTGCTGTTGTGCCTCCTGCGGCCTGACATCGGGCTGAGATGCATCTCCGCGAGCCGCCAGGCGCCGTCCTCGCACACCAGAATGTGGGGGCCCGGAATACCATCGCCTCGATCTTTTTCTAAGCGATTCCTCCGCCGGGAGACGCCATCAAGAGGCTTACCCCGAGTGGTCGGGCAATAAGCAAAATGCAGCGCATTTGGAGAGCCACCTGGCGACACTTCACCCCCACCGGGTGAAGAACGGCTGAGTGGTCTAAGGGAAAGTTGTCAGCGTGGTGAACGCGACGACGAACGCCGGGACGCGCGTCGGGCTGGTGCTTCCGACGTTGGCGGCCGCTCAGTTCGTGATGCTCCTGGACAGTTCGGTCATGAACGTGGCGATCGCGACGGTCGCCAAGGATGTCGGAACCACAGTGACCGGGATCCAGACGGCGATCACGATGTACACGCTGGTCATGGCGATGTTCATGGTCACTGGCGGCAAGCTCGGCTCGATGTTCGGCCGGAAGCGCATCTTCATGATCGGCTGCATCGTCTACGGCCTCGGTTCCTTGACGACCGCCGTGGCCCCCAACCTTCCGATACTGATCCTCGGCTGGTCGTTCCTTGAAGGCGTTGGCGCGGCGATGATCTTGCCGGCCGTGGTCGCCCTCGTGGCGGCCAATGTTCCGGCGGAAGGCCGTCCTCGGGCGTTCGGGCTGGTCATGGCAGCCGGAGGGATCGCCGTGGCGGTCGGCCCGCTCATCGGTGGCGTCGCGACGACCTACTTCTCCTGGCGCTGGGTGTTTGTGGGTGAGGTGGTGATCGTCGTACTGATCTTGTTCCTCGCGCGTCGGATGGAGGAACCGGCTCGGCCAGAGCGGGTCCCGCTCGACGTCATAGGCGCGACGCTGCTTTCGATTGGGCTTGGTGTTGCGGTGTACGGCGTACTTCGATCTTCGGAATGGGGCTGGGTCATCCCGAGGCCCGGTGGCCCCTCCGTGTTAGGCGTCTCACCCACAATCTGGCTCATTGTCTTGGGTGGCCTGACGGTGTGGGTCTTCTTCGAATGGGAGGCGCATCTGATAGCGCAGGGACGTGAGCCGCTGGTCCGACCTTCGATCTTCCGCTACCGAGAGATGAATGCCGGGCTGACCATGTTCTTCGTGCAGTACCTGGTGCAAGCCGGCGTGTTTTTCACCATCCCGCTGTTCCTGTCGGTGGCACTCGGGCTGACTGCGCTGGAGACCGGTGTGCGCATTCTTCCCTTGTCCATCGCGCTGCTGGCTGGAGCCCTTGGCATCCCGAGATTCTTCCCCCAGGCGCCACCCCGCCTGGTGGTCCGGCTGGGGGTGCTCGCGATGCTCGCCGGAACTCTGGTACTGATCCTCGCTCTCGATCCCCAGGCGGAGGCCGCGATTGTCACCGTCCCGCTGCTGCTGATCGGCCTTGGCATGGGTGCCCTCGCTTCACAGCTTGGTGCGGTCACCGTGTCGGCCGTTCCCGACAGGTTGAGCGGCGAGGTGGGCGGTCTGCAGAACACCGCGACGAATCTGGGCGCCGCCATCGGTACGGCGCTGGCCGGCTCGATCCTGATCGCCGCCCTCACGGCATCGTTCCTCACGAGCGTCACGGAGAACCCGGACATCCCGTCGTCGGTCAAGGACCAGGCCAATGTCCAGCTCGCTGCAGGGATTCCCTTCATGTCCGACGCAGATCTCCAAGCTGCGCTCGATCAGGCCGGAGTGTCACCCGACGTCGCGGCGGAGGCGATAGAGGCCAACGACCAGGCCCGGGTAGACGGACTCCGGTCGGCTCTCAGCGTGCTGGCGCTGGTCGCCTTGTCGGGGTTGTTCTTTGCTCGAGCGATACCGAAGGCGCCGAAATCGGCTCCTGAGGGCTGAAGATCACATCGAGTCGGCGTCTTCTTCGGCAAGCTCACTCACTGCGAGGGCGAAACCGAGTGCCCTGCTGATCTTGGAGCTCGCCGAGACGATGCGCGCGGTGCCAACCAGGGGCGCAAGCGTGATCAGAACCTGTCGGGCGTCCTCCATCGTCAGGCCTTGATCAGCGCCGGCGCCGAAGTGGAAGAGGTAGGAAGCGGGTGCCGCGTCCAGGGCGACGAGTGCTGCGAATCGCAACAAGATTTGCGCAGCTGGGTCGAGAGTGGTGGTCTCCACTGCAGCTTCGGTCATAGTAGCGAGTAGATCGAGCACGGGCGTCGCGGCCTCATCAGCCATGGGTGTTCCTTTCTCAGAGGTCGTAATCGGATCTGAACGTCGCTTCGTCGAAGGGCCCGACGGTATCGCCATTCGGCAACCCTCCGCATCGCCCAGCACGGGTGATCTGGCGAACCTTCGCAGTCGAGAGATGTCTCCTATGGTTTACCCATAGCTAATATGGGCGCGTGGCAGCCGACGCCATCGCAGACAAGCCCCGGCGAGGCTACGTGTCGGCGACGCGTACCGAGCGGGCCCAAAAAACCCGCAAGCGAGTGATCGAAGCTGCGACTCGATTGTTCGTCCAGCAGGGCTACCCGACGACCTCGATGCGGGCAATCGCCACGGAGGCGGGCGTCTCCCTGCCCACGGTTGAGCTGCTGTTCGGTACCAAGGCGCAGCTGCTACATGTGGTGATCGACGTGGCTGTCGCAGGCGATGACGAGCCGGTACCAGTGCTCAGCCGGGGGTGGACGGCCGATGCGCGGTCGGCGGGGGATCTAGCGGATTTCCTCTCAGTTGTGGCGCAGGTGTTGTCAGAGGCACAGGCCCGATCCGCCGGGGTGATGCTCGCCGCCTACGAAGCAGCGGCTTCCGACCCGGAGATCCAGCTCTTGATCATGGATCGAGAATCTCAACGGGAACGCACCACGAACTGGATCGTCAACGGGGTGGTCGATCGCGCTGGGCTTCGCCCAGAGCTCGACCGGGCTGGCGCCATTGACACAGTGTGGATGTTGATGGATCCGGTGATCTTCAACCGGCTCACTCGGCATCGTGGTTGGAGCCTGGATCGCTACGCATCCTGGTTCGCTGACAGCGTCACTCGATTACTCGTTGACACCGGCAGACTCGGTCACGCTTAGACCAAGGGCACTGCTGGACTGGCCCTGGCTTTACATCACTGGCGAGGGCTCGAGCGGCCCGTCGGACCACTCGAGCTCACGGTGATGCGTATCCAGGGTCACTGGAGTTGATCAGCTCTTCGCCGGAACGATGTCTACCATCCAGGGCACGCCGTACTTGTCGGTGCACATGCCGTAGAGGTCTCCCCACATCTGTTTCTCCAGCGGCATTGTCACGTTGCCATCTTCGGAAAGCTTGTCCCAGTAACCGCGTAGCTCCTGCTCGTCATCCCCGCTCAGGCTGATTTTGAGGTTGTCCCCAGGATTGAACTCCATACCTGGAGGAGTGTCGGACGCCATCAGCGTGAAGCCGCTATCGGTCTCAAGCTGTGCGTGCATGATGTTGTCCGCCCCAGGCGCGTTCGGATCGCCGTACTCGCCGAAGGTGTTCAGCGACAAATTGCCACCGAAGACGTCTTTGTAAAACTCCATCGCTTCCCGGGCACTGTCGCGGAAGCTGATGTAAGGGTTGAGAACTGAGGGCACTATGGCTCCTTCCGAATCCTTTGATGGGCTGCTCGTTGCACATTACTCACGCGGTCTGACAGTACGGCAAGCCCCACCACCAGCAGCGTCACCAATCGCCAACTCGACGTGGCCAACCGCTCCTGATCACGTGGCGCCGGGACCACAAGAACCTCGTCGTCGGCGCAGGGCGGCTGAGCCGGGCATCCCACCAGTGAGCGTAGAACCTCATCCGATCAGAAGAACGCCAGCAATCACCAACGCGACGATGGCCGGAAGATCAGCAACGGTGATGCCGTGGGAGGAAGTGAGTATGAGCAGCACAGGTCCCTCAACCGGACCATTAACGAGGACCCAACCCACGGCCGCTGCGGCCAGACCAGCCGCCAACCACCTGCGACGAGCTTTGGAGGAGTCGGAGAATATGCTCGTCACCGGGCAAGGATAGACGGGCGGGGAAGCCGGTCAGCCGGGCCTAAGTGATGCCCCAAACATGACCAGCAACGGTGCGCCCCAGCGCAGGGTGCTCCTGCTATGCGTGTGGCCCTTTCAACCATAATCGTAGATACGTTCTCATCAGACATGGATCTCAGCGACGACGAGGTGCGGCAGCCTGCCGAAGCAGTCTGAATTTGCGGCTGCGGCTGTTAGTGCATACCAAGCCAAACCTCAGGTTCACACTCTGACCTCTAAGCGACGAACCGCCAAGTCACGAAGAGCGCGCACAGAATCATTGAGAGGACGGTGCTCACGATCAGCCATATGCCGAAAAGAAGCTTGTTTTTGGACAAGAGCCCAACCGCAAAAAAAATTGGGAATGCCATGAGCACGTAACGCGGGACGCCCATCATCGGGCTGTCTGGTTTTCCGAAGAGCGCTGGGACGATGACGAGCAGTAAGCCGTAGATGGTGAGGGAGAAGGGCAATTTGCGCACCCCCGCCAGCAATACGACCACGGCGAAGATCAAGAAAGCCAGGCTGTATAGGCTGTTAGCACGTTCCAGGTGGTCCGCTAGGGTCCCACGTAGTGTGCACCGTCCTAATGTGACCAAATGTTCAGACTTCCCGGCGGCACGTCGGAGGTGGTGAGTTGGTAGCTAGAGGTCGATACCACCCTGGCAAGCAGGAAACCTGAGATCAGGTAGAACAGCCGGCTCGCAACGTACACAGCAAGGACGAAGCGAATGCCAGCGAATTCTTTGTTGCCTTTTCCGCACCCCAGCACCGGCTCAGTATCTCCTCAGCTATCGGGCGGCTGGGCCAACGCCGTGCTGATGGGATACCCGACAGAGGTTTGAGGTGCCTTACCGCCGGAGCAATGAGGTTCGGTCGAAGTTGTGTCTCTCCTCGGTCGCGAGTTGGTCGACCCTGGCCTCAAGTCGTCGGACCGTGGCTTGGAGGTCCTCTGCAGGCTCCTTCTCCGCCTGAACGCTCTCGACCAACCACGACGCGAGGGTCGCGGTGACAGTGGCCAGAAGCGCGATCCCGCCGACCATCAGCCCAAAGGCCACCAGGCGTCCGATACCGGTGACCGGGTAGCGGTCGCCGTAGCCGACAGTGCTCAAAGTGCTGACCGCCCACCAGATCGCGTCGCCGAAGTCTGTGATGTTGGCGTGGGGGCTGGATCGCTCGGCGTCGAGTACGGCCAGGGCGGCGCAGAAGGCCAGTAGGGAGGCGCCCCCGGTCACGTAGATCGCAACCCGGCCCCGCAGCCTGATCTTGGCCCGCCGGTTCAGCACCGAGATCAGCGGGATCAGCCGTAATAGCCGCAGCGGCCGGAACAGCGGTAGGGCCAGCACCACGACGTCGTACCAGTGCCGGGCCAGGTAGCGCAGCCGCTCCTCGGCCAAGGCCAGCCGGACAACGATGTCGACGACGAAGATCCCCCAGGTGATCCAGCTCAGCCACTGGCAGAGGTCGAGCAGCCAGGCCGGCAGGTCCTGTGCCAGGACTGGGACGGCGTACGCAGCCAGAAAGATCAGGGCGGCAACCATCAGCGGCCAATCGGTCGCCTGTTCCCAGCGCCGAACGAGTACGGCCCGGCCAGTGATTGCCGCCCGGCGAGCGGTCTGAGGTGGCCTGCGCAGAAGCCCGATGAATTCGCGGATTTTCTCGGCATGCTTCTTCAAGGTCGCTCCGACGATCCGAACAACCGCGCCGGAAGACATCAGCCAGGCTGGCATCTCTGGCTCATGAACGCTCCTTCCGAAGGTTGGGTGAGGGTCAGATTGGCGCAACGCCGTTATTCGCGTACGGCTACCCGCCGTTCGTGGCTAGATCGTTATCCGCCAGAGAGGATCAGCAGACGGCGGAGCCTCCTCGCAGTTTCCGGCTTCGTCGGAACTTGTGACCGGCAGATGTGTGGCGCCGCCGGTCAAGCCGAGCATTCGAATCGGTCCACGGACCCAGCCATACTGTAGAAGTTGTCGATCCATTGGCGGAGTGATACAGGTGCTACGGCCGTGGCAGTAACACAGCGCCGCTATCAACCTAGACGTGCGGTTACCGAGTCGCCCGGCACTACACGCCTCTTGGGGCGAGCGCATCCGGCTCCGTGGCTCAGCTTGGGAGCGGCTTGTGCCGTACTGCTACTAGCCGTTCTCAATGCATGCGCGCAGCTGCCCACTGATGAAAGATTTGAGGGAGTACTACTGACCGAGGACTTTGAGACGCTCACTCCGGGCAAGCAGTGGCGCGATGGAGAAAGGTACGGACAGTGGCAGGTAGAGTACGCCGGCTACGGCATCACCACTATCTTCGCTGAGGGTGGGCGACATCAGCTCTCTATGTCTCCACGTGTAGCCAACGATGCTGGGACCACCCATGGCGGCCTCGTCACGACCCTTGCGCAATTTGAGGACATCGACGTTACCGTCCAGCTGCGGACCGAGCGTCAGTTGCGCCCGCGGACCCCTAACCCTTGGGAAGTGGCATGGCTTCTCTGGCACTACACCGACGACCACCATTTCTACTCAGTCGTCCTCAAGCCAAACGGCTGGGAGCTCGGCAAAGAGGATCCTGCGTACCCCGGATCTCAGCGCTACCTCGCCACTGGGAGCACGCCATCATTTCCCATTGGCGTGCTACACACGGTGCGCGTCCGGCACGCCGGCAACGAAATCAGCGTCTGGGCGAACGGCAACCTCTTGACCACATATAGGGATACCGAACGGCCATACCGAACTGGCCGGATCGGTCTCTACACCGAAGACGCGCACGTCTACTTTGACAGTGTCGTTGTACGGCTGCCCTAGTGCGGCTCCATGTTGAGCTATGGGCACCTAGAAAGCAGCAGTGTGCAAGCCGAGCGGAGATCGATCGTCAAAGGCCTGATCCTCTGACCAGGCCTTTGAAGGCTCGAAGTCACTGGGAGCGGGCCCCTGCTTCAGGAAGAAGGCCAAAGCTTCAACGGTGCGTCGTGCCGCACGCCCATCACCGTATGGATTGACTGACTTCGCCATGGCCTGATAGGCGTCGGGCTTGCGGAGAAGTGTTTCAACTCCATCAATAATGGCGGCCGGTGAAGTTCCGACCAAGCGAGCGGTGCCGGCGAGGATGCCCTCAGGGCGCTCCGTTGAGTCACGCATGACAAGGACCGGCTTGCCCAGGCTGGGAGCCTCCTCCTGAACGCCGCCGCTATCGGTCAGGACAATGCTGCTCATCGCCATCAGGCGAGCGAACTCCGGATATGACAGCGGCTCGAGGATCGTGACATTGGGCCCCTTGAGCAGGGGAAGCAGGGAGGCGCGCACGGCGGGATTCGGATGTGCTGGAAGCACGACCTGCAGTTCTGGCGCTCGCGAGGAGATCTCCGCCAATGCGTGACCCACAAGTTGCATCGGCTCGCCCCAGGATTCACGCCGGTGGGCGGTCACCAGCAGTATCGGTCCTCCGCTGCGCTCGATTGCTTGGAGCCTGTGGTTGCCGAAGGGTCGACCTTGCCTGACTATCCACAGCAGAGAATCGATGATCGTATTCCCGGTGACGACGACGGATCGGCCTTCGACGTTTTCGCGCAGCAGATTTTCTCGGCTAGCCGGTGTGGGAGCGAGGTGAAGCGACGCCAACCGAGTTATCAGACGGCGGTTTATTTCTTCTGGATAAGGAGAATATATGTCGCCGGTCCGCAGGCCAGCTTCAAGATGGGCAACCGGTATTTGTTCGTAGAAGGCCGCCAGAGCCGCCGAGAACGCGGAAGTCGTATCACCCTGCACTAAGACGACATCTGGCCGGTCAACTTTAAGGAGCTCGCAGATGCCCTCCAGGCAGCGAACTGTTATGTCCTGCAGCGTCTGCCCGGTTTCCATGATCTCCAAGTCATGATCAGGGCTGATGTGAAAGTCCTGGTTGACCTGATCCAACATCGATCGATGTTGTCCGGTCAGCACGACGACCGGTGTGAGCTGTGGTGAGCGCATGAGTTCGAAGATGACCGGGGCCATTTTAATTGCCTCCGGGCGCGTCCCGTATATCAGCATTACGCGTGGGGTCATTTCACTTGCTCCATCGTCCATAATTGGGGATATGTCACCGACCGTTACCGGTCGGGCCGTTTAGCCATTGGTGCCTTCTTCACGCGTGGGCTGCCAGTCCAGGTTCCAATCGGACGGGGCCATAGCCTCGCGTCCTTGCCACACGGCCGGGACCGGTTTTGGATGGGGCCGTTCGCTGAGGCGGTCTGTCTTGAGCCAGCCACGACGTCCTGTGAGGATTCGCCAGACCGCCAACGAGCCCGAGGCGATCCAGAGCAGACCATAAAGTACAAAGGCGTGCCCAAGAATCAGGCTTCGCAGTCGTCCTGTCCCCGCTATCCGTCGATAAGCAGTCGCAAACAGGATTGCTGGAAGGAAGGTGAGTAGGTACCAGGCGACCAGCGAATTCAAGCCAAGCCTGCCAGCATCAACGCTTGGATTGAGTAGTCGCTCAAATGGCGCAACGATAAAGGACAGCGTCATGAGAAAAGCAGCGAAGATGAGCACGGGGGTGAGCAGCATGTGCAGCATGTCCAGACGGACTCGCCCGGAACTTTCCCGAGCGACTTGCGGAATCAGAAGCCATGATTGCAGCAAACCTTGAAACCAGCGCGAGCGCTGCCGCACGAGAGCTTTAACGGTCTTAAGTCCTTGTTGCTGTACTTCAGCAGCGTTGGTGTACAGCGTTCGCCAGCCGGAAAGGACCAAGTGGACACCAAGGTCCAGGTCCTCGGTTAGGGTCGAAGGAGACCAAGGTCGAGGGCCGATGGATTGCAGTGCACTGAGCCGGGTGAATTGGCCGTTGCCGCCCAATCCCGCAAACCGGTGATGACTACGACACTGCTGAAACAGCTCCGAATAACAGACGAACTCCATGTCTTGCAGGCGTGGAAGCAATCCCTCGTTTCGGTTCCCGATCCGAACTGCCACTTGTACTGCGCCCACGCCAGGGTCCTGGAAATACTGTCCGACGGCAGCCGGCGCATCAGCATCGAGTCGACCGTCGGCGTCGATCAGACAGATGATCACGTCCTGGCTCGAACGGCCCTGCAAGACCTGACGGCTTGTGAGGTACTCAAGCGCAGCGTTGAGGGCGGCGCCTTTACCCCGTCGAGCTTCGGGTAGCTGTCGCCGCAGCAGCATCACCTGCTCGTCCACCCGTGACTGGACCACCTCGGCCGTCTGGTCGTCCGACCCATCGTCGACCACGAGAATGAGGGAGTTATCACCTGCAATCGCACGCAGCTGGTCGAGGGTTGCGCCGATTACTCGATCCTCATTCAAGCAAGGAATAAGGAAGACAAAGAAAAGATTGGACGAGGCAGCGTGCGGCTTCTCTTGGTCGAACCGTCCCTCCAGGTACATGCCGAGAATATAGGTAAAACAAACGATGATGGCAGCGGTTGCCGCTAGCGAGAGAACCGTCGTCACCGGCCACGCACCTTCTGCCAGCCAATCAGGGCAACGATGGTGAGCACGTAGAGCACGAACACCGCTCCAGATAAAGCCAAAAGAGTGGCTGCCACGCTTCCGGAGGAATTCAGTAAGGAGTCGATAAGGTCAGACATCAGAGCTCGCATGGAGAGACGAAGGTGTAGCCCATACGCCGCATCTCGCGGACAATGTCCAAGAGATTGCTACTGCCAAGGAACGGATGGTAAAAGAAGCTGGCGACGGAGTCCCGGACCGATAGGAGAACGGCGGCCCCGGCCAATATATCAGACTTGGTATTGGGGCCCGAGGTGTTTTTTGAGAGATCTGATACGTACCCTAGGTTCTCCGGAACAACTAAGCTCCCATAGCTGTCACGAATGAGATACGGCCCTGCCTGCTCGGACATATAGGCCGATGGTGGTGCCGAGCCATCCCAATCAGGAGCGAAGTATGTTCCCCTGTCGTATCTGGCGGGGAAGCGTCTGCTAATTGCCGCGTAGTCGGCGGGAGATGCCGCATAGTGTGGGACGTTGAAAATTCGGGGCCTTGGCAGGCCGGCTGACCGCAGTTCTTCAAGTGCCTGGTCAAGGCGATTTTCTGCCCAGCCCTGGGAATCACCGGGCACAGCACCCTCGTATACGACATTCCCCCGGGCGTCGAGATGAGCAAGAAAGAACTCGTAGTCCGCTCCGCTTTCACCTGAGAGGGGATTCTTGCGATTGCCGAACTGGTGGCTGTAGCCATGCAAGACTAGGGTCGCACCCCCGTCAAGCATTTCCGCAATCGCTCTCACAACTTCGGGGCGATCTGCCAGCCGAACGGTCTTCTGTCGGCCGCGAATAATCGGCCCTACGTAGACAGGATAGACCGCAATGCTGTAGGGAACCCCTTGATCTTTCAATGCCTGAGCTATGTCTTTCAAATGCTCCGGATCCGACATCGGACCAATATCCTCAATCCGAACCAGCGCACGGTGTCGGTCCCAAATTGCCGGATCGGCACCAGGAACCAGGTCATGCAGGAGATCCGTCAAGGCCAGGGAGGCATCTTGCGTGAGATTCGAGCCAAGTGGCAGGTCAGCGATGTAGGTCAGCTGCTTCGATTGGACCGCCCAGGGAACTGACTTCCCCCCCACTTCAGCCGTCGCCAGCACCCGTACTCGATTCCTGTCCAGCTTGGACAGTGTCGTCAACCCCGCACCAGCGTCGGAAGGCTGCAGCCGGGCGCGTCTGTACCTGATCTCGAAGCGGCTGGGACCGTCGAAGTCATTCCACAGCCAGCCAAACGTTCGGTAGAACGTCTCCTCCGGTGCTAGCTGGTCGATATTCTGTTTCAGCCAGAGCACTGGGCGTTCGCCGGAGTTGACGTCTTTCAGCAGAGCGTTCGGCAACTTCTCGCCGTAACCCGTGCCGACGTAGATCAACAGGTCGTGAGACAGCATGTCGCCGGGTCGATAGCTCGTGGCTCGGGCGACTTTGACCGGCCCGAAATGTGAGGCGAGGTTCGCCATCAGGGTTGCATAAGCAGCGCCCGCATCCGACCCAACATTTCCGCGGTCGTGAAGAATCAACGTGCGCCGCCGGTCAATCGATTGAGCCCGCGGAACGCCGACCGCACAATCCGGCCACTTGTGATCCGTAAGGTCAGGTAGCACGGCGGCGTCTATGGAAGTCGGCAGCGATACCGCGACGAACTGTGCTCCCAGCACCAGCCCGGTACTTATGACTAAGGCCAGCAACCATTTGATTCCTGGCGTTCGATGACTTCTCACAGGCCTGGCAATCTGCTCAGCCTGGCCCTGCCCCGAACCGATGCCAGTGCAAACGTACAGAGAACGGATGGAACTTGTGCTGACGGTGGCCTTGGTGCTCCACAGCCAGTGACCTCGGCCTTACCCCCGCGGCGGTCCGCAAAACCGGGCCATACTGAGCCAGACGAACCAGAGCTCAACCGGGTTCAAGCTCAGCTTGTCCCAGAGGGTGAGTCCGAATGGCACTTTCAAGTCTGCGGTTAAGACAAGGTTGCAAGCGGTCCAGTGCGTGGGGAGTACCCAGATGAGTCAGGCGGCAGGTCGGCAGAGCGAATGCTCGGCCGTCCATGCGATCGCCAGTATGGCCTCGTCGAGCGCTTTGCCGCGGCCTGTGTAGAGGGCGTCGAAAGTCTCGAAGCTACACAACACCCATAACACGTCGCACGCCTCCTCGACTGTGACGTCGTCGCGGAGCGCCGAGTCCTCGGCGAGCCGGCGACTGCTTTCGTGAGGTCCCCTCGGCCGCTACGGGCCAGCAGGTCTTCGGTGAAGGCGTCGAACAGCCCTGCGCGGGAGCCAAAGACGAGATAGATCGTAGAGCGCGCCACTCGAGCCAGCTTGGCGACCTGGTCGAGACTGATTGGCTCCGTTGCCGCCATGCGGAGCTGCTGGGCGACCGCGTCGAGTCGCCTGGCCCTCGACCCCATCAGCCGCTCGCATGGCAGCTTGAGCTGCGGCTTGTCGCAGACAGGCGGCAAGACTAGTATCTTGCACCACCCTTGTCTAAGGTTTGACTAGGTTTTTGTCTAGGCCCGAGTCAGGCGGCGCGCGATGTACACGATCAAGCGTGTCTCGGAGATGGTGGGCGTACCCGTTGCCACCTTGCGCGCTTGGCAGCGTCGCTACGGTGTCGTCAACCCTGGACGTTCGGATTCGGGCTACCGCCTGTACGGAGCCCATGAGATCGCCGTGCTGCGGCGCATGCAGGCACTGATGGCATCGGGATGGTCACCCAAGGAGGCAGCAGCGGCCGCTGCCGCCGGGGAATCTGACCTTAAAAGAGAACCGGCAGACCGCCAGGGCAGCCAGCCGGCGAGAATCAGGCCCACTCGGCGTACCGCGGACGCGGTGGACCTGGTGGCAGCGGCGGCCGCTCTAGACCCCTCGGCAGTCACCCGTCTGCTCGACGAGCACTTTGCCATGGGTTCGTTTGAGCAGGTGGTCGACAGATGGCTGATGCCCGAGCTAGATCGGCTGGGCAGGGCGTGGGCAGAGGGTGAGGTAAGTGTCGCGGGCGAACATCTGGCAGCCGGTGCGATACAGCGACGATTGAGCGCCGCCTTCGACGCGGCGGCCGTACTCGACAATGGGCGCTCCCCTTTGGTGTTGTCTGGCCTGCCCCCCGGGTCTCGCCACGAGCTCGGGATTCTCGCCTTCGCCGCCGCGGCACGCCGCCAGGGACTGGCAGTCGTCCACCTCGGTCCGGACCTCCCGCTCCAGGATTGGTTGACCGCGGCCGAACGGCACCAGCCTGATGCCGTCGTGATCGCTGCGCCAACTCTGAACGATGTCGCATCTGCGCTGCAGATCGTTGAAGGTCTGACGAGCCGTCGAGCACTGATAGCAATCGGTGGGCGGCATCAGGACGCAGTGGTAGAGGCTGCCGGCGGGCTCGGGAGCCGATCGGCCGTGGGGCTGGGTCACTCCATCGCCCGCGCAGCATGGCAGCTGCGAAGATCGGCTGGCGGCGGCTAAGACGTACGCCAGGCCAGTGCCTTGGTGAGATCAACCAGCCCGGTGACACCAACCGGGTGCAAAGCGTCATCCATCAGCACCATGCACGCGTCTTCAACGTGCCGGGCGATCAACCTATCCATCTCGTCACTGACACCAGCGGTCAACATGGCGTCCCGAAGAACCGCCACGTCCCGAGAGGTCATCGAGGCAGAGCCGGCCTTTTTCAACGCCTCAGCCGCCGCGCCATCAAGCCGCTCGATCGCAACGCTCAGTAGCACCGTAGGCTTTCCGGTACGAAGATCATCACCGGCAGGCTTGCCGCTGACGGCCGGATCACCCCAGATGCCGAGTACCTCATCTCGTAGCGCAAAGGCCATGCCTGCGTGGATGCCGTAGCGATGCAACGCGCGATGAACCGCCGCCGTGCCACCTGCCGCCGTGGCGCCAAGGGCCAGTGGCCGTGCCACGGTATAGGAACCCGACTTCAGCTGGGCGAGCCGTTCAGCGTGGAGCCGGTCCCGCCGCCCGACTGCGGTGCCAGTGAGGTCGCCTCGCTGGCCCAGTACCAATTCGACGCAGAGCTCATACCAAAGCCCGCGCAGCCGCGGTCCAAGCGAAGCTACTTGCCGATGCGCCTGCACCAGGGCCAGGTCACCGAGCAGCACGGCGAGGTTCCGTCCGAAGGTGGCTCCGTCCCCCAGCGCGCCAGCATGAGCATGCCAACGCTCGGCCAGCCGGTGCGCGGCAAGGCCGCCACGGCGCAGATCTGACTCATCCATGACGTCGTCGTGCAGCAAGGCAAACTGGTGCAACAACTCGAGGGCCGTCGCAGCTCGGACCATCTCCGCATGCTGAGGCCAGCCAATCTCGGCGCCCGCGGCTACATATCCCCAGTGGCACATGGCCGGCCGCAGCCGTTTGCCGCCTTGCTGCAAAAGATCATCGAGCCACGCCGGCAGATCCTGAGGGAGCACCTCAACTGCCTGTCCGCCACCAAGCTCGCGCCACAACAGCACCAGCTCGTCGATCTGCTCGGTGAGCAGCCGAGAAACGCTGGCCAAGGTGGCGCTCACGTCGGTGTCTTGGATACCGGCCGGCCCTGGCCGGCTCCATGCAGCCTCCCGCGAGGAGGTAAGGGCCCGAACCTGGGCGACCGCCCAAGGGCTCAGAAGTCCCGGGGCCTGCTCGACCGTCGCGATCAGATCCAGCCAGGTCAGCCACTGGTAATCCATCACCTCATCTGGGTCCGGGCGCAGCACGGCTGTATCAACGATGACAGCGCGGTAGACCGGACAGTTCTCGTTCTCGACCAGACCGTGGGGATCGGTGGCCGTGTAACCGAAATCGGGCAGCATCACTTCGACATCCATCACCTCCACGCCGAGCTCTTCACGCACTCGGCGGTGGATGGCCGCCACGTCGGTCTCTCCCGGGCGAGGATGTCCGCAGCTCGAGTTCGACCACACACCTGGCCAGGTGAGCTTGCTAAGAGCTCTCCGCGTGAGCAGAACCCGCCCAGCGGCATCGGTCAGATAGACCGAGAAGGCGCGATGTCGCGGCGTATTGGCGTGATGTACGGTCGCCCGTGCGGCCTGCCCGACGACCCGTCCACCCTCGTCCACGAGCTCGACCAGGTCTTCGTCCCGAACAGCTGTTGCTCTTTCCATTGACGCCTTCCTTACGCACGACAGGATCACGGGCAAGGCTAGGACAAACACTTGACAAACACTAGACAGCGATCACTTGTTGGACTCGGAGATAGCAGCCACTAGCCGTCGAAGCGTTCTGGACCGGCGTGCCTCCGGGTCGCACGGCGAGTCAGCCGTCGACGTAGCGCTCCCAGCCGTTGCGCCGTATGTCGAACCCGGCGTATCGCTAACCATCAATGACCTGGTCGTCTCGATGAGCGCCGTAGAACTCAATCTGTTTCGCCATGATCGTGCGCATCGGCGTACCTCGCGGCACGCCGTAGACAGTGCCAGGGAAATCGAGCTCGGCTTGGACCTGCCACAGCTCTTTATACTGCTCAGGAGGAAATAGCTGAGCAGGATTGCCAGCGGCGATCCAGCCGATGGGAATGATCGTTTCCGGCTCCAGCCGCGAGTTGACGTGCAACACGCTATTGATCCGCAGTTCCGATCCTCTGGCTGCAACCGATCCAGGGAATAGCGATGCGCCAGTCGCGATGAAGACCTCGTCCTCGACAATCGCCCCGTTGAGGTGGACGTGTGGCCCGATGAGCACCGCACTACCGACCGAGACCGGGTGCCGCGCTCGGCCACGTACCAGAGCGTTTTCCATGATCACGACATCGTCGCCGATCCAGATTTCGCCATCTTCCGCAGTCAAGACCGCGCCGTGCAATACGCGGGCCCGCTCGCCGACAGTGACCGCGCCACACAGCACAGCCGATGGTGCCACGTACGCGGACCGTGGGATCACCGGTCGCTCTCCCCGATGAGTAAGAATCATGGCCAAGGAGCGTACACATCGCCATAACTACGGTTGACAGCGAACCAAAAAACGTTCGAAGGTTGTAGATACGTCCATTCATCCAGGAGGAAGATGATCATGAGCAAGGTCGTGCACTTTGAGATTCCGGCCGACGACCTCGATCGAGCAAAGAACTTCTACGGCTCTGTCTTTGGCTGGGAGCTCCAGACGGTGCCCATGAACGAGGGCGAGTACACGTCGGTAAAGACCACAGACGTAGATGAGCAGACCCAGTTGCCTACCGAACCCGGCGCCATCAATGGCGGCATGTTCCAGCGAGACGAGCGCTTGACGTCTCCGGTGATCACCATCGATGTCGATGGCATTGACGACGCTCTCAAGCAGATCGAGGCGGAGGGCGGGACCACCGTTACACCCAGGACTGCGATCCCCGGTATGGGTGCATTCGCCTATTTCCAGGATCCTGAGGGCAATGTGCTGGGCCTGTGGGAGACCACTCCCTAGAGTCCCAAGATCACCCAGGTCTGTTTCCGTTGCTGCCCTGACTGACGGGCAGCAATGAACGTTGCCTGCCTTGACTCGCGACTTGTGGCGCGAGGCGCTGATTTAGTGTCAGTGTCTGCCAATAAAGTGAACGCATGTTCGATAACGAGCAGGTCGCTGGGCTAGATGCGGCCGCGACCATGTCGGTCGTGTCCGGCACGCACCTGCTGGTGCTGCAGCAGGAGTGTCTGCTGGTACAGCTGGCGGCGCACTGGTGCGATCTTCATTCCCC
>JBKOUS010000097.1:0-22286 GCA_046723505.1 Actinomycetota bacterium
AGGATGCGCTGAGGTTCATTGAACGCTGCGCATTGTTCACCCGGCAGGGACGGAACGGCGTCCGGCAGGTCAATGTGACCGGGCTGGTGGCGGCCGCGTTCACCCACCGCGACTCCCGGACCGGGGACCCCGATTTGCACACTCATGTTGCTGTTGCGAACAAGGTCCAGACCTTCGACGGCCGCTGGCTCTCCATCGACGGACGAGTGCTGTTCAAGGCGACCGTTGCGGCGTCGGAGACCTACAACACCGCCCTGGAACATCATCTCCGCGACCGCCTGGGGGTGCGGTTCGCCGAACGAAGTGACACCGATCCGGGTAAGCGGCCGGTGCGTGAGATCGTCGGCGTCGACCCGGCCTTGAACCAACGCTGGTCGAGTAGGCGGGTGTTGATCAAGGACCGGCAGGGCGAGCTGGCCGCCCGGTTTCAGCGTGATCATGATCGACCACCGACGCCGGTGGAGGCCTTGCAGTTGGCGCAGCAGGCCACCCTGGAAACCCGGGACGCCAAACACGAACCCCGCAGCCTAGCCGAGCAACGCAGCGCCTGGCACACCCAGGCCGTCGAAACGCTCGGCGGACCCGACGCGGTCCAAGCCATGATCAACAAGACTCTCAATCCGATCTCGATCACGAGGCCGGAACTGAATGCGGAGTGGGTGGTGGCGACCGCTGAGAAGGTGCTGGCGGCGGTGGAGAAACATCGTTCGACCTGGCAGACCTGGCATGTCCGCGCCGAAGCCCTACGCCACATCCGCGGCGCCGGAATTAATACCGGCAAAGTTGATCAATTGGTGGAGCTGCTCGTCACCGAGGTGCTGCAGACCCGATCGGTCGCCCTGACTGGGACCGAGGACGGCATCAGCGAGCCGGACACCTTGCGCCGGGCCGATGGTTCCAGTGTGTACACAGTGGCCGGATCCGAGCTGTTCACCTCCAACCGGATCCTGGCCGCCGAGCAGCGACTCGTCGCGGCCGCAGGCCGCACCGACGGACGGGTCGTGGACGCCAGCAATGTGGATTTGGCGCTGCTCGAATCGGCCGCGAATGGGAACGCCCTAGATGCCGGGCAGGCCCGCCTGGTTCGTGCCATGTGCACCTCCGGCGTACGGCTGCAGCTCGCGATCGCCCCTGCCGGCGCCGGCAAAACCACAGCTATGCGCACGTTGGCTCGGGCGTGGCGCGATAGCGGCGGCCAGGTGCTCGGGTTGGCCCCGTCCGCCGCCGCTGCGGCGCAGCTCCGCGACGCCACCGGTGCACCAGCCGAAACGTTGGCGAAACTCACCTGGTCCATTGATCACAATGACCTACCCGGTTGGGCTGAAGGCATCGGCCGGTCCACGTTGGTGATCATCGACGAAGCCGGCATGGCCGACACCCTCTCGTTGGACACCGCCGTCGACTTCATCGTTGGGCGGGGCGGCAGTGTCCGGCTGGTCGGTGATGATCAACAACTCGCCGCGATCGGCGCCGGCGGCGTACTCCGAGATATCGAAGCCAGCCACGGCGCCCTCCGGCTGAGCGAACTGCACCGGTTCACCGACCCGGCCGAAGCTGCCGCGACCTTCGCGCTCCGCGACGGCCAACCCGAAGCACTCGGCTTCTACCTGGACCGGCAGCGCGTCCACGTCGGAGACCCCACCACCACCCTCGACGCAGTCTTCGTAGCGTGGCAGACCGACCGCGCCGCTGGTTTGGACGCGATCATGTTGGCCCCGAGCCGGGAACTGGTCAGCCAACTCAACCAACGCGCCCGCGATCACCGCCTCGCCGGTGCCACTCCGGGGCGGCGGGTTGAGTTGGCCGATGGCAACCGGGCTAGTCTCGGCGATCTGATCATCACCCGTCGTAATGACCGCAGACTGCGGATCAGCCCAACCGACTGGGTGAAAAACGGTGACCGTTGGATCGTCCTTGAGCTGACCGGCACTGGTGGTATGAGGGTGCGGCACGTACGGAACGGCCGTATCGTCACCCTGCCCCATGACTATGTCGGAACTTCTGTGGAACTCGGGTACGCCACCACCGTGCACGCTGCACAGGGTGTCACCGCCGACACCATGCACGGCGTCGTCACCGGTGAGGAATCCCGGCAGCAGCTCTACACCATGTTGACTCGCGGCCGCGCTGACAACCACGTCTACGTTTCGGTGGTCGGGGACGGGGACCCGCACGCGGTGCTCCAGCCCGACAATGTTCATCTTCGGACCGCCACAGATCTGCTCGAGCAGATCCTGGCCCGGGACGCTGCACCGCAATCGGCCAGCACGCTGCTGCGGGAACAGCACGACCCCGCCGTCCGGCTCGGCGCCGCCACGGCCCGCTACCTTGACTCCCTCTACGTCGCCGCCGAACACCTCGCCCGACCAGAGATGGTTGCCAACCTCGACCAGAGCGCCGAACGTCTGCTGGGCGGGCTAACCAGTGAGCCGGCGTGGCCGACCGTACGCGGCCGCATACTGTTGGCCGCTGCCGCTGCCGGTGCTGATCCAGTCATCGACTGGCGTACCGGGGATGTCACCGGGGTCGCAGGCGGGGGGCCGTTGCCGTGGCTGCCCGGCATTCCCCACCGGCTCGCCGCCGACCCGAACTGGGGACCATACCTGAACGCACGATCACAGCTGGTTGCTCAGCTCGCCGACCAGGTCCGCGGCAACGCCGCGGCCGAAACGCCGACCTGGGCCGCCCAGCTCCAGGCTCCAGTGCAGGCCGAGCTGATCGCCGACATACAAGTGTGGCGCGCCGCCACCCAGGTCGAGCCCAGCGACCTGCGACCCACCGGACCACCCCAATCCGGCTACGCCGCCCGAATCGTCCAACAGCAACTCGACAAGCGGCTCGCCGCCGCGGACACCCGTACCGAATCGCATTGGCGGCAACTGGTCGCCGCAGAGGCCCCCAGCGCCACAAGGGACCCATTCCTGCCAGAGCTGACAGAAAGGTTGAGCTACCTCAACCGGGCCGGCTACGACGCCACCCAGCTCCTACGGTCAGCGGCCGCCGCAGGACCGCTACCCGACGACCACCCCGCCGCAGCGCTTTGGTGGCGCATCCTCGACCAGCTACCGCAAACGCGGAACCTGAACCCAGCGACCCACGTGGCAGTCCCAGCGACTGGGCACACGTCCACGAGGTCACTGCAGCGGCAGCGACCCGGGCCACGCTCGGCGCCGCCACCCGCGTTCGGTCCGAGCCGCTGAAAATGTCGACGCATCACAATGCCGGCGAGGTGTTTCGCGGAGCCTGTTGCCGAACCCTTCTACTGGTCGAGGACGTCTTGTTCGAGGTGGTGCCTGGCATTTTCTCAGGTGCCGGGGCTACGACATTTCGGTGAAAGCCGGTTCGGCAAGGAGGTCCAGAGGACTTTCGGGGAATGCCTCTGACCTGCGCAAGCTCGACGTACCCAAAGGGGTACGCCCGTAGGGGTACAGAGGCGGTGATGTTTCCTCCTCTCACAATTGACCACCGGGACCTGTCCACAGTCCTTGTGGAGAAAGAACGGTACCTGCCGGACCTCGCAGACAACGACCGGCAACTCGCCAGGAGGAACGCCATGAGCAACACCCAACGGGCCGCTGCGCCCCAAACACCGCAGGCCGGCGACGAGCTGCTGACCTTGCAGGAAGTCGCCGTCCTTGTCCGCGTCCCCGTCGCGACCTTGCGCTACTGGCGCCACCTCGGGACCGGCCCGCACAGCTTCCGCATCGGTCGCGGCGTCCGCTACTGGCGCACCGAAGTCTTCGCCTGGCTCCACGACCAGGCCAATGGCGACCGCCCGAGCGTCGTCTGACTTCGCTGAGCCGCGCGGTAGTCGGAGGGGTGTGTTAAGAGGTGAGCATGAGGAGTAGCGAGCCGGGCCGCGGAAAGCGGCCACGTAGTCAGCGAGGAGCCGTCGAGGACCGCTGGCGTAAGCGTGCGAAGGACGAGCACGGCAACACGATGGAGGTGCCGTCATCCGTTGCCGGGAAGGTCACTCGATGGCGGGCTCGGTACGTCGACGGTGCCGGGAAGGAGCACACGCGCCACTTCGACCGGAAGGTCGACGCGCAAAAATGGCTCAAAGAGGCGATGGCCTCCGTCGTTCGCGGTGACCATGTTGCGCCGAAGGTGGCGAGGCTGACCGTCGAGGAGTGGAGCGACAAGTGGCTCGACGGCTACCGCACCCGGCGCAAGTCCACCGTGCGGCAGGCGGAGGTGCACCTGAAGCTCATCAAGGAGCACTTCGGCGGGGTGCCTCTGGCTTCGGTCAAGCCGTCGGACGTCCGTGGCTGGACCGCCCAGCTCAAGACTGAGGGGCGTGCCGACTCGTACGTCTACGCCCTCCACGCACGCCTCTCGCAGCTCTTCAACGATGCCGTGCATGACGGCATCGTTCCCCGCAATCCCTGCTCCCGCAGGACGTCGCCGGGTACCGGGAAACAGCGGCCGTACGTCGCAACCACGGAACAGGTCTGGGCTCTGCACAACGCCGCACCTGTTGGCATCCAACCCGCGATCCTGCTCGGCGCTCATGCTGGGCTGCGGCTTGCCGAGGCGGCTGCGCTACGCCCCGAGGACGTCGACTTCTTGCGCAGAGTCGTCTCTCCCGCGATCCAATGGCCAAACGAGCCACTGAAGTCGGACACCAGCAAGACGCCCATCCCGATCCCGAACGAACTCTCCCTGGAGCTCTCCGGAGCTGTCGCGCGGGGGAGAGGCCTGACCATCGTCACGGCTGAGGACGGACGCCCCATCGCCGGACCCTGGGCCATCGAGCGAGCTGTACGCGACGCACGAGCCACGGTCGAGGGTCTCCCCGCCCAGTTCCGGTTCCACGACCTTCGCCACTACTTCGCGTCGCTGCTGATCGCCTCCGGCCTCGACGTGAAGGTCGTGCAGGCGCGGCTGAGGCACGCCTCGGCGAAGACCACCCTCGACACCTACGGACATCTGTGGCCCGATAAGGACGAGTCCTCGCGCGCCGCGGTCGCCGCGGTCTACGCAGCCCGACCACATGCGGAAGGCGGAAGGGGCGCGAGTGGATCGGCTTGAGGACGTTCTGCGGGCCGGTGAGTCCTCCGACGACCTCGTCCTGCTACTCCGGGGGGGCGAGGACACGCGTGCCAAGCTCTTGCGGCAGGCCGCGCTCTTTGAGGCGCGCTACACCTACGGCGGCCAGCGTGCGCGTGGGATATCACTCTTCGCTGCGAGCAGCGCGGTCGACGAGTTGGCCGTGCTCGAATCGAAGCTCCAGACTTACCCGAAGTACCGTCGGGTCCCCGGGGCCGCGCTTGCCGAAGTCGCGGTGCTCCTGCCCACGTTCCAGGAACCTCATTGGACCGTCCTGTTCCGGCCGCCTGGCGGAGCCCGTCAGCCGGAGGAAGAGTTGCTGAACGATTTGCTCGATATCCTTGGACCAGTGCTGGACAATCCGAGGTACGTGCCCGACCGATGGAGGAGGAGGTGAGCATCGTGAGCAGCAGTGCAGTTGTCGTCGACCTGGAGGTCGACTTCCACAATGAGGATGAGACCGGCTATATCTGGACGTGGCTGTCCGAAGCTCGCGACCCGTCCATGATCGCCCCCGAGCGAATCGTGGTTGTCGGTGACGACGACGCCATCGCGATGGCGCGCGTGGTGGATCTGGTCGAGCACGAGAACGGCACGATCGTCCACGTGGAGATCCTTCCGGGCACCGTTGCCGAGTACTTCGAGGCCGTCGCCCGCGCCGCAGTCATCCCCGCCTGAATATTGGCGCCAGCTAAAGCCAACCCTCTCGGCGACGACTTCGAACAGACCAGACGCCATACATGCGTCCGGGCTGGCGTGCGCCGGCGACAACCTGCTGGGCATGGAGATCGACTTCTGCGCGTACCTGGCTGATTCCGCGTCGCGGACGACCCCGCTCTCTGGCAAGGGCATGGAGGTACGCAGTGCTTCCGGAGGCGCGGCTCTCGTCTTTCGACACGCGCCGGTGCGCGACGAGACGCGGCCAAGATTGGCGCCGCCCTCAGCGAGATCTGGGCATCTGGAGCGGATCTCCTGCGGAATCCCTGCGGAATCCGGACTGATCGAGCCTCCCCGAGAAGTGCGAAAACCCCCGGATCCACGCGTGAATCCAGGGGTTTCGGCGAACGATAAGGATCAGACGTCGTAATAGAGCTCAAACTCGTGTGGGTGCGGGCGGAGCCGTACGGCATCGATATCCTCGCGCTTCAACTCGATCCAGGTCTCGATCAGGTCGGGCGTGAACACGTCGCCGGCAAGCAGATAATCATGATCGGCTTCAAGGTTGTCCAGCACACCATCCAGGCTGTCGGGAACCGTGTGCACGGAAGCGTGCTCTTCAGGCGGCAGCTCGTACAGGTCCTTGTCGATCGGCGCCGCCGGCTCGGTCTTGTTCAAGATGCCGTCTACGCCGGCCAGCAAGATCGCCGCGAAGGCCAGGTAGGGATTCGAGGATGGATCAGGGCAGCGGAACTCGACCCGCTTCGCCTTCGGGTTGGAGCCCGTGATCGGGATACGCATGGCGGCCGAGCGGTTGCGGGAGCTGTAAACCAGATTGACCGGCGCCTCGAAGCCAGGAACCAACCGGTGGTAGGAGTTGGTCGTCGGATTGGTGAAGGCCAACAGCGACGGGGCGTGCTCGAGGATGCCGCCGATGTACCAGCGCGCGACATCGGACAGGCCGCCGTATCCGGCCTCGTCATAGAACAGCGGCTCGCCCTCATTCCAGATCGAGGAATGCACGTGCATGCCGGAGCCGTTGTCGCCGAAGATCGGCTTCGGCATGAAGGTCGCCGTCTTTCCGGCTGCCCAGGCGGTGTTCTTGACGATGTACTTGTACTTCTGCAGGTCGTCGCCGGCCTTCAGCATCGTGGAATAGACGTAATTAATCTCCGCTTGTCCGGCAGTCCCAACCTCGTGGTGCGCGCGCTCCACCTTGAGTCCGGAAACCTCGAGGTTCTTGACGATGGCGTCGCGTAGGTCGGCGAAGTGGTCGACGGGAGGTACCGGGAAGTAGCCGCCCTTATAACGAACCTTGTAACCGCGGTTGCCGCCATCCTCGATCCGGCCGGTATTCCAGGCGCCCGCTATGGAGTCGATCGCGTAGTAACCGGTCTGCTGCTTGGTTTCGAACCGTACGTCGTCGAACATGTAGAACTCCGCCTCCGGAGCGAAGTACGCAGTGTCGCCGATCCCGGTCGAGGCGAGGTAGCTTTCCGCCTTACGAGCGATGTTGCGCGGGTCGCGGCTGTACGGTTCCTTGGTCAACGGGTCGTGAACGAAGAAGTTGATACAGAGGGTTTTCGCCGTACGGAACGGGTCTAGGTATGCCGTCGTGGCATCTGGAAACAGGGCCATGTCCGACTCATGGATCTTCTGGAAGCCGCGGATCGACGAACCGTCGAAGTTGACTCCGTCCTCGAAGTACTCGGGGCCGAACGTGCCCACCGGGACCGTGAAGTGTTGCATGATGCCGGGCAGGTCGCAAAAGCGAATGTCGATGAACTCGACGCCCTCATCCTTGACATAGGCCAACAGGTCGTCGGCTCCTTGGAACATTTGTCCTCCGGTGAGGTAAGTCGTGCCCTGGGCACGCTCTATGGTTACGCGCTTGTAGGCACGCAAATGGACAGCCGGCTCAACCCTGAGCGCACTCAACGCTGAGCAGGCATTGCTGGACGAATGCGGAAGTGTTCCACCCTCGGTTGCCTTGAGAGCCTAGTGGAGATGCGATTTCTGTCCAGTTGCACAAATGTTTCACGCATGTAACACGAGGTAGGCGGATCGGAGCGGCTGGGCCGAGGCGCCATGAGCTGGGACTACGCCAGGTAGCCTCGGCCACGTGGCGGACAAGGCACCCGACACGGCCTCGGCGAGCGAAGCCTATCCCGGCCAGCGTCTCGGCTTGCCACGTGAAGGACGCGGGTCGCTGGCAAGCTGGAGCGCGCGGATCGGCGCGCTGATCATGGACTGGGCAGCCTGCATGGCGATCGCCGTTGGCTTGTTCGGGTCTGCCGTGCTAACTGGCGGTGGCTGGCGGGCCTGGATGATCTTGGCGGTCTTCTTCGTGGAGTCCGCGCTGCTGACTTGGCTTGCCGGCGGCAGCTTCGGCCAGCTGCTGGCCCGCATCGCGGTCGTACGGCTCGACGCACAGCCGCTCGGTCTGCTGCGAGCGCTGCTCCGCGCACTGCTGGTATCCCTCGCGCTGCCAGCGCTGATCATTTCGACGGATCGCCGCGGCCTTCAAGATCTTGCTGCTGGCACCGTGGTGATCAACCGGCGTTGATCATTTGGTCACCTGTGCGCTGGAAGCTGGCGCCAGCCCTCCATCCTCATCCAGCAACCGCCGCGCCGCCGGCTCGGCCTCGATGAGCTCGCCGACCGCGTTGTTGAGGTCTCCGGTTTGCGACTGGGCGAGCACTTGTTCGTACCGATCGCCCAGGGCGGCCCGCAGCTCGGCGTCTAACTGGCGGTGCTCCTCCGCGTCGGTGCGCCACAGCCGGTAGCCCGCCTGCCGGTAGCCGCGGTCAGCGAGCGCGTAGAGCTGGCCGGCAAGCTCGACCCGGTCATCCCGCAACTCGGCCGTCGCCCAGAGCTCCAGCGCGTAGCTCATTGCGACCACATTCGGGAGCCGACGGGCGGCCAGCAGCGCTTCGACCGCAGCATTGCGGGCCGCCATGACGTCGCCCAGCCCAAGGCAGGCCCGGGCGAGCTGGGTCGACGCGTATCCCCTTACGAACGACTCGCCGATCTGGACCGATAGATCGTGGGCTTGCTGAGCGAGCCGCCGAGCCTCGTCCAATCGGCCATGCATGCGGGCCAGCAGGGCAGCCGCCACCAGACCGAAGCCGAGGGCGAGCGGCTCGCCCTCAGCCTCCAGCCGCCGGGACGCTTCGGTCACCGCGTCCTGCCACTGCTGGTCGTCGGACCGGGAACCCTTGGCGACCGCCTGCAGTAGCTGGGCGAACGCCACGGTGCGCCGGTCCCCGCCCTCGGCGGCGATGCGGAGAGCGTCGTCGAGGCCGGTCTCGATCGGCCCAAAATCGCCCTGTATGAAGGCGTCGATGGCGGCAATAGTCCGCGCCTCAGCACGCTCGTACGGTTGCGCGGTGGTCAGTTCAGCGACCTGTTCCATCCAGCCGCGTCCTTCACCATAGCTGCCGCTGATGTACCAGTAGCTGGCGAGCGCTCGGCCCATCCGGAGCGCGTTGACCGGGTCTTGGCGGCGCAAGGCACGGCGCAGCACCGCCCGGAAATTGTCGTTCTCACGACCGAGCCGTTCTAGCCACTCCACCTGCGCGGCCGTGCCGAGCGCCGCGTTGCCGCGTTCGGCCAGCTCCAGGTAGTGAGCTTGGTGCCCGTTGCGATAGTCATCCGCTGTGCCGCTCTCCTCCAGCCGCTCAACGGCGAACTCGCGGATCGTCTCGAGCATCCCGAACCGCGGCTCGGCCGCCTCCGCCAAGGCTTGCACAAGGCTCTGGTCCACCAGCTCCGCGATGAGATCGAGGATGTCGAGGCGGCGTTCGCCATTTGTCACCTGCTCGATCGCCTCAAGATCAGCGCTGCCGACGAAGACCGCCAAGCGGGCGAACAGCAGCCTGGCTTCGGCCGACAGCAGTGAATGGCTCCAGGCGATGGTGTCGCGAAGCGTCCGCTGCCGAGCCGGGAGGTCCCGCGCCCCCTCCCGTAGGAACTCCAGGCGCTGATATCCCATCCGCTGCAGCAGAGCCGGCGGCGACAGGACCCGCAGCCAGGCCGCAGCCAACTCAATGGCCAACGGCAATCCGTCCAGCCGCCGAGAGAGCTCGCCGAATGTCGCGAGGTCTGCGTCGGTCGGCTGATACTTGGGGTGGATGCTGAGCGCCCGCTCCAAGAACATCTCCACTGCCGCTGTGACTGGTTCGTCGGTGGGTACGGCCAGCGGCCCAAGGGCGTATACGCGCTCACCCCGGACGTCGAGACGGCGGCGGCTGGTGACAAGCAATACGAGGGCGTCTGTTGCTGCCAGTAGGTCGGACACGTCGGCCGCGGCGTCAGCGAGCTGTTCCATGTTGTCCAGCACGATCAGCATTCGTGCCTCCGCCAGCCGGTCGCGGAGCTGGGCTCCAACGCTCGTTCCGGTCTGCTCTTCGACGCCGAGGGACTTCGCGATGGTGGGGAGCACGAGCGAGGGCTCAGTGAGCGGTGCCAGATCGATGTAGGAGATGCCGTCCGGGTACCGCTCCCTCGCTCCCTCGCCCACCGCCAACGCGAGCCGTGATTTGCCGATCCCGCCGGGGCCGACGATCGTCACTATCCGCACGTCCGGGTCCCCGAGCAGGTCGAGCACCCGCGCAAGGTCCGGGCCTCGGCCGATAAGTCGCGTCGCTGGTCGCGGCAGCGGGACGATACGCGACGATCGGGGCGGCCCAACAGGCGCCTCGGCCGAAGCCGCGAACCGCTCGGTGAGCAGCACGGCCAAGTCGTCGGCGACCAGCGTCCGCAGCTCGTCGGCAGTGCTGAACGGCCGGTAGGAGACGCTGTCATCGCGCTGGATACGCGCCATCAGCTCGTCCAGCCGTGGCTGACGCTCCGGGGCAGGCATCTTCAGGTAGATGAGCTTCGGCCGATCGCCGGACAGGCGGTACTCGTCCTCCAAGCCGGACAGCTCCTCGCCCGGCGGGACCCACCCGTAGCTCTCCCAGTACAGGCCGACGAAGACGTCGCTCTGCTCCAAGTAGGCGCGGTATAGGGCACGCGGCGGATGCGGCCGCGCGCCCAGCTCGAACATGACCGGCGTCAGGCGGAGGCTCTCGATTGCCGCTCGTGCCGCCTGCCGCTCTGTCGCCAGCTCCTGCATGGTCGAGCTCACGAAGACGCGAACTCGCTGATCCGGCGTCCGGATCGACATCCACCCAGCCTATCGATCGGTGCCGCGAAGTAACGCGCTGTTGATCAGCCGGCTTCCACCGGTAGGGAGTGTTCGAGCCGACTACAGAATGGCGCCGGGATTGAGGATCCCCAGCGGATCGAGTGCGCTTTTGATCTTGTGCGAGAGAGCCATCACGTCACGGCCGAGCTGAGCAGGCAGAGCGGCTTTCTTGGCCCGGCCGACTCCATGCTCCCCAGTGATGGTGCCGCCGAGCTGGATAGTCAGCTGCATGATCTTGTTGAAGGCGAGGTACGCGCGATCGCGCGCCTCTGGGTCTCCGCGATCAAAGATGATGGTCGGGTGCGTGTTTCCATCCCCGGCGTGCGCCACCACTGGGATCTCGACTCCATACCGCTGCGCCACAGCAGCGATGCCGGATAGCAGCTGTGGCAGTTGCGGCACTGAGGCCCCCACGTCCTCCAGCAGTATGGAGCCGCGGGCCTCAATCGCAGGGAAGGCAGCGCGGCGGCCAGCCACGAACAGCTCGCCCTCGTCCGGGTCATTGGTTACGAAGACCTCTTTGGCACCACCGGTGTTGCAGGCAACTTCCATGAATTCGATCTCTGCTGTGCATGCGGCGCCGGGCGCATCCGACTGGGCAATGAGCATCGCGCCGGCCGAGCGATCGAGACCCATCGAGCGGTAGTCCTCGACCGCATTGATCGCGGCCTGATCCATCAACTCCATCATGGAGGCTCGCAAGGTTCTGCCGATCGTCACGACGGTATCGGCGGCGGCCTGCACACTCGGGAAGTACGCAACCAGTGTCGAGCGCAGTCCCTGGGCCGGAATCAGCCGAAGGATGGCGCGCGTGATGATGCCGAGGGTTCCTTCGCTGCCGACGAAGAGTTTGAGCAGCGAAAGGCCCGCAACGTCCTTGATCCGCTTGCCGCCGAGGGAGATCAGGGTTCCGTCGGCGAGCACCACATCGAGGCCGAGCACGTAGTCGGTCGTGACGCCGTACTTGACACAACACAACCCGCCTGCGTTCGTCGCGATGTTGCCGCCGATCGAGCAGATCTCGTACGACGAGGGGTCCGGCGGATACCAGAGATCATGCTCAGCTGCCGCGGCCTTGACTTCGGCATTGAAGGCGCCGGCCTCGACGACGGCGACTCTGGCAGCAGTGTCGATCTCGATCGAGCGCATGCGCTCCAGGCTCAAGACGATGCCTCCAGCCACCGCCGAAGATCCACCGGAAAGGCCACTGCCAGCGCCGCGCGGCACCACCGGCACCCGGTGTTGGGCTGCCCATCGGACAGCTGTCTGAACTTCTGCTGCGGTGAGCGGGCGGACCACCGCCACGGGGATTCCAGCCGTCGGGTCGCGGGACCAGTCGAAGCGGTAGTTCTCGGTTGTGACCCGATCGGTTCGAACGGCATCACCGAGTGTCGCGACGAGCTGCTGTAGCGCAGTCTCCATGCGGCCCAAGTTAGCCCTGCTCGGGCGGCGTCCCCAGCGCTCCCAAACTAGCCCTGCTTGCGCGAAGCCAGAGCACTAGCCAGCGATGTCAGCAGCCTGTAGCCAAGCCAGTTCCAGCTCGCCCCTGTTTGCGCTGATCAACTCGATCTCGCGCTGCAGCTCGGCGAGCCGCTGGTAATCGCTGGCTGCGGCCTCCATCTGGTCGTGCAGTGCAGTAAGCCGCTCGTCGAGGCGGGCAATTTGGGTTTCCAGGCGGGCGAGGTCCTTTCTAGCCTGTCGGCTCGCGGCGCTGCCCCTCGGTTCAGCGTGAGCCTGGGTCGTGGCGCCCGGGCTTTCCGTGGGTCGGTCGCGGCGGGACTGCAGGTACTGCTCAACACCACCTGGGAGTAACACACAAGAGCCGTCTCCCAGCAAGGCGTAGCAGACGTCGCAGACCCGCTCCAGAAAGTAGCGATCATGGGTGACGACCAGGAGGGTGCCCGGCCAGCTGTCGAGGTAATCCTCGATCACAGTCAAGGTGTCGATGTCGAGGTCGTTGGTGGGTTCGTCCAGTAACAAGACATTCGGCTCCTCCAGCAGCAAACGCAGAATCTGCAATCGTCGCCGTTCGCCGCCGGACAGGTCGTCAAGCCGGGCGTTCAGTCTGTCGCCGGTGAAACCGAAGTCTTCCAGCAGAGAACTAGCGCTGGCCTCGGCACCAGTGGCAAGTCGAGCCTGCCTTCGTACGCGATCGATCGTCTGCAGCACCCGGTCGTTGCCCCGGAGCTCATCCATGCCCTGCCGCAGGTATCCGATTCGCAGCGTCTTGCCGCGTTTGACACTTCCCGAGTCCGGCGCCAGATCACCAGTCAGTAGTTGTAACAGCGTTGTCTTGCCAGAGCCGTTTACCCCGATCACCCCGATCCGCATGCCAGGACCGACCGACCAGGAAAGGTTGCGCAGCAGCATCCGGCCGCCCAGCGCGACGCTCACCTTCTCAAGATCAAAAACGTCCTTGCCCAATCGTGCAGTGGCGAAACGTTGCAGTTGCAGCCGGTCGCGGGGCTCGGGCTCATCGGCGATCAGCGCGGCGGCCGCGGCCAGACGAAACTTCGGCTTTGCCGTACGGGCCGGGGCGCCACGGCGTAGCCAGGCCAGTTCCTTACGGAGGAGATTGTTGCGGCGGGCGGCGGCGATAGCGGCCCGGCGTACCCGCTCGGCCCGTGCCAGCACATAAGCTGCGTAGCCGCCCTCGTAGGCCTGGACTCTGCCGTCATGCACCTCCCAGATACGGGTGCATATGGCGTCCAGGAACCAGCGGTCGTGGCTGACGACCACCATCGCGACATCAGTGGCCTGGCGATCATTTAGATGCTTGGCCAACCAGTCGACGGCCTCCACATCGAGATGGTTGGTGGGCTCGTCCAGAACGAGCAAGTCATGATCGGCGAGCAGCAGCGTCACCAACGCGACCCTGCGACGCTCACCGCCACTCAAGCTGGCCACTTGTGCATCGAGGTCGACCTCGTGCAACAGATGTTCGACGATTGCTCGCGTCCGAGCGCGGGCGGCCCAGACATGGTCCGGTGCGCCGCCGACTATGAGATCCCGCACCGAAGCGTCCACTGTGATGTCGTCCACTTGATGCAGGAAGCCGATCGAAAGTCGGCTGCTGTGAGTGACCTTGCCCTCGTCTGGGGACAGCATCCCTGCAAGCACCCGGAGCAGCGTGGTCTTTCCGGATCCGTTGCGGCCCACGACACCAACCGCCTCGCCGCGACTCAGACCCAGGCTGATGCCGTTGAGCAGCGTACGGGTGCCATAGCTCATGGTGACGCGTTCGGCGTTGACCAGGTTGCTCATCGATTGATCAAGCGCTGCACAGGCGTGTCGAGGACTTGCACCTTCCTGAGCGTCGTGCGCGAGGGAGGGCTATGGGTGCTGACCTCAATCAGCGACCACGCATCGCCTGGCGGACACCCTTCACCTGGCGTGGGCTGGTCGGCATCGGTCCTTTGGGCACCGGCACCGGCGGGCGTAGTGCGTCGAGGGCTCTCAGCCGTTGCCTGATGTCGGTGATCTGGTGCGGCTGCAGCGTTTTGGGCAGTTTGCGGATGTGGTCGGCGAGCTTGTCCAGGGGCACCTGGCCGCCTTTGTTGCCCATGATCACGGTGGTCACCGTGACTCCATAGGCGACTCGTTCGTGCTTCTTCACCTCGCTTGCGAGGAGTTGCCGCACCCGGGTGGGCTCGCCCTCGCCGATGAGAATCAGCCCACCGGGGCCAAGTGTGCGGTGGATGACATCCTGATGGCGATTGGCAGCAATGGCCGGCGTGGAGACCCACTTCTTGGGCAACATTTGCAGGGCCACCTCGGCCGAGCCTGTCTTTCCCGCGTAACGCTTGTAGGTGGCCCTCTTTGCCCGGCGGACCAGCACGATCATCGCAGCAAGCACGCCGGTCATGACGCCGGCGAAGATCAGGTTGAATGCGTGGCCCCACAGCAAACCGGCGACCACGCTGATCGCGATTGGCAGGAGGAAGGCGCCGATCAATAGATAGGGAAGCGCCCGGTCGTATTCATGGGTGACCTTGTAGGCCCGACCGATCTGGCGAATCCGGCCCATATCTTTCGGGTCGTCGCTTGCCTTCTTGCGAGCCTTCTCCGCCTTCTTGGCGGCCTTCGCCTTCGCCTTGGCATCCTTGGCAGCCGCCTTTGGATTCTGGGCACCGCCAGTAGCGTTCTTAGCCGCCGCGTTAGCCATGGGGACTCACTTTCAAGCTCTCGATTCTGCCAGCCGTCCTACATCACCGCAGCGTGGACCGACAATGCTTGACGGGTCTGCAGTGCCTGGCGATACAGTCGGCCAGCACGATAGGAGGAGCGTACGAGGGGCCCGCTCATCACGCCAGCGAAACCGATTGTCCGCGCCTCATCGGCCAATTCGACGAACTCTTCCGGCTTGACCCAACGGTCCACAGGATGATGGCGTGGCGAGGGCCGCAGATACTGAGTGATCGTGATGATCTCTGCGCCGGCGTCGTACAAGTCGGCGAGGGCCTCGCTGACCTCTGGTCGGGTCTCGCCCATGCCCAGGATCAGATTTGATTTGGTAACGAGCCGTGCGGCCCGAGACGCTCGCAGCACTTCCAGAGATCGGTCGTAGCGGAACCCCGGGCGGATTCGCTTGAAGATTCGCGGGACGGTCTCCACATTATGTGCGAAGACCTCTGGCTCGGCCTCGAAAACCTGCCCCAAGTAGTCGGGATTGCCGGAGAAGTCGGGGGCCAACATCTCCACGCCGGTCCCGGGGTTCATCTCATGAATCTTGCGAATCGTCTCCGCATAAAGCCACGCGCCCTCATCGGCAAGATCATCACGGCAGACGCCGGTAACGGTCGCGTAGCGAAGGCCCATCTTCCGTACCGACTCTGCGACCCGCACCGGCTCGCCTGCGTCGAAATCGGTCGGCTTGCCGGTGTCGATCTGGCAGAAGTCGCAGCGCCTGGTACATACCTCGCCGCCAATCAGGAAGGTGGCTTCGCGGTCCTCCCAACACTCAAAGATGTTCGGGCAGCCCGCCTCCTGGCAGACCGTGTGCAAGCCCTGACTTTTGACCAGCTCCTGCAGCTCGCGATACTCCGGCCCCATTCGCGCAGTCGTCTTGATCCACGACGGCTTCTTCTCGATAGGCGTGCTGGAGTTGCGAATCTCCAGGCGCAACGGCTTGCGGCCTTCGGGGGCGATGGTCACCTGGTCAGCCTACTAGGAGGCGCTTGGATTGGCGTGCGGCGGAAATCGCGGTAACCGGGCCGGGAGGGAGCAAGTTCAGATTCATCAGATCACGTCGCGGTGACGGAAGATCAGCAATGAGCCCATGATGACCAGCGTGAGGATGATCGACCAATAGACCAGGCCGTGCACGATGCTCACGGCGCCTTCGACCAGCTCAACAGTCACCCCATCCCGAGTCACCTTCTCAACTGGAACGGCGTACGTATAGCCCCGATCAATCAGTGCCGCGATGTTCCCTTCAGGAGTCAGCGGCGTAATGCGCTGGGCCCAGGCTTGTGAGCTGAGCGCCCCGATTCTGACGAAGCAGACAACGATGGCCGCGAGCAAGATGCCAATGGCACCTGCTGTGTGGCGAGTCAGCAGACCGATGCAGAAGCCGAGGACTGCTAGCACCACAACAGGCAGGACGCCGCGCACTCCAACGCCGGCTAGTTCGGGGACCGCCTCGACGGGGGAGCCGTGCAGGCGGGCCAGTATGATGCTGGCGCCCAGGACCAGCGTGGCAGCAAGCGAACCAAGCAGGGCGGCAAACCCCGCGACGGCTAGCAGTTTCGACCAGAAGACATGGCTCCGCCGCGGAACAAACGTCAGCCAGTTGATGATCGAGCCAGAGCTGTATTCGGCGCCGATGAAGCTGGCTGCGATTGTGAAGGTTACAAGCGCGACAAAGAGGGTCGATAACTTGAGCGCTGTGCTGGCGGCTTCCTCGAACGGGGTTGAGTCCCCCGTGAACTCGGCCAGGGTGGGTTCGGGAATGGCACACTCATCCGGCGGCGCGCCAGCGTCCCGGCACTCCTCCTCATACTGCTCGCGGCCGGCAGCCCAGTCCTGGTGAGCTTGCTGATACGAGCGCTCTGCGGCCGCGCGCTCCTCGCCGCTCGGTGGTGAAACGGCGTCGTTGACGACCAGCTGATATCCGGCGATCCCAAGCAATATCACGATCATGGCGATGCCGGTGAGCCGCCTGCTCAGCAGCCTGGTGATCTCGGCTCGGATCAGCCTGGTCACGGCCGCCCGCTCCAATCTGGGAGCTCTTGCTGACGGCGCGGTCCAGGCCGAGGCTGTTGCAGTTCTGACCGACGCAGTCGTTGTTGCGGCGGACGGCTCGCCGCCTGAGGTCGTCGCTCCTCACGGGTGGTCAGCTGCTGACCGGCGGTCAAATTCAAGAACACCGACTCGAGGTCTTGCTGGATCGGCGTCAGCTCAGAGACGTACAAGCCTTGATCAGCCAGCAGCCGGGTAATGACGGCAAGGTCGAGCTTGTGGTTGACCAGGCTGACCTTGAGCATTCGATTGGGTAGCGGCTCAACGGTAAAGCCGGCCGTGCTGAGTACCTCGGTGGCCCGCAAATGGTCCGATACCTTCACCTGCGCCGCCACGTGTCCGTCCGAGGCAAGGATTTGATTGACGTATCCCTCGGCCAGCAGTCTGCCGCGGCCGATGATCGTGACAGTATCCGCGATCTGCTGCACCTCAGTGAGAATGTGGCTGGAGACGAGCACTGTTTTTCCCCGGCGGGCGAGGCTCCGGATCATGGCGCGGATCTCGTGAATGCCGGCAGGGTCGAGCCCATTAGTCGGCTCGTCGAAGATCAACAGGTCAGGATCCTTGAGCAATGTTGCGGCTATCGCAAGGCGCTGTCTCATTCCCAGTGAATAGTTGCGGTACTTGTCGCGGCCCGCCAACCCGACTTCGTCGAGCACCACTGCAACTCGTCGCCGTGGTGCGCCGATGGCCTTTGCCAGCAACTTGAGGTTCTTCTGCCCAGAGAACGCCGGAAAGAACTTGGGTTGCTCGACGATGGCACCCACGCGGCCGATCACCTCATCGATGGCCAGTGGAACCTCGTGATCGAAGATTCGGATGTGGCCGGAGTCCGCGGCGATGAGCCCGAGAAGCATCCGGATCGTTGTTGTTTTTCCTGAGCCGTTGGGGCCCAGGAATCCATGAACCCCACCCATCGGGACCCGTAGGTCGAGGTCGTCAACAGCCGCCTGCTTGCCGTTCCAGGTTCGGTAGACCTTGCGCAGGCCGTACGCCTCGACGGCGTAGTCGACGGTGGGCGGCGCTACGACGGCGCGCCGGCGAGCCCCGGCAGCCGACCTGAGCGGGTCAGGCCGCGCCAACTGCAAACCTGTGGTGGGGTGTTGTGTCTGGTGACGAACCGATATCTGGCGACTGGACGTACTCCTCGAAGGCGAGGTAGTGCTGCAAGTGCGGACGGAGCGCCTGAGCGACTTCGGTGACCGTGAGGTGTCGACCTAGCTCGGCGGCCATCGACGTAACTCCCACACCAATCAACCCGCACGGGATGATCCGGTCGAACCAGCGGAGATCGGGTGCGACATTGAGCGCAAAGCCATGCATCGTCGTACCAGCCGCGACCCGGACCCCGATTGCGGCGATCTTGCGCTCGAGCCGCTGGTCGTCAGCTGTCAGCCAGACGCCAGAACGACCACGGATCCGACCGGTGTCCAGGCCGTAGTCGGCTAGCGCAGCGATCAAGGCCTCCTCAAGTCGTCGCACGTAATCGACGACAAGCACAGATTCGGGTAGCCGAACGATTGGATACCCAACGAGCTGGCCCGGCCCGTGCCAGGTGATCTTGCCCCCGCGATCAACGTCGATCACCGGCGTGCCATCGAGCGGGCGTTCCTGCGGCTCGGTTCGCTTGCCTGCGGTGTAGACGCTGGAGTGCTCGAGGAGTAGCACGGTGTCTGGCCGTGTGCCGGCCGATACCTCTGCGTGAATGGCGCGCTGCACGTCCCACGTTGCCTGGTAGTCGACCTGCTCGCTACCAAGTCCCAGGTCGATGAAGGCAAGTGCCATGGCGCTGAGTCTAATGTCGCACCGCCTCGCGGTACCGACGGGATGGACTGCTTCACGACCCGCAGCACCTATTCTGCGCCGCTGACCGAGGCGGCGAGGAAGGATGGTCGCATGGTCACCGTGGTGCCCGAGATCCTCTGGAAGCCGGAGCCGACGACTGCCCGGGCCACCTCGCTCGCGAGGTTCGCGCGATTCGTGCGGGAGCGGCGCGGCGTCTCCGTCGATGAGCTCGACTACTCATCGCTGCACGCGTGGTCGGTACGCAACCTGGATGCGTTCTGGTCCACTGCGGCGGAGTTCCTTGGGGTGCGGTTCCACGCTCCGCCGATCGAGACGTTGGCGTCGGCGAGGATGCCGGGGGCCGAGTGGTTTCCGGGCTCCACGCTCAACTACGCCGAGCATGCGCTGGCGGACGGCCCAGGCCACGGCGACGCTGACCTTGCCGTGGTGTTTGTCCGCGAGGACGGGTTGGAATGGCTCCTCACCTACGGCGAGCTGCGAGACCTGGTCGGCAGGGTACGCAACGGCCTGCGTCGGCTCGGCGTGGGCAACGGCGACCGGGTGGTTGCCCTCTTGCCCAACTGCGTTGAGGCGGTTGCTGCCTTCCTCGCTACAGCGAGCCTGGGCGCGACGTGGTCGTCCTGCTCCCCGGACTTCGGGACACGTGCCGTGCGGGATCGGTTCGCGCAGCTGGAACCGTCGGTCCTCCTCGCAGTCGATGGCTACCGCTACGGCGGCGAGGCGTTCGACGTACGAGGGCGGGTGCAGACACTGCGCCAGCAGATACCCGGCCTGACCGCGACTGTCCTGGTGCCCTACCTGGATGCTGCCGCAGAACTGGACGGTGCAGCCAGTTGGGCTGAACTGACAGCGGAGCCGGGTCCACTCGAGTACGAGCTCCTGCCGTTCGACCATCCGCTCTGGGTCTTGTACTCATCAGGCACGACGGGACTGCCCAAAGGGATCGTGCACGGGCACGGCGGAATCATCGTCGAGCATTTGAAGACACTCCGCCTCCATCACGATCTCACCCCAGGCGAGCGGTTCTTCTGGTTCACCACTACCGGCTGGATGATGTGGAACCTGCTCGTCTCCGGTCTGCTCACCGGTTCGACGGTCGTCCTGTACGACGGCAGCCCGCGCCACCCGGACCTCTGGGCGTTGTGGAGGGTCGCGGAGAAGCACGGCGTCGGGTACCTCGGTGTCTCCGCGCCGTACGTCCATGCATGTCTCAAGGCTGACCTTCGTCCGGTCGAGGAGTTCGACCTCTCGACGGTTCGGGCGTTGGGCTCGACCGGCGCGCCGTTGTCGCCCGAAGGTTTCCGCTGGGTCGCCGACGCCGTCGGCAAGCACATCCAGGTCTGTTCGGTTTCCGGCGGGACCGACCTGTGCACGGCGTTCCTCGAGTCGGCGCCGACCGTACCGGTGTGGATCGGGGAACTGTCGTGTGCGGCGTTGGGTGCCGCCGTCGCCGCGTTCGACAATGCCGGCAGGCAGGTTGTCGACGAAGTCGGGGAGTTGGTGCTGACGAAGCCGATGCCATCGATGCCAGTTTCCTTCTGGAACGACCCGGATGGCTCGCGGTTGCGGGCAGCCTACTTCGACGACTACCCCAGGGTCTGGCGGCACGGCGACTGGGTGCGCCAGACAGCTCGGGGCTCGTACGTCATCTACGGACGGAGTGACTCGACACTCAATCGGGGTGGTGTCCGAATGGGAACCGCGGACTTCTACGCGGTAGCCGAAAGCCACGAGCAAGTCGTCGACTCGCTCGTCATCGACACCACTGAGCTCGGCGCCAGGAGCGACGGCGAGCTGTTGTGTTTCCTGGTGCTGACACCCGGCGCCACCTTGACGGAGGTGGAGCCGCAACTGCGGCAGGCGCTGCGCGCAGAGCTCTCGCCACGCCACGTGCCCGATCGGTTCGTCGTCGTCGAGGAGATACCGCACACCCTCAACGGCAAGAAATGCGAGGTGCCTGTGAAGCGCATCCTCATGGGGGTCGATCCGGATCAGGCGGTGAGCCGGGATGCGCTGCAGAACCCGGAGTCCCTGGCCACCTTCATCGAGATGGTTCGTCGCTGACCTCGACCGGCTTGGGGTTAAGTGGCGGTCAATGCTGCGACCGTCGGGAAATCGCGCGCCGCCGTCGTGAGGAAGAGTGAGCGGAGGCGTTCTTCCCTCTGCGAGCGACGACGAAGTAGGCGGATCGCACGCGCGATTGCGCGAGCAGCTCAAAACACCAGGTGGTCATTCCTACGAGCTGTGCGACGACGCGGCGGCGGAGTGCAGCGGCGGCGTGGGACCACCCGCACCCTCGGCCATCGCCTCCATGACCTCGCGCAACGCATCGGCTCCCGAACGTCGCGGCTGCCAGCCCAGCTCACCGCGAATTCGGCTGCTGTCCAGCGTCGGTAACGACAAAAACATCTTGAGCAGCGACTCATCGGCGGGGATGAGTCGCAGTCGCCACGCGCCTGCCATCGCGGCCGAGACGGCCTTCTTCGGCACCTGAATCGCCCGTGCTTCTAGCAGTTTGCCGAATGCCTTCCGATCGATGATCGGGTCCGCAGCGACGTTGTAAGCACCGCGAGCATCGCTGAGCAGAGCCAGCCGGTACGCCTCGCCAGCGTCGTCGCCGTGCATGGCTTGGAACCGTAAGCCAGCGGGAAACGGGACGACCGGCAGGCGGCCCGGACGGAGTAACGCCCGTGGAACCAGCGGACCGGCGAAGATCCGCCGCTGTTCGCTGGCCGACGACCGCTTGAAAATGAAACAGGTACGCATCCGCACCACCCGAATCTCTGGGTGACGCAACTCGTAGGCGTCGATATAGCGCTCCAGGTATGCCTTCTCCCGGCCATATGCCGCCGTGGGCATGCTGTGCGTCGGCCAGCTTTCGTCCACGTGCTGGCCGGGCCCCGCGGAGTAAGCGGCCAGTGACGAGGCATAGACGACCGTCGCAACCCCCGCATCGGCCGCCGCCTCCAGAGCATTGATGGTGCCGAGCGTGTTGATGTCCCACGTCGTCAACGGCTGGTGCGTCGGCTGGAAAGCCCAAGCCAGCAGTACGACAGCATCAGCGCCCTGCAGATGTTGTGCGAGCCCTGGCGAGCGGACGTCCGCAGCTTCGAACCGGGTCTTCGGCAGCTGCCAGGACGATGGGGTCCGCCGGGCCACTCCGACGATCTCGGTAACTGCAGGATCTGCAGCAAGGGCTTCCACAACACTCGTCCCGACGTTTCCGGTCGCACCGATGACGACGACCTTCATGAGCTTCCTCTCGGATCGGTGTGGGATCTGCTCTCAGAGTCCGAACTCAGCTCCGAAGTCGCCCTCCTCGAGCCGTGCCTTGAGGGTGCTG
>JBKOUS010000191.1:0-18027 GCA_046723505.1 Actinomycetota bacterium
GCAGCAGCCTTTCATTTGCGCGAGCAGCGCGTTACAGATATTCCTCGATGGCCCCGAGCAGCACCGACTTGGTCTTCGCGCCCTTGAATGCTTTCACCAGCTCACCGTCGACATAAACCTGGATCGTCGGGAGGCCGAGCACATGATTGTTGGCCGGCGTTACCGGATTGGTGTTGGTGTCCATTTTGACGAAACGCACCTTGTCACCGTGCGCATTCGCCAGCTCCTCAATGATCGGCGAGACCTGCTTGCACGGCCCGCACCAATCCGCCCAGAAGTCGACCACAACTGGCTTCTCGGACTTCAGGACGACATCAGCGAACGTGGCGTCGGTCACCTCGGCTACTGCACCCATCGAATCTCCTCTCTTTGTGCCCCTTCAGTGTGTTGCTGTCCGCTGACATTTAGAGGTGTGCCTCGTTGCTCTGCGGCATCAGCGCCCAAAGTGCTGGCCAATCACACTGCACGGTCCGAAAGGTGCAAGTTGCCAGGGCTTTCTCGATGACCGGGCGGCCGTGCGCCCATTCAGCTGGCCGCACCGGTAAGCAGCGCTTCGTCCGCGGCGATGGTCGAATGGTCTCCGTGATGTAGTGCCGTCAGGTACCGCTCCGCGTCAAGGGCCGCCGCGCAGCCGGTGCCTGCGGCTGTGACCGCTTGCCGGTACGTGCGGTCGACCAGATCTCCGGAGGCGAACACCCCGGGCAGATTGGTTTTGGTGGACCTGCCGTCGGTGATCACATAACCGTCGGCATCCAGATGCACCTGGCCTTTCACCAGCTCTGACCGCGGATCATGGCCAATGGCGATGAACAGGCCGGAAACCGGCAGTTCGCGCTCCTCACCAGTGAGGGTGTCTTTCACGATGATCCCGGTCAGAGTCTTGTCGCCATGAATCTCGGTGACCACAGAGTTCCAGGCGAACTTTATCTTGGGATTCTTGAACGCTCGGGCGGCCATGATCTTGCTGGCCCGCAACTCATCACGGCGATGCACGATGGTCACGGACTTGGCGAATCGCGTCAAGAAGGTCGCCTCCTCAACGGCCGAGTCGCCACCGCCGACCACCGCGATGTCCTTGTCACGGAAGAAAAAGCCGTCACACGTGGCACACCACGACACACCGTGCCCGGACAGTCGGTCCTCTCCTTCAAGACCTAGCTTGCGGTAGCCGGAGCCCATGGCCAAGATCACCGTACGCGTCTCGAAGGTGTTGCCGTAGCCGTCCTTGACGATCTTGATATCGCCGGTCAGATCCATCTCGACGACATCCTCGGTGACGATGTCGGCACCAAATCGCTGGGCCTGGGCACGCATGTTGTCCATCAGCTCCGGGCCCATGATGGCATCCCGGAAGCCGGGAAAGTTTTCCACGTCGGTAGTGGTCATCAAGGCGCCACCCGCATCGATCTCGCTCTCGAACACGAGCGGTTTTAGATCGCCCCGGGCGGCATAGATGGCTGCCGTGTAGCCGGCCGGTCCGCTGCCGACGATGACGACGTCCCGTATGGATTCGCTGCTCATAGTGCCCTTCGTCACTGGTGCTATTTGGGCTGTAACCCTATCCGCCAAACGGCCCTGGCCGGCCAGCTATTCCGAGGAGGATCACCCTTGGCCGCATCGGGGAACTCGTCGATCGCTAGATGCTGGGCGTTCTTGGAATCAGTCCTCGAGTCTTAAGCTTTGCCACGGTCTTCAGGGAGCCCTTGTCCAACGATGCCTGTGGTGCTCGAGCCAGTATCCATGTGAAAAGGACCGAATGCCCGCCGCGCAGCAGCGCGACCGGAGCGACGATCCGCTTGGTATCCCCGTCCGGCGCCCGTGCGGTAAGCCGGTAGCTGGGCCCGTTGGGCGTAACGAACTCCGCGACGGCAATCAGGTCCGCAGCCTCAATAGTGTGGAACTTTCGAAAGCGCCGAACCGTCAGTCGCGACCCGTCAATCAGCAGATAGGCCCTGGTCCGCAGGTAGATCACCGCGACGATGAGCGCCCAGAGCGCCACCACGACCACGAGCGCAGAGACCCAGCCGGTCACCCGCGCCCGGGCCAGCACGCCTACGCAGATCGTTGCAGCGACACTGGAGAAGAACGCTGGGGTTCGCCAGTTGTAGGAGAGCTCGAGCGGATGCGCCATCTAGCGCCACTCCTTGATCTCCACGCGTTCCTTGGTGATGCTGCCAATCCTGCGCGATCGATCAAGGTTCTCTGACAGATGACTTTCGATCACTGGAGCACCTCGACCTCATAAATGCCGCCGCGGTAGCCGTTCCCCTCCTTCGGCAATGAGGTCAGGTACACCAGGACATATCGGGTGGTCACACTTTGCTCCGCTGTCAATGTTGCCGATTCGACGGCCTTCGGTTGCGCGGTCACCGTACGCCAATTTTTGTCGGAGCTCATTGGTGGCGTCGTGGTCTGGGACGGATCCGACTGCGGGACTCGGAACTCGACGGCCGTGCCGGCGCCGCTCAACCTGAGTTGGACCGAGCGCACTGGTTGTGGAGCGCCAAGGTCAAGGACAAGCCCGACGCCGCGCTTCAGATTGCCCAGTTTGGGGCTCCCGAAGTATTGCACCGTACGCCAGCGCGTCGCCGGGTCGCCATCGTAGGCAAGACTCACCTCGTCAGGATTCTCAGTCTTGTCCTCGCCTTGCGGATCAAAATCCCATGCCTGGGCGATGGTCACCTTCTTGAGCTGCGCCGGCGAGTGCTCAGACGTGCCAGATTGATCACTCGAAGCGTTCGTTTCGGGTGCGCCGGACAGCCGCCGGTCCAGGATGATGGCGGAGATGATTCCGGCGGCGATCAGCAGCACCGCAAGCACCAGGAGCAACCCGATCCAGCGCCTTGTGCGCTGAGTAGCTGGCGCCGGGGGATTGGTTCGCGAGGGCGGGCTGGCCGATGCCGGTCCGGACGGAGGCCGACTGGCCGGTGCTGGATCTGACGACCTGCCGACTGAGATGCGTGTGTGCTGAGTGGTGGGTGGCGCGCTGGCCGCCGGAATCGTCCGGGTGGGTATGGCTTCCTGCCGAATGGACGTTTGGTCAAGCAGCGAGGAGACGGGCTGGACGTTTGCTGTGGTCTCAGCTGCTTGGGACCCACCGCTCACGCTGGGGATCGGCTGACGGAGCCGTCGCTCCAGATCAGGCGCAGCATCGGCGCTGCCGAGGACCTTGGTCAATGCAGTCACGATGCCTCCCGCGGTGGTGATGGCAGGCGCGTGATGTCGGGGCGGATCGCCAAGAATCTGATCGCATACGTTGTCCAGCGCCGGTGGAACTCCGGCACGCACCTGCCGTGGCGTCATCCAGCGCCGCCCCATCGTCGGAGCACTGGGCAGCCCGAACGCGCGGCCGCCCGGCCAGCGGCACACCAGCGAGGCATAGAGCAGTCGACCTAGGTCTGCGACGTCGACCAGCTCTGGGGTGTTGGCGCCGTGCACCACATCAGTGGTGGTTGGCCGGAGAGCGGCCTCGATCAGCAAGCCCACGATCTTGACGTTCCCGGTCGGGGTGATGATCACTGTTTCCGGGCTGATCCGGCAGTGGTACAGAGCGAGACTGTGCACGCCGGCGAGCGCATCAGCGACTTCGCGAGTGATCCAGGCGGCCTCGAGGCCGGAGAGCGGGCCGTGGCTCAAGATCACCTCGAGCGAGTGCCCGGTCGCGTACTCACAAACGATGTAGGAACCCACAGCTGGGTCGCTGCTGTGTACGGCATCGAGCACCCGCAGGAATCGAGAGTCCGTGGCCACCGACGCCTTGCGGGCGGCGGTCAGCAGTTCATCGGCGCCGGGGTCACCAGGGGCCAGCAGGTGCACCAGCACCGATCGAGACAGCACCTGATCGAAGGCTCGCCAGGTAACGGTCGGTTGGGATTCCCCGATCAACTCCTCGAGGCGATAGCGGGAAGCCAATACCGTTCCTGCATGCAGGGTCGCAGCCGGTAACTCTTCCTCGCCTTCGCCGACGCCGTGGGCGGCTGTCGCCTGAACCATGGCTCTTGCGCTCTCCTCACCAGCTCCTTCGATGCTAGGAGACGGCGGCTGGATCACTGTGGGGGACCCGCCGGACGACCGGAATTCGGCAAATCGATCACTGCTAGCTTCGATCACCGCTTCCTCACGCGTCTCCAATGTCTCGGGCTTGGAATCGCCGCCCCGTCGCAGCACGGTCGCCACGATCTCGCTGACCTCGTGGATCCGCAGCAATTTGGCTGTCAGCAGGAACAACCCGACTGCCACCACTCCGGCAACGAGCAATCCGAGTGCCAGTGCCAGCTGCGAATCAAGCTGACTCGTGAACGCCCAGGAGATCAGCCACGCAGCGATTGCGGCTGGAGTCACGGCCAGCAACAACCGTACGCAGTGCCTTACCAGCACTTCGGTATCAAGATCGGGAAGCTTTCGCCGCAGCGTTGCGAAAGAGATGGGTAGGCCGATCAGGTAGGCCGCCGAATAGGAGAAGGCCAGCCCAGTTGCCACCAGCGCTGGATCATCGAGCAGCAGAACCGTGGCCACACCGAGGACGACATTGGTACCGGCGATCAGAGACTGCAGGAAGAAAGTCGTGCGCGTGTCCTCCAGCGCGTAGAAGGCGCGTAGGCAGACGTATTGCACCGTGAAAGGCACCAGCCCAATCGCCAGAGCCATCAATGCCCCGCCGACGTATGAGGCGTCCTTGGCGCCTTGGCCGAAACCGAAGGCCAGATGGGCCAGTGGCAGCCCCAAGACCACGAAGGCGACCGATGCTGGCAGCAGTGCGGTCATCGCCAGCCGGATTGCGCGCATGGTTTCCGCAGCCACGCCCGGCCGGTCGCCCGCGGCGGCGAGCCGCGAAGCAGCCGGCAGCATCGCAGTGGCTAATGAGACGGTGATCAATGAGTGGGGCAGGATCCAAACCGCATACGCGTTGGAGTATGCCGTGAGCCCGGCGCCGTTGCCGCCAACGGTGGCGCCGCTTGCGAGCTTGGTGACTACGACGAATGCGGCCTGCGTCACCAGGACGAAGCCCAGAGTCCACTTGGCCAGCCGGAAGGTCTTGCCCAGCCCGGTGTTCTTGAAGTCGAAGCGCGGCCGAAAGTGATAGCCACTGGCTCGCAGGAACGGGATCAGCACAGCGGCCTGCGCGGCGATGCCGAGTGTCGAACCCAGGCCCAGCAGCAGCTCTTGACCCGTTGTGAACGGTGCGCCGGTGCTGGTGCGTTCGAAGACGATCAAGTACAGCAGCAGCACCATGATCGACACCACGTTGTTGGCGATCGGCGCCCACATCATCGGCCCGAATCTGTCGCGCGCGTTGAGCACCTGCCCCGCCATGACGTGCACGCCGTAGAAGAAGACCTGCGGCATGCAGTAGTAGGCGAGCATGATCATCGACTGGTATTGCGCGGAGAGTTGCGGGGATTTCCAGCCGGCAGCTGAATAGATCGACACGATCGCCGGCACAGCGAGTGTCAGTAGCAGCGTGATCAATCCGAGCGCGATCAATCCCGCAGTCATGATCCGGTTTGTGTACGCCTCACCGCGATCGGCGTCACCCCGAATAGCGCGTACGATCTGGGGCACGAGAACGGTGTTCAGCACACCTCCGGCGAGCAAGATGTACATGCTGTTCGGCACGGTCGTGGCGATGGTGAACATCTCCGCCTGCCGGGTGCCGTTCCCAAATAGGTACACCAGCAACATGAGCCGGAAGTAACCGAGCACTCGGGAGGTTGCGGTTCCCCCCGCCATCAGCGCGCTCGCCGAAACCAATCGCCGGGTGCGGCGGCGCTCCTCCGTCGACGGCTCCTCGCTGTCTGCTTCGGGGCTCACCTTCGGCGTCGAGGTCTCAGACATCGAGTCTCTCTGCCGGCACCGAGCTCAGCGCGGGGAGCTGATCCGGAGCTGTGCCGTCGCCTGCTGACGGCTCGGCCGGGTTATCGCCGGCTGCGGTGGCTCGCTCCTTTGCCACCTGGCGAATCCGCAGGAATGTGCTGCCTACCAGGACGACGCCGGCGGCAATGGCGATCGCCCAGCCGGTAGTGCCGTTCTGGGTCACCTGCACCTCGATGTCGAACGGGTGCCCGATCGGCCGCCCAGATTCGGTCATCAACTGCGCCGTCACAGGTACCACGCCGTTGGCCCTGGCCGTGACCGCGGCATTGCCGGTGAAGCTGTCCTGCGGGCCGATTTCGGGAGCATTGATCGTTTTGATGGTGAGTCGCTGGGGGTTCTCGGAGGTGAACACCAGGCGTACCTTGACAGCCCCGGCATCCGGGCCCGATCCGTTGGCCTCCAGCGTGTTCCTGATCGTGATCGGGAACTCGACGCCCTCATGTGCCACTGTCTGGACCCGACCGCTGCTGCGAATCTGAATCTTGTCCAGCAAAATCTCGTCGAGTGCTGCCTGCTGGGGACCGAGAAACGCTCTGCGTGCCTCCTCGTTGTTACGCCACTTGACGCTGGCGGCCAGCGCGACTGCTGCACTGCCCTCGGTTCGTGCGTTCGTCGGATCGACCAGCAGGTCGGCGTAAGTGTCGTTGCTCCACTCGAACTTTCTGAGGCTGGTGAGCTGGCGCTTGGTGAGCTGAGCATCCTCTGCTGCCGCGCTGTAGTGAAACTTCATCGGCCAGGCCGTCGGTGTGGATGTGAGTAGCTCGCTGAACCTGAGCGTTTTCAACCAAGGCGCCTTGATCTCGGGGGCGCCGTCTGCAGCCTGCGCTGCCGTGCTGATCAGCCGAACCTGTCCGCGGGCCAGTTTGTCTCGCGGCGCCGTTGCCTCGATCCACGTTTCGGTAAGCCTCCGCTGTCGAGTTTGGACTGCGGTGTCGCGCGGATCCGGACCCGGCCCGCCGTCCTCAGCGGCCTTTGCGTATCTAACGATTGGCACCTGATTGGGTCCGGCGAGTAGCGGTGTCGGACCTCTGGCCGAGGTGTCAGCAAGCAGGATGGCATCGGGTCGTAGAGCAGCAGCAGCGTTAGCCGTGGTCGCATCGGCAGCGCCTCCGGCGGGAAGCACGAGAAGTGGCAGCGACCTGGTCGCTTCCACCAGCTTGTTGGCATTTGCCGCGTCGCGGAGGACGTTCTCCTGGCCGTTGTGGACCAAAGCAGCAATGTCAGGTGAGCCGTAGAGCAGTTGAAATCCGTCGTGGGACGACTTAACTCTCTCGAGGCTCTCAAGCCATCTGGCGGCATCGGTCTGACCGGTGCCCGCCGAGGTCGCGCCCTCGGAGTCCAGCACCTGATAGCCGCCCGCCATGGTTTGGAGCTCCCGGATCAGCGCAGGGTCCACCGCGAAGCTCCTGTCAGGGGTCTCCGCAGCCTTGAGTAGGGCCGTCAGCCGGCCGTTCTGGCCTACCTCAGCGGCTAGGTGATCATCGGACAGCACGCCCTTTCGCACCAGTGAAGGGCGCGAGTTGAAGACGACGAGCGAGGTCATCGTCAAAGAGTTGCTCGGCTTAGCGGCCAGCACCGGAACGAGCGTCCGGGCACGACCGACGGCCACGTTATTGCCCCGCTGCAACACGTGGACGCCCATCAGATAGACGCCGTCGGTAGGGGATAGTTCCAAGTCGGAGACCTTGGCGCGCAGCCTGAAGTCGACGGAGGCGTTCGGCTCGAGGTAGGACTTGGTGGCTGTGAACAGATCCTGGAAGGAGCCGGTGTAGCGGGCGCCGAGCGGGTCGTTGGATTCCGATGCCAGCGCCTGTTCCAAGCCCGCTCTACCGAGGATGGGGGCTTGGTTCCTCCAGAAGAGGGCCTCCAACCGGTAGAGCCGCCCTTCGGTGATGTTGGTGACCCGGCCGGTGACGGTGATCTCGCCATCTCGGGTGGGCAGCTCGGGCTGCAGCGACGTCAGGGTGATGGCGACTAAGGCGTCCGGCTCGGTGGCCGCAGCCGACACGGGCATCAGCACCAAGCCCAATAGTGAGCCGATCCCCGAAACCGCGACTGCTAGCAGTACGCGGGCCGCACGCACCGCGCACCACCTCCTCACCTAGTCATCTTAATTCGACTCACGGGCGTAAGTGTCGGTATCGCGCTCCGCCGTGCTGAGGAGGAGCGAGCAGACCCGCTTTTCCTCTGCGAGTGAGGACGAAGTCGGCGGATTTTCAAGCGCGATGCGCGAACACCCGAGCAGGGTGCGTAAGTGTCGGTATCGCGCTCCGCTGAGTGGAGTGAACGAACATCCAGGAGAGGGCCGGTAAGCCTCCGACGTTAGAATCGCTCAGCGTGTCTACTTTCCAGCTGAGCTCAGCGCAGGTCGCAGCAGTGGCCGAGCTGCTCAGAATCGCGCCAGTCGCTGACCGGTTGGGCGAGTTGTTCATCAATGCTGGACATGAGCTCTATCTGGTCGGCGGCAGCGTACGCGATGCGCTGCTTGGGAGGCTGGGACACGATCTGGATTTTGCGACCTCGGCGCGTCCCGACGCTGTCGAGAAGCTGCTTCGGAAGTTCTCTCCAGCCGTTTGGACCATCGGCAAGGAGTTCGGCACCATCGGCTGCAAGGTCGAGGCCGGCGACGCCAGCTGGATCATCGAGGTCACGACCTACCGATCCGACGTCTACGCCGGGCACAGCCGTAAGCCGGAAGTTGCATTCGGCGACACGCTGGAAGGCGATCTACATCGCCGCGATTTCACGATCAACGCCATGGCAGTGTCGATCCCGGAGAAGAGATTCGTCGACCCGTACGGAGGTTTGACCGATCTGGCACGACGGGTGATCCGAACTCCCGCGACGCCGGAGAGCTCGTTTAGTGATGATCCGTTGCGCATGATGCGAGCGGCACGTTTTGTCGCTCAGCTGGGGTTTCGTCCGGCGCCCGAGGTGGTCGCGGCGATGCAGGACATGGCCGACCGTATCTCGATCATCTCTGCCGAGCGCATTCGTGATGAGCTGTGCAAGCTGCTGCTGACCGACCGGCCGCGGCCTGGCATCGACCTGCTGGTGTCGACGGGACTGGCGGCGAAGGTGCTGCCAGAGCTGCCGGCGCTGCGGCTGGAGCGGGATGAGCATCACCGGCACAAGGATGTCTATCAGCACAGCCTCACGGTGCTGGAGCAGGCGATCGATCTGGAGGCTCGGTTGCCGCGGCAGCCGGATCTGATCGTTCGGCTGGCGGCGCTGTTGCATGACATCGGCAAACCGGCGACCCGGCGGTTCGAGCCGGGCGGGAAGGTTTCGTTTCACCACCATGAGGTGGTCGGCGCCAAGCTTGTGCGGAAGCGGTTGGCGGCGCTGCGGTTCAGCGGCGAAGAGATCAAGGCCGTTGCCGACCTGGTGGCCTTGCATTTGCGCTTCCACGGCTACAGCGGCGGCGATGGTCGCGATGGGGTATGGACCGACTCTGCGGTTCGTCGCTATGTGCGGGATGCGGGCGACCAGCTGGCTAGGCTGCACGTCTTGACCAGAGCCGACTGCACGACACGGGACGCGGCCAAAGCCGAACGATTGCGGGCGGCGTACGACGACTTGGAGCGGCGGATTACTGAGCTGGCCGCGCAGGAGGAATTGGAGGCGATCCGGCCCGATCTGAACGGCACTCAGATCATGAAGATCTTGGGTATTCCAGAGGGCCGCGACGTCGGCAGGGCGTATGCGTTTCTATTGGAACGGCGGCTGGAGGTCGGTCCGCTCGGCGAGGAGCGCGCCGCCGAGGAGCTGCTGGCGTGGTGGGCCGATCAGCGTTCGTGAAAGCGCTTCACTCCCTCGGCATCTTGGATCAGCCCTTGCGATATGGAATTCGCCAGTTATCGCGTCATTGACTGATAAGGAAGGTGCGTCAGGATCGCACCGCTAATTCCTGGGTATATACAAGCTTTAAATCTCCTCATCCAGCACACTCGGGAAGCAGGACACCATGGCGACCAAGGTTTTGACCACTCTGCAAGACGACATCGATGGCTCAGACGCCACTGAGACTATCCGCTTCGCTCTGGACGGGGTTGAGTGGGAAATAGATCTGTCCGAGCGCAACGCCAACCGGCTCCGCAACAGCCTCAGCGTCTTCATTGCACATGGCCGCAAAGTAGGGGGCAAGCGCGGACGCAAGCCAGCATCCTCCACGCAGTCAGACACCCAGGCCGTCCGGAAGTGGGCTCAAGCCGCCGGCATTGAGGTCAATGCCCGCGGGCGCATTCCCGCTGAGGTAGTCGAACGCTATAGGGCCGCTGGCAACTAAGCCTTGTGGCTAGGATCTGCTGAACTGATAATGCGGGCGAACCACGGACTCCCTGAAAACTTCACTCCAATCGCACAACAACAATCGCGGCATCCAGGTCGGGGACGTCGATGATGCTGAACCCTCCGACGTTCTCCTTCGCTTCGGAGAACGGGCCGTCCACGACCACTGGTTCGCCACCATTCGGGCCGTGCTTGACAGTCATCGAGGTCTCCGGGCCTTGAAGTTCGGCGCCGCCGTCGGCCATGACATGGCCGTGCTTTTCGAACCAGCCGTAGATGGCCTGGTAGACCTCTGCTCGCCGCTCTTCGGGCACTGCGGCGTCAAGATCCGGACGGTTCGTGTACATCAAGACATACTTCATGGTGCTGCTCGTTATGATGTGAGATGAGGTTTGACACCCCTCCACGCGCAGCCGCCCCCGGAATCGACAGCAGCAGCACACATTCTCCGAAATCGCTGTTGGGTGTCGTCGCGGACCCGCGCTGAACCTCGGGGCAGCCCTCCACCACGTCAATTTGGCTGTGCCCGTTGGCTGCGCACGCGCATGGCAGACTATTCATCCGTGGTCGTCGTCAGCGTGCCCAGACATGCGTGAGACCGAAAAGAAGATTTAAGTGAAAGTACGAGAGATCCGACGCCATGGGCATCAAGAAGGCGCCGCCGCGATGACGGCGACCAACCGTGCCCGTGATGCGGAATTTGAGCCCGTCTACCACTACTACGGTCCCCACCGGGCCGGCTTGCCACCGCTGATTCCCTACTTCCGCGAGCTGTGGCGTCGGCGAGCCTTCGCGACAGAGATGAGCAGGGCCAGCATGCGCGGGGCGAACACCTCCACGTTCTTCGGCCAGGCGTGGCTGATACTCAACCCGCTGCTGCTGGCCGGCGTGTACTACATCCTCGTATCGATCATCCGCCGTCAGAGCGATCCGACCTTCTTCGCCCACCTGACATTGGGGTTGTTCGCGTTCCAGCTGGTGGGCACCTCGGTCACCAGCGGTGCAACCTCGGTGACCAGCTCGGGCAAACTGCTGCTGAACACGCCCTTTCCTCGGCTACTGATCCCGTTGTCGGCGGTGCGTACCGCGTTCTTCCGCTTTTTGCCAACCGTGCCGGTGTACTTCGTCTTCCACGTGATCTTTCTGACGGATGTGTGGTCGCCGAAAATGCTGCTGTCTCTGTACTTTCTTGCGACCATGGTCGTGTTCGGCATGGGGTTGGCGGCCTTCTTTGGTGCGCTACAGGTCTACTTTCGCGACACCTCGAGCTTCCTGCCCTTCTTCGTGCGGATGTGGCTGTACTTGTCCCCGATCTTGTGGGCGCCGGAACACATCGTCGGGCAGTTCTCGGGACCGATCCTGACGCTCATCCAACTCAACCCGATGTATTCAATGATCGGCGGCTACACCGAGCTGTTGCAGGACAACACGTTCCCACCGACCTACATGTGGGTATCCGCGGCGGTATGGGCGCTCGCGTCGGCAGTGATCGGCTTCCTGTACTTCATCTCGAGGGAGCGTGAGTTTGCTGTCCGTCTTGTCTAACGGCGACGTCCCGCTGGCAGTGAAGGTCAATGACCTATCCATCACCTATCGCACCACCTTCGAGCGCAAGCCGACATTGAAGCAGGCGCTGGTCCGCTTCGGCCGCGGGCAGCGTGCGGTTAAGGAAATCGAGGCGATCAAGGACGTCTCTTTTGATGTGCGCAATGGGACTGCCATGGGCATCATCGGCTCCAATGGCGCCGGCAAGTCCACTTTGATGCGGGCAATGGCTGGCATCCTGCCGCCCACCAGCGGTTCCATCGAGGTCTGGGGACGTGCCAGCACCCTGCTGGCGCTCGGGGTCGGGTTCAACCACGCCCTTTCCGGACGGGAGAACATCATCCTGGGCGGGCTGGCCGCCGGCTTGTCCCGCCGTGAAGTGGAGGAACGCGCCGTCGAGGTCGCAGAGTGGACCGAGCTTGGCGACTTCATCGATATGCCCATGCAGACCTACTCCTCAGGCATGACCGCACGAGTGGGGTTCTCAGTTGCCGTCCACATGAAGCCCGACATCTTGATGATCGACGAGGCGCTGTCTACCGGCGATGCCCATTTCCGGGAGAAGGCGAACGCGAAGATGGCTGAGCTGCGTGAGAGCGCGCGGGCTATGTTCCTGGTTAGCCACGGGCTGGCCAGCATCGAGGAGATGTGCAACGAGGCGATCTGGCTGGACCGCGGCAAACTGATGATGCGCGGTGAGCCCGCGGACGTCGTCAAGGCCTACATGAAATTCGTGAAGGTGGAGAAGTCGGAGTCGGCCACCGAGGAGATGTAGCAGCACAGCAGGTGTGCTCGCGGACCTCTCCAGAGTGGGCTGCTCAAGTCCAGAAGCTAGCCCGCCTCAAGCCGCCACTTGAGGAAGTCCGCAAGGTCACCGGATTCGCCATCGCGACCACCTTTGCCGACGATCAGCGGCGGCGGTGTCGGCTTCAGCTTCACCCCAGAGAAACGCTCCCGCAGACCACCCGGAACGGTCAGCACGTAATACGAACCGTCCTGGCCGATCGCGAGGCTTTCGTTCTTGCGGAGGTACCAACCGACCTTGTCGGTCTTCACAGACTGGCCGGTATACAGCGTCGCCCGCAGCGGAGCTGGCGCGATGCCCTTGGCCTTGGCCGCGGCCACAAACTCGTCGATGAGCTTTTGAGCCTGGCGTGATTCGGCACGATCCTGAGCTGCCGCGAGCTCGGCCCGGCGGGCGGCTTCCTCGGCGCGTGACATATACGGATCGTAACGGTGTCGGCCAGGCTGCGGCTGGGCGGCAAAGGCATGTAACGATCGATCGCGAATGCCTCGGACGGAATAGCCCGACCACATAGACTGCCGGTGCTCTTTCCCTACAAAGGAAGCCAATGACCCAGACAACCGCGATACGCGAGTCGGGACCAGACGACGATGCCGCCACACCCAAACGGCAGCGGCTGCTGCCCAAGATCCTGATTGGCGTGGCCGTGTTGCTCGTCGTGGCTATGGGCGCTGGGCTGCTCTACGCCGCGACAATCGAGCGCAGCCTGACCACGAACCTCAACCGAGGTGTCGAGTTGCCCACCGACGAATCTTCTTTGCGTCCCCCAAAGGAGGCAAACGAGACAGGCACGCTGAACTATGTGCTCCTCGGTTCGGACAGCCGCGATCCCGGGAACGAAGGCAACGGTCGCAGCGACACGATCTTGGTGGTACATCTGAATGCAAAGCGGAATAAGGCATACATCATCTCGTTTCCGCGTGACATGTGGGTCAATGTCCCTGGCTACGGCAGGAACAAGATCAATGCTGCGTTTGCGTTCGGAGGCGCGCCGCTGGCCGTCCGTACATTGGAGGACCTGACCGGCGTCCGCATGGATCATGTGGTGCTGATCGATTTCGAGGGTTTCATCAGGCTCACCGAGGATCTGGACGGCGTGACGGTCACCAACAAGAACTCCTTCAGCGCGCACGGTTTTGACTATCCCGAGGGCAAGATCACGATCGCCGGTGAGGAAGCACTCTGGTTCGTCCGGGAGCGTAAGTTGCTGCCTGGAGGCGATCTTGCTCGTGCAGAGAACCAGCGCAATGTGATCAAGGCGATCGTGCAGAAGGGCTTGAGCCCACGAGTGATCTCCGATCCAAGGACGTTCATCAGCTTCGTCGGCGCTGTGGCGAAGCACCTGACAGTCGACAACGACCTCAGCGATGCCGAGATCAGGCCTACCGCTCTGTCGCTACGACTGACCGGCAAGGACATCGAGCTGCTGCAGGCGCCAATCTCAGGTTTTGACACCACGGGCGGCGGGCAGAGCATTGACGTTGTGGACAGGGCCAAGATGGCCGAACTGGCCCAGGCCATGAAGAAGGACAAGCTCTCGGAGTATGTGAAGAAGTATCCGCAGGGTTGAGGATGGAGTTCGCTCGGAGCCTTCAGCAGCTGTGGCGGCACCGGTACTTCCGGCGCCTGCTTGCGGTACGCATCGCCATCCAGTCGTGCGATGGAGTGCTTCAGGTAGCGCTCGCTGGGTACGTGCTCTTCTCACCCGAACGTCAGCCCGACGCTGCGTCGATCGCGGTCGTGCTGGCTCTCACTTTGCTGCCGTTCTCGATCCTGGGACCGTTCGTTGGCGTCGTGATCGACCGGGTGTCCCGCCGCCAAGTCCTTATCTTCTGCAATCTCCTTCGCGCAGCAGTGACCTTTGGTCTCGCGGTGCTGGTTGCGACCGGACTCCGGACACCAGGCGTCGAGACCCTCATCTACGCCGCGGTGCTCGTTGCGATGAGTCTCAGCCGATTCGTGCTGGCGGCACTGTCCGCCTCACTTCCTCACACCATCGATGCGGGCGAATACATGGTCGCCAATTCAGTCGTACCGACCGTCGGCCCCGCCGGGCTGCTGATCGGGGTCGGGGTCGCCACCAGCCTGCGTCTGATCTTGGGTCAGGTGATGCCGGACTATTGGGCCAATGCGATCCTGTTCATCGTCGCCGCAGTCGGGTTTGTGGTTAGTGCCGGCCTTACACTCCTGATTCCGCGGCGACAGCTTGGTCCGGACAGCACAGCCACAACGAGAGCCCGCGACGTCGTCAACACCCTGATCGAGGCTCTTGCGCACCTACGCAGCCAGCGTGCTGCGGGGATCGGGCTGCTGACCATCGCTGCCCATCGGCTCATCTACGGCATCGTCCTGGTGGCGATGATCTTGGTGTTTCGAAACTACTTTCACAGCCTTGAGCAGGTCGACGCTGCCATCGCCGACCTCGGCTTACTCGTGATCATTACGGGTGCCGGCTTTGTCCTCGCCTCAGTGGTGACCCCGCCGATGAGCGCTCTGCTGGGCGTACGGAGCACGATGATCATCTGCTTGCTGGCCTCGGCGGTCTTTCAGCTGGTGCCGGGCGCGATCTACGCCAAAGTGCCGCTGATGGTGGCGGCATTCCTTCTGGGCCTGACGGCGCAGTGCATCAAGATCTGCGTCGACACCCTGGTCCAGGCACATGTCGCTGATGAGTTCAAGGGTCGGGTGTTCGTGCTCTACGACATAATCTTCAATGTCGCACTGGTCATGGCAGCGGTGATCGCTGCGATGATCTTGCCTGCCAACGGCAACTCCGTGATCATCCTGATCGTCATGGCCATTTGTTATCTGCTGATTGGTCTCGGCTTCGCGCTGGTCAGCCGTGGTGTCAGCATGAACGAGGGGACCGAGTCGCTACAGGCTGTTTCTTAGCACTTGTCAAGATCATCAACCGTGCTAGCGCATTGCGAACTCGTTTGGGTCGGCGCCGAGACGCTGGCCCGTCCGAACCTTGGAGATCTCGGCCATGTCGCGATCATCGAGTTCGAAATCAAACAGCTCGAGGTTCTCCCGCATCCGATCGGGATGCACTGACTTGGGAATGACGACACAGCCAAGCTGCACATGCCAACGCAGCACGACCTGCGCCGGCGTACGGCCCTTGCGCCGCGCCACGTCGATGATCTCGGCGTTCTCCAGCAACCCTTTGCCCTGCCCGAGCGGACCCCACGACTCGGTGAGGATCCCACACTCGTCGTGGAACGTACGAAGCTCCTCTTGGGGGAACTCGGGGTGCAGCTCGACCTGGTTGACCGCCGGCGTTACCTCGGTTTCGGCAAGGAGTCGTTGCAGGTGCGGGATCTCGAAGTTGGAAACGCCGATCGAGCGCACCCGCCCGTCTGCCAGCAGCTTCTCGAACGCCCGCCAGGTTTCGACATACTGGTCGAACATCGGCAGCGGCCAGTGGATGAGGAACAGGTCGAGTATGTCGAGGTTCAGCTTCTTCATGCTGCCCTCAAAGGCGGCGAGTGTCTTGTCGTAGCCGTGCTCGCTGTTGGTCAGCTTCGTAGTGATGAACAACTCGTCCCGAGGCACGTCGCTCTCCGCGATCGCAGCGCCGACACCTTCCTCGTTCCGGTAGCCCTGGGCGGTGTCGATCAGCCGGTATCCGGCCTTGAGCGCTTCGGCAACGGCTTGCTTGGTTTCCTCCGGCGGGACGAGGAACACCCCGAACCCAAGCTGTGGGATCTCCAGGCCGTTGTTCATCTTCAACGACGGAACTGTTGGCATAACGAACTCCTTTACTCCGGGTCCTTGGGCTTGGTTTGAGCGGCGTGCCGCGCGGCCTTGAACTGCTCGGGCGTCAGCCGCGCCGCGACCGTCTGGAGCAAATTCTTCACCGATCCCGATACCACCTTGTCATCACCCGCCATCAAGGCCTTGAAGGCGTCCCGCGCGACCTTTCCGGGGTCGTCTTTGCGCGCCTCATTCACCGGGGTGTTGTGCATGCCTGCCCGGTCGAAGAACTCCGTGTCAGGCGGACCGGGCAGCAACGCCGTAACGGTGACGCCGGTGTCCTTGAGCTCGTGGCGGAGCGCCTCGGCGAAGGACAACAGATAGGCCTTCGACGCCGCGTACGTCGCGTAGTACGGCCCCGGCATCGTCCCGGCGATCGACGACGTGATCAAACCCGACCCTCGCCACGGGTCACCATGGCTGGCAGCAAGCGCTTCGACAGATGGATGACGGACCCAATGTTCAACTGAATCAGCGCAAGATCGCGTTCCAGGTCAGTATCCAAGAACGGGCCAGCGACGCCTTTGCCGGCGTTCAACGCCAACACGTCCACCGGCTGGCTTCGCTGCAGTATCGTCGCCGCGACGCCTTCATTGCCGTCGAACGTGGACAGGTCTGCCTGGAGCGCTGTGACCGCCGCGCCGCTGGCCCGCAGCCGCTCCCCCGCTTCGTCTGCCCTATGGTCGGCGACCTATGAGGACCTCGAGGTTCTGCTCGGCGTACACTTCCGCGAACTCATAGCCAATGCCGCCGGATCCTCCGGTGATAACGGCGAACTTTTCAACCTTCATCGGTGTTCCAGACGCCTCCTGAGGCGAACGGTTGCCAAAGTGGAAAGTTCCCACTGGTGGCCGCCTCAAACGCCTCGTCGCGTGAACGATCATGAGTCGAGCGCGGCAAGCGACAACATCCCGCCGGAATGGACAACAACCGAAGTGTTTCGACCAACAGGTCGGACAACACCCGCTAGGCAAAGTCGTGCCATGGCGAGCGCATCCAGCAGACGGCGTGGATTCAGCGTCGTCGACGCGCTTGATCGTGAGTGGCGGGGGCTCGACCTAAGGCATCCGGGAACCGTCAGTCGCTGGGCGGGTCGACATGAGGTGCTCGCGGCGTGCTGCTCATTCGATGATGTCCTGTCGGGTGCCAGGCTCTATTCCGATCCGGTACTTGCTGCACTGCTGGCTGAGGTCTCCCTTGGAGATCAACTCGCGGGCCGGGTCGTGCTGCAAGCCCTGGTCGGTCGGATGGTGCGGATGGCACAGCGTGATCCACGCGCCAACATCGACGATTACCTGGCGCGGCTCTGGTGTGCGATCGGAAGTTATCCTCTGGAGCGACGTCCCGTGCGGATCGCGGCAAACCTCTCAATGGACACTCTGAAAGCAGTCTCCCGAGAACACCGGCGGATGGGGCGAGGCGATGTCACGCTGTGGCCATCGAGTGAATTGCTCGAGGAGCTATTGCCACCGGCCAGGCTTGATGGGAGTCGCTACGACTCGCGGCAGCCAGTCGACATGGAAGCGCTCCGCGTACTGGAGGCCAGCACCGTTTTGGGGCTGATCAACGATTCGGCTGGTGCACTGTTGCAGAGCGTCTATGTCGACGGCATGACCAGTACCGAAGCTGCACGGCGGTTCCATACCAGCGAGGGCATGGTCCGCGTACGGTGCAGCAAGGTAGTCCGAGAGCTGGCTACACATTCAGTTGAGCTGGCCGATGCGACCTAATTCGATCTGAAACCTCGCGTGGTTTGT
>JBKOUS010000045.1:0-6300 GCA_046723505.1 Actinomycetota bacterium
CTACCAAGGTGCCGTCGGCTAACGGGATCCGAATCAGCTCGGACTGGCAGCCGTTGTAGCCGGTGCTTTGTTCACAGCTGATGTGCATCCCTGCCCGGCAGTAGGGGCAGGCGTTGTCCGACGCTGAGAACCCCCCAATTACGAACTGGCCAGGCTGAACGGCGCTGACCGCCTCCCCCACCTGCTCGACGATGCCGCAATAGTCATGACCGATCGGTCGCGCCTCGCTAACTGCGTCGATGCCGCGGTAAGGCCACAAATCCGACCCGCACACACAAGTGGCCACGGTTCGGACGATGGCGTCGGTCGGTTCGACGATCGTGGGTTCAGATCGCTCCTCGCCGCGGACATCACGGGGAGCGTGCAGGATGGCTCCTCGCATGCAGATTCCTTCTTGGATCAAAGTTCAGCGCGGCACGTTCGAGTCGACGCGGGGCTGGGCGCGTTTGTGTGCTGTGACTTCCAGCCAACACCATCCGCCGTCGCTCATGGGAGGCCCTGCTGATCCAGGTACTGGCAAGGCCTCCCATCAGGGCAAAGACCACCGTAGCGTCGACGATGTGGACAACCGGAACGAGATCCGCGACTTCCTGACCTCTCGAAGAGGCAAGATCACGCCGGAGCAGGCGGGTCTGCCGGCATACGGCGGCCGTCGCCGCGTCTCGGCGCTACGCCGCGAAGAGGTTGCCCTGCTCGCCGGGGTCAGCGTCGACTATTACACCCGGCTGGAACGCGGCGACCTCAGAGGGGTATCCGAGACCGTGCTCGACGCCGTCGCCAACGCACTCCACCTTGACGAACCCGAACGGGACCATCTGATCAACTTGGCCCACGCGGCGAACTCCACCCAGCGCGTTCGCCGCCGCCCGCCGCAGGATGGAGGAGTACGGCCAACAATTCAGCGGATCCTCGACGCCATGACCGGCGCGCCAGCGTACGTGCGGAACGGTCGGCGCGACATTTTGGCGGCAAACCGGCTCGGCTACGCGCTCTACTCGGAGCTCTACCTCGACCCGGCCAGACCCGTGAACGTCGCCCGGTTCATCTTCCGCGACGCGCGAGCCCGCACCTTCTTCATCGACTGGCCGACCGCGGCCAACGACATCGTCGCCGCCCTCCGCGCCGAGGCCGGCAAGAATCCCTACGACCGTGAGCTGTCCGATCTCGTCGGGGAACTGTCCACCCGGAGCGACGAGTTCGCCACCCGATGGGCCGCGCAGAACGTGCGCTTCCATCGCAGCGGCTTCAAAGACATCCACCACCCGATCGTCGGAGACCTCCATCTGACCTTTGAGGCGATGGACCTCCCGGCCGACCCAGGACTCTCCCTCGTCGTCTACAGCGCCGAACCCGGCTCCGGCTCCCAGGACGCACTCAAACTCCTCGCCAGCTGGACCGCCAACGAGGAAGAGCCAACAGCGGCGGCGGCCATAGACCAGCTCCCCTAGCAGAAGGAAACAATGACATGTCCACCTGGCTGATCACCGGATGCTCTACCGGACTGGGTCGCGCCTTGGCCGAGGCGGTGATCGCCGAAGGTCACAACGCGGTTGTCACCGCACGCGACGTCGATAAGGTCGCCGACCTGGCGGCTGACGAGGCCGACCGCGTGCTCCCACTCCCCCTCGACGTTACCGATACGGCGCAGATCAGGAACGCCGTCGGGAAGGCCGAGCAGAAGTTCGGCGGCGTCGACGTCCTTGTTAATAACGCCGGCTACGGCTACCGCGCGGCCGTGGAGGAAGGCGACGACTCCGAGATCCGCGCACTGTTCGAGACGCAATTCTTCGGCGCGGTCGCGATGATCAAGGCGCTGCTGCCAAGGATGCGTGCCCGCCGCTCCGGCGCGATCATCAACATTTCCACCATCGGTGTCCAGATCATGCCGGCCGGCTCCGGCTACTACGCCGCCTCCAAGGCTGCGCTCGAAGCCATGTCCGGCGCACTCCGGGGCGAGTTGCAGCCACTCGGAATCTCCGTCACTGTTGTGGAGCCTGGCGCGTTCCGCACCGACTTCGCGGGCCGCTCGCTGACCCAGTCGAGCACCGTGATTGATGACTATGCCGACACTGCCGGCAAACGCCGTAAGGAACACGACACGGCCCATGGCACCCAACCCGGCGACCCGGCAAAGGCAGCCAAAGCCATCATCGCCGCGGTCGAATCCGACGAGCCGCCCGCCTTCCTACTGCTCGGCAACGATGCCCTCGCCACTTACCGGAGGCTCGCCGAGGCCAGACTCGACACCATCCAGGCTTGGGAACACCTCACCACAAACACCGACATCGACGCCTGAACTGAACGACTTGGAAGTCGAAGATGCGTCAGCTGCGAAGATCATGAGAGGGCATCGTCATGAGTGATGTCATTGTCGTCATTGGTCCCGGGTCGATTGGCCAAGCAATCGCGCGCCGGGTGAGCGCAGGCAAGCAGGTTCTGCTGGCTGATTTACGCCCGGAGAACGCCGACGCGGCGGCCGAGGTCTTGAGCAACGCAGGATTCGAGGTGAGCACCGCAACCGTCGACGTGTCGTCGCGCGAGTCGGTGCGTGCGCTTGTCCAAACCGCCACCGCGCTCGGGGACGTCACCGGCCTCATCCACGCCGCCGGCGTCTCCCCTAGCCAGGCATCGCCGGAAACAATCCTTTCGGTCGATCTGTACGGCACCGCGCTGGTACTGGAGGAGTTCGGCAATGTCATCGCCACAGGTGGTGCTGGCGTCGTGATCGCCTCGCAGTCCGGGCACCGGCTGGGCGCGCTGACGGCCGTAGAAGATGCAGCTCTCGCGATGACGCCCGCCGACGACTTGCTCGACCTCCCGATGCTTCAGCCGGACCAGGTGAAGGACTCTCTGCACGCATACCAACTATCCAAGCGCGGAAACGCGCTGCGGGTGATGGCTGAGGCCGTGCGGTGGGGCAAGCGTGGTGCTCGAGTCAACACGATCAGCCCCGGCATTATCTTCACCCCGCTGGCCAAGGACGAACTGGCTGGGCCCCGCGGCGAGGGATACCGGCGCATGATCGAGCTATGCCCGATCGGGCGCGAGGGCACGCCGGACGAGGTCGGAACCGTTGGGGCGCTCCTGATGGGACCCGAGGGCGGATTCATCACCGGCAGCGACTTCCTCATGGACGGCGGAGTTACCGCCGCCTATCGATTTGGCGATCTCGCTCCAGGTTGAACGTCCCTGGGACAACGGTTGACACGCTGCGCAGAGCGCTCGTTGCTGTATTTCGCCGCTGCACTGAACCTTCTGATCCGGGGTTCGCGAGGCGTCTGTCCGGGGTTGTCCGAGGAGTGGTCGGGGGACTCGATGATCCGCAACGCCTATTCACTCAACCGGCGCGTGGCCCTCGAGGTGGGGGATTGCCGACACAGGTTCGCGGAGCTCCTCCTCGGTGGGGATTTCGGCGGCGACGTCGGAGGCGTGCAACGCGCGCGCCATGGCCCAGGCGATGAAGCCGCCGACTACGAACAGGACCGAACCCACCGCAATCCAGGCCGCTGCGCCGGGGAGCTTGGTGAGCCGGTACATCAGCCAACCGATGATGACCGTCGAGGGGATGGTGACGACCCAGGCTGCCACCATCTCCAGTACGACCCGTAGGTTGACCCCTTGGCCGGAGGCCACGCCGGCGCCGGTGACTGAGGATGCCGCGGCGTGGGTGGTCGAGATCGGAATCCCCATTCCGGTGGCGCCGAAGATCGCGGTCACTGCGCCGATGTTGGCCGCCAGCCCGGAGCTGGCGCGCAGCGAGGTGATGCGAAGACCCATCGTCTCGATGATCTTCCAGCCTCCCCAGACGGTGCCGATCGCGATAGCGCTGTAGGCGAGGAAGGGGATCCACCAGTCAATGTGCAGATTTCCGTCGGGCTGCAGGGTGATGTACCCGCCGGCCAGCAAGACCGCGGCGATGATCCCCATGGTCTTCTGGGCGTCGTTGGCGCCGTGCCCGAACGAGACCGCGGCTGCCGACAGCAGCTGCAGGCGTTTGAAGGCCTTGGCGTCGTCAGGGACCGTCAGCCGTCGCTGGAGTCGGGACAGCCCGAGCATCGCCAGGAATGCCACCGTGAACGCCAGCATGGGCGAGACGACGATCGCGATCAGCGCGGTCTGGACGACGCCCCAGTTGATGGCCGAGAGACCGCCCGCGGCGAGTCCGGCGCCGACCAAGCCACCGATGATCGCGTGGCTGGAGGAGGACGGCATGCCGATGTACCAGGTGAGGTAGTTCCAGGTGATGGCCGCGACAAGGGCGGCGAATACGACAGCGACACCCTCGGCATCGTGTTTGACCACCTTCGCCACCGTGTTGGCGACGGCAGTGCCGACGACGAAGAACGCGCTGAAGTTGAACGCTGCGGAGAACCAGGGCGCCCAGCGCGCCGGCAGGGCCCGTGTCGCGACGACGGTAGCCACCGAGTTGGCGGCGTCGTGGAAGCCGTTGGTGAAGTCGAAGACCAGCGCCAACACGATCACAGCGATGACGCCGATCAGCAACCAGTCCATTGAGTGCCGTTTCTCAAGGTAACTTCTCCACCATCGTGCCTGATGACTCACACACAACGGGCCGAAGGTCCCTACTTCGCCGGACTATCGTGTTGTTGATCATGCTCAGGGTCGGCCCGGTGAGCACCTGCAGACCCCCTGCCAGCCGATCCGGTGAAGGCGGCCCGGGAGATGGTCGCCGAGCGGGTCGCCGGCCAAGATCTGCTCAGCCAGACCTGGTGACAGTGCAGCACGACGTAGTCGCCCCTGGCCAGGGCGCGCCGACTTAGGTTCGCCCAAGCTTGGACGTCGCCGTCAAGCCGGCAACTCACATCCTTCGCTCCAACGCCCGGGGCTAGGTCAGCTGCAGTATCACAATCACCAAGATGATGATCACCAACACGCCGATAATGACGCCAATGATGCCTCTGTTCACTTTGCCCCCAAAGAAGTTCCCCTGGTCAGCAACACTTCCGGTCCGGTCGTGCATGAGCCGAACCTAGCGGAGATTGCGGAGGCCCGTGGCTACAGTCCTCAACTGCGTGATACGCGCGGTCGTCACGGCTCTCCCGGACCTCGAGCCGGATCCGAGGCGGCGGTGTGCCGCCGGCATTGCGCAGATAGCGGTCGAAGAACCGCTGGTAGCAGCTGGACGCAACGGTGCCAATCGGGCCGGAACTTCAGCGCTACCTGCCGGGCTTCACCGGCGTTGCTCCGCGCGAGCCTGACGCGCGGCGCGTCTCTCCTCGAACCGACCCGCTTGCCGATCCAGCTCCTCGAAGTAGGCGCCGAGCTGCTCGCGCGCCTGCTCCCCCTCCCCGGACAGTCCGGCCCGATCCCAGACGTCCCAGGAGCGCAGGATCGGAGCGAGCACCTCGTCTCGGTGGATCCGCAGGTCGTAGATGCCGGCCATGGCGATCTGCACCGAGCGGCGAGTGAAGCCCTCAATAGTGTTACCGGGCATCTGGAATGTGCTGACGACGTCACAGATCGCCCGCATCGTCTCATCGGGCGCCAGCTCGAGCGCCGCCTGGAGCACGTTCCGGTAGAAGACCATGTGCAGGTTCTCATCCTGCGCGATTCGCGCGAGCAGCTGCTCACACACCGGATCCTCGGTGTAGCGGCCGGTGTTGCGATGGGAGATGCGGGTCGCCAGTTCCTGGAACGAGACGTACGCCACGGTGTGCAGCATGTCCAGGTCGTACGAGCTGGCAAAGCCCTGCGTCATGTGCACCATGCGTTCGCGTTCAAGGTTCACCGGGTCGACGGCGCGCGTGGTCAGCAGGTAATCGCGGATCGCGATTCCGTGCCGGCCCTCCTCAGCGGTCCAGCGACCGATCCACGTGCCCCAGGCGCCGTCCGTGCCGAACGACTCGTAGATATCGCGGTGGTAGCTCGGCAAATTGTCCTCGGTGAGGAGGTTGACGACGAGCGCGGTGCGCGCGACTTCACTCACTCGAGATTGCGATGGATCCCATGCATCACCGTCAAGGACGCCGTCGAAATTGCGGCCATCGCTCCACGGCACGTACTCGTGGGGAAACCACTCGCGGGCGGCCCTGAGGTGGCGATCCAATTCGCGCCCGACGACCGGCTCCAGCTCGGTCAGCAGTTCGATCTGCGTCCAGCGTGGCATCGATCGCTCCTTGCGCCTGCGTAGGTTACGTCATCGTAGCTTTGCGAAACTGGTAGCCCGCCCTAGGGCGTCCACCACGATCGCAGCGGAAGACCGCCGTCGCCTCCGTGGGAGTCGAGCTTGACCGCCAAGACTTGGTGAAGCTGAACGACATTCGTCTCGAAGCCCAGCCT
>JBKOUS010000218.1:0-5035 GCA_046723505.1 Actinomycetota bacterium
TCGGTCGCTGATCTAGCTGAAGCTCGCGACTTCTACATGGGCTTTCTAGGTCTCAGCGTTGAAGGATTCAACCTGGGCTGGGTCGTCAACCTCCAATCTCCAGACGGCCGTGCGGAGGTCCAGTTAGTCACACGAGACGAATCGACGCCGGTCGACTCAGTGATCTCTGTTCATGTCGGCGATGAGGTCGAGGCGGCCTATGAGGAGGCGCAGCGACGTGGCTTCGAGATCGTTCATCCGCTGACTATCGAGCCGTGGGGGGTGCGCAGGTTCTTCGTCTGTGCCCCAGACGGAAACGTCGTCAACATGGGCGGTGCAGAATCACATCCATGACCGTGCCAGGGAACCCGTATCGGCACCACACGCACCGCCTCGACCTCGAAGACCCCGCGATCCGCGAGTGGGCCGCTACTGTCCTGCTCGCTGACCCAGAGCAGGGCATCGTTCTGGACCAGTCCGCGTTCTATCCCGGCGGAGGCGGGCAACCGCCCGATCACGGCGTGCTGCTATGGGGGAATGTCCGGACGCGGATTGTCGGCACGCGCAAGGGTGACGACCTCTACCTCTTGCCGGCCGAGGGAGACCCCCTGCCCCTGGTGGGTACAGCCGTCCACGGTGGCCTTGACGACAAGCGTCGCACGAGCCTTATGCGCACGCATTCCGGTCTGCACGTGCTGAGCGCAATCGTGCTGCGGGACTTCGGTGCCCCAGTGACCGGCGGGAACATGGAACCGCTCATCGCGCGGATGGACTTCGACCTATCCGACGTGCCCCCAGACTTCAAGCAGCGCGTTGAGGATGCCTGCAACGAGGCGGTGCGCCTGAACCGGCAGATCGACGTCCGGGTGCTACCGCGGGAGCAGGCCCTAGCGATCCCGAACGTCATCCGCACCGCGAGCGACCTGCTGCCGCCGGACATCGAGATGGTCCGGATCGTCGACATCAACGGCATCGACATCCAGGCCGACGGCGGTACCCACGTGGCCTCGACGGCCATGATCGGGCGCATTGCGGTGACGAAGATGGAGAGTAAGGGTCGTGGCTTTCGCCGCGTGCGGATCCGCATCGAGGACGCCGAGTAGTGCCACGCAGCCAAACTCACTGCTGCTTGGCCTTGCCGTAACGCAGGCGCCATGCTGGGGTGAAGCGGTTTGAGGAACCGCTTGGGAGAGGGCGTGATAAGTAGTTACGAGGCAGCGGGAAGCTGTCCCATACGCCGCCATCCCGATCGCTGTGCCGATGGAGAGACTCGCGAGCGCCGGTCCGCTGAACGGTGTGGTGTTCGACTGGCTGGCTCAACAGCACGTGGTTCCGGCCGGTCCCCGCCGTTTTGGAAGTACAACGTGATCGACATGGCGGGCCAGCTTGAACTGGAAGTCGGGGTTGCCACTGCGACGCCGGCCACCGCAGACGACCGGATCAGTGTCGGCGAACTGCCGGCGGGCCGCTACCTCGAGACCACCTATCACGGTCACCCGGATGGCTTACGCCAAGTCACCTCCGATCTGCTGGCCCGCGCTGACGCGCAGGGTTTGACCTTCGAAAAGACTGATTCACCGAGGGGTGAGCGGTGGGCCGCGCGGCTGGAGTATTACCTAACCAGACGACCAGCCGGGCATGACCCAGTGGAACACCACGCTCTCGTTCAAGCTCACGGACGGAGCCTGACCAACCGTCCCCTGGCTGCCGAATAGGCCACTCGTCTGCGGGACCCGCCCGAGACTTGGTGAGGGATTCAGGCGATCTACGCAATTGGGGCTTCGACGACAAGCCATGCGGAACACAGAGCCCAGTTGCGAGACGTCTCGACCGCACATACTTGCCAGACGAATTGCGCGACCACGGCATCACCGCATACCGAGCGTTCCGCAGATCGACCGAACACCGGGCCGCCTTGCGGAGGCACGTTTCCTAGCTGCGGATCAATGTGCGGGCGTCGGCGGTCCGGAGTTCCACTGACGGTCCACCTCGCACGTCGACGCGGCAATGCTGCCCCGGCTGGATCCGATGTATCCCGGTGATGGCGCCCGTGGCGAAGACCATGCCCGCTCGGACCGGTTGACCTCGGCTGGCGAGGATATTCAGGGCAGTCGCCAGGCCATGATGAATTCCCCCGGGCAGGTTCTCGGCAGATCCTTGTCCCATGAGTTGCCCGTCTACGTAACAGGCAAGTTGAACCGGAGCCCCACCAGGTCGGTCCGCAAGGATCGAGCCGAGCACAAGACCGTTGTTGTTCCCGAAGTCGGCGGCGATCACGGTCGGGCCGAGCGCGTTGATGTCAGGTATTGGGCTGCTGGCCACCTCGATGCCGACCAGCAGACGCTGCTCCAGGCCCGCCGCCACTTCGGCCGTCCAGCCGCTTTCGTTGGGGGGCAGATCCTGCTCGAGCCGAATGACGAGCTCTGCTTCCACGGCCGCGAACCCGGATGCGAAGATACCGACCTCGACTGCGGAGACGTGCTCGTCGCTGAGGTGATATTGCTGACGCCAGATGGGGCCGACCAGCCGGTCCGGGTCCCCCGCAGTGCGCCAGTCCGCCGAGATGTAGCCAATCTTCCAACCGACCAGCGAGTCCTGCCACCGCGACATCGCCAGCTCCTGGATCTGATAGGCCTCGGCCATGTTGGCGGGAACCACCCCCGGGAACCGCGTCAGGCTCCGCCCCTCCCTTCGGGCAGCCACCAACTCGGCGGCGACTACGTCCTCAGTTGCCGGTGTGCTCATCTCGACCTCTCCGGTCTGCACTCACCTGGGTGTGGCGCGTACCAAACGCTAGACGATCCGATGAGAACGACCCGATCGCTCACGGCTGACCCACAATTGCAACTGTGCCGTTCGGGAACGAAATACAGGACGGAGCACCTTGTACGAGTCGTCCCAGTGAAGCGTGTTCACGGGACGCCTTGCGGACGGTCGACTGCATCTACGGTGTGGTCTGTGGATCACGTTGTGGTGGTGGGAGCCGGAATTGGTGGACTGGCGGCCAGCTTGGTACTTAGCCGGGTTGCGGCGCGAGTGACGCTTGTGGAGCGGGCGGAGCGACCGTCTGAGGTGGGCGCCGCTTTGGCTTTGCAACCGAACGGCATGGCGGTTTTGGACCGCCTCGGACTGCTACCGGCTGTGGAGGTTGCGAGTGCGCGGATTGACAGGATGGACATTCGAAGCGTGACGGGCAGGAGGCTGCTGACCGCTGGGATGCCTGATCTGGGCGCCGGCCTTGATCACGCGATTGCGGTGCGTCGAATCGACCTTCACCGGCTGTTGCTTGAGGCTGTCGCCGGCGAGGCTTCGATTGACACACGTTTTGGGTGGACTGTGGTGAGCGCCGACCCGAGCGGAATGGTGAGGATCACCGCCGCTGGGTTGAACGGCCGGGACTCAGGCTCGATGAGCCTGCGGGCCGACCTCATCGTGGGTGCCGATGGGGTCAATTCGACCGTGCGCAGTACGGGTGGCTTCGCAAGCCGGGTGTTGCTGGGGCATAGCTATGTGCGCGCGATTGTGGGGGGTCTGGCCAGTCCGTGGTTCGAGGAGTATTGGACCCCGCTGGGATCCTTCGGCCAGGCACCGCTAGGTGGCGACCTGATCTATTTTTGGGCTGCAGCTCATCGGGGCGCAGCGGCAGAGGCGGTTTCTCGACGCGATCTCGGGGCCTTCCGCCAGGAGTGGCGACGGGTACTTCCCGCCGCAGCAGATCTGTTGGAGAGGGTGTCGTCTTTCGACGACATGTTGGTCAATACCGTCCGCCGGGTCGACTGTCGGCGCTGGTTCTCCGGCCGCTTGGTTTTGCTCGGCGATGCGGCGCATGCCATGCCCCCGAACCTGGGCCAGGGAGCGAACAGCGCTCTGGTCGACGGCGTGGTCCTAGCCGAGGAACTCGCCAGCGCCCCATCGGTAAAGGATGCCCTGGCGGGGTACGACAAAGGCCGGCGTCCGCTCGCCCGGCGCGTGCAGATGACGGCGGAGATGCTGCAACGCCTGTGTGGCATCGAGCGTGTCACGGCTCTGCGTGCAAGGGATGCTCTGCTGGTCGGATTGGCCCGGTTTCCGCGGCTCAGTGAGGAAGCCATCCGTCGGAACCTTGCCACCGACGTCCGAGCTATCAGATCGGCATCCCTGCTCGGCGACGCTGGCTGAGCCCACCACGGCGAAGGCGACGTCGGGTCGCTCCGGGTGGCCGAGGCGTTGCACTATGTCATCGCACCACCGCCGTCCGGCTTCGACTCTTGGAACGACTTCTAGAGGTCGATCGGTGTGCCCGAGGACGAGCTTGGCACGGGCACCGACAGAATCGAGGATCCGAACGGTGAGGGTCCGCGCATCTGGTTCCAGATCGTCCCCGAGAAGAAGTCGATCAAGAACCGCATCCACATCGATGTGAACGCCAGCGGTGGCCGCGATGTGTCACTCGGCACCAGGCGCGAGAGGGTCGAGGCCGAGGCGGCGCGGCTCGTGTCTCTCGGTGCTATGCGACTCATACGAACGTCGAGGAGGGCCTGGACCACTACGCGGTCGCGCTGACCGACCCCGAAGGAAACGAGTTCGACATCAACTAGCCGTCGCTGAGCGACACCCCGCGTCCCTGTTGCGAGTTCGTGCGCCGCAACGTGTCCACCGGCCGGCCTGCTCAGGTGCTGTTCGCGTCGGCCGGGGCGAGGGTGGCCTCAGCCGGTCATGCAACGATTCGACCGGATCTGCCGCTCATTAGTGTGCGTTTGCGGAGGTCCCGCAACGAGAGGTACTGAGAACGCCTACCGTGGCGGATGCACGGTCGATACGACGACGGGAGGACGGGCCCTATGTCACATGTACGACGCTTCGACCACGTCGGCCTCACGGTCGCAGATCTCGACGTCGTGACCGCCTTCTTTGTGGCGCTGGGCCTGGAGGTCGAGGGCAGGACGTTCGTCGAGGGCGAGTTCTTGGACACGGTCTGCGGCATTCCCGACTCCCGCACCGAGATCGTCATGCTGAAGCCGCCCGACGATGGCACCCGCCTGGAGCTCTCGAGCTTCGTGCGACCCGACTCCGTGCC
>JBKOUS010000154.1:0-6667 GCA_046723505.1 Actinomycetota bacterium
GGCACAATCGTGAAGGTGGCAGTCGCCGATGGTGACGTTGTCGAGACTGGCGACCTGGTGGTGGTCCTCGAGGCGATGAAGATGGAGCAGCCACTGACAGCTCACCGGGGCGGCACTGTGAAGAACCTGAACGCCCAGGTCGGCGCAACGGTGACCAGCGGCTCTATCCTGTGCGAAATCATCGACTCTTAACACGTCGACAGCCGAGGCCGGCAACCGGTTGTACCCTTGCCACCGAAGAGCCCCTGGCGGTCTAAAAGGTCGGTAAGAAGACACTGTCACAAGGGGAAACCGCGGAAGGCGAAGGCACACTGTGACCCATGGCTGAACTCTTGGTGTTGCTGATCGTGGTGGCACTGATCGTGGGCGGCGTCGCCCTCTACCGGCGCTACGCGATCCAGCAGCGCCAGGCTGCGGAGCGAGCAGCACTGGAAACCCAAGTCTCCACATCCAAGCGCGCAGCTGACGAAGATGTCACGAAGTTTGGCGAGGAACTGCAGCGGCTGGACTCCGATGTCGCGGGACATTCACTGGACGAGGCGATGCAGCAGGACTACCAGCGCGCTTTGGACGCCTACGACAACGCGAAGATGTCGCTGGACGCGGTCACCAGGCCGGAGGAAATCCGGCACGTCACCGAGATCTTGGAGGACGGACGCTACGCGGTCGCGTGCGTCAAGGCACGGATCGCGAGGGAGCCGCTGCCAGCCAAGCGTCCACCCTGCTTCTTCAACCCCGCGCACGGCCCGTCCTCGCAAGACGTCACATGGGCGCCTCCCGGACGTGTGCCGCGATCCGTGCCGGCGTGTCCCGCTGACGCTGAACGGGTGCTTGCCGGAGCTGATCCCTACATCCGCACCGTGCAGGTCGGCGCCCAGCGCGTTCCTTATTGGGAAGGCGGCCCGGCGTATGCGCCGTGGGCGCAGGGTTACTACAGCCGCTGGAGCGGCAGCGACATGCTGTCCGGCATGCTGATCGGCGGCCTGCTGTTCGGCGGCATGGGCAATATGTTCTCCGGTGTCGGCGAGGGCATGGGTGATCTCGTGGGCGGGATCGGCGAGGGCGCCAGCGACATCGGAAGCGGGATCGGCGACATGTTCGGAGACATGTTCGAGTAGGGCTAGCCGATCAGAGTCGCCCGAAGCTCACCCAGCGTTTCCGAACACCCGTGATCGATCTTCAGGCTGGCAAGCTCGTCGCCGCGGGTCACACCTCGATTGATGATCACCACTGGCCGTTGCTGCTTCGCGTTGTGCCGAACGAAGCGCAGTCCTGACATCACCGTTAGTGACGAGCCCAAGACCACCAAGACCGCGCCACGCTCGACGAGCGCGTACGCCGCCTCGACCCGGGGACGCGGAACAGATTCGCCGAAGAACACGACATCGGGCTTGAGCCGCCCACCGCAGCGCAGACAGCCGACCAGCCTGAACTGCCACCAATCCTGCACTACCGCATCGCCGTCTGGCCGCAGCTCGGCATGCTCCAGAACGTGTGGCTCGTCGAGCTGCGGGTTAGCGCTCCGCAACCTCTGCTGCAGCTCGCTGCGCGCGGAGCGATCCCCGCATTCAAGGCAGACGACGCTGGCGATATCGCCATGAAGATTGATCACCCGGGTACTGCCGGCAGCCGAGTGCAGCCCATCGACGTTTTGCGTGATCACTCCGGCCAACCCGACCGCTTCCAGGTCGACCAGGGCACGATGTCCCGGGTTCGGTTCTGCCCTGCCTATCCGGCGCCAGCCAAGGTAGGAACGGGCCCAGTAGCGACGCTGGGCATCCGCAGAGCCGACAAACTCGCTGTACCGCATCGGCGTGGCACGTACAGACGTTGGGCCGCGATAGTCCGGGATTCCAGAGTCGGTCGACATGCCGGCACCGGTGAGGGCGACCCAACTCCGGCCGCGGAGCAGTGATGCGGCCGCCGTAACGGCGGCTGGAGCTGCCACTGTCACGCAAGTACCGTACCGTGCAAGATCAATACCAAGGAATTCTGTCTTCGGCTGCGAATCGCTGGCCGAGCACTCAGTACCGCTCGCTCAGCTTATGGTGCCGGTGCCTTTGAGTCGGCGCGCGGCCTCAGCGATTGAGCCGGTCATCGAGGGATACACGGTAAACGACTCCGAGACTTGATCAACGGTGAGCCGCTGCGCCACAGCAATCGCCACCGGGAAGATCAACTCACTGGCCCGTGGGGCGACCACCACCCCGCCGATCACGATGCCGGTCACCTTGCGGCAGATGAGCTTGACGAATCCGTCGAGGCTGGCCTGCATCTTGGCGCGGGCATTGCCCCGCAGCGGCAGGGTCACCACACGCGCCGGTACATCACCCGAGTCGACCTGCTGTTGGGTTACCCCCACCGTGGCGATCTCTGGCGCGGTGAACACATTCGACGACACCGTCTTGAGGTCGAGGGGAGACACGGCCTCGCCCAACGTATGCCACATGGCGATCCGGCCCTGCATGGCAGCCACCGAGGCGAGCATGAGCACACCCGTGCAGTCCCCCGCTGCATACACGCCTCGCGTCGATGTGCGCGACACCCGATCGACCTCGATGAAGCCGCCTCCGTCCAGCTTGATGCCCGCCTCCTTTAGACCAATACCTGCCGTGTTGGGTATGGATCCGACTGCAAGCAGGCAGTGTGAGCCGAGAACAGTGCGCCCATCGGTCAACGTCACCGTGACGTGGTCGCCGTTGCGCCCGACCGACTGGGCGCGAGACCGCGACAACACTGTCATGCCACGTCGCACGAAGACATCCTCGAGCACCTGAGCGGCATCTGCGTCCTCGCCAGGGAGGACCCTGTCACGTGAGGAGACGAGCACCACATCGCAGCCGAGGGCGTCGTACGCGCTGGCAAACTCTGCACCGGTCACCCCAGAGCCAACAACGATCAGCCGCTCCGGCAACTCGGTCAGGCCGTACACCTGCGTCCAGGTGAGGATCCGCTCCCCGTCCGGCTTGGCTTCAGGAAGTTCTCGCGGGTGTGCTCCTGTGGCGACCAAGATCATGTCGGCTGGAAAGGATCGCTCACCATCTGCAGTCTGGGCGATCACACGCTCAGGGCCATCAAGCCGGCCGCGCCCGGCTACCAGGGTGACGTTCTCGCGGAGCAAGCGCTCTTCGATATCGCAGGATTGTCTTTTCGCGAGATCGAGCACTCGGTGGTTGACCGCAAGCAGGTCGACGCGCACGCCGGAGTCGACATCCCATTGATCAAGAGGGCCAAGCCGCATCCCCAGGTCGGCCGAGTGGCGGACATCGGTCATGACTTCGGCTGTGGCGATCAAGGTCTTTGAGGGAACACAGTCGGTGAGAACCGCCGAGCCGCCGAGGCCGTCACTGTCGACCAGGGTGACCTCGCCACCCAGCTGGCTGGCCACCAACGCTGCCTCGTAACCGCCAGGACCTCCGCCGACAATCACCACCCTGGTCACCTTCGGCATTCTTCCATCTCCCTCGTGGGTGCCTGACCAGATAACCTCGCTGCTGTGCTGTACGCGGCGTACGGAAGCAACCTTGATCCAAGTCAAATGGCCGGCCGTTGTCCGCACTCACCGCAGCGCGGCACTGGATGGATCGAGGGCTGGCGCATCACCTTTGGTGGTGAGGGCTGGGACGGCGCGCTGCCGACGCTGGTCGAGGAACTCGACAGTCAGGTCTTCGTCGCCCTGTACGAGGTGACACCAGGTGATGAGAACACCCTCGATGAATGGGAGAGCGCTGACACCGGCCTGTATCGCAAGGTGCGGGTACGGGTTGCGACCCTGGACGGCGAGCTGACCGCCTGGGTCTATGTGCTGAACGACTTCGAAGGCGGCATCCCGAGCGCTCGGACCCTGGGCATTCTTGCCGACGCGGCCGAAGTAGCCGGTGCACCCAAGGACTATGTCGCGGAACTTCGGTCGCGTCCTTGCGCCAGTGGCTGGTGAGCCCCCACAGCTAAAGTTCGGGCATGCCCAACGTTGGCCGGCCATCCGATCCGTACGCCCTCGCCAAGCTCGCCGCAGCCGCCATACTGGATCGTTTCCAGATCGCACAGCTCGACACTGCTTTCGTGCTGGGATCCGGATGGTCAGCCGCCGCTGATGATCTTGGTCAGCCGATCGGCATCTGCGAGCTGGACGACCTGCCAGGCTTCGCAAAGCCGATGGTCAAAGGTCATGGCGCAGCGCTCCGGATCGGCTCGGCGCCAACAGGCAAGATCACGGCAATCTTCACTGGGCGTACCCACTTGTACGAGGGTCAGGGCGCGGACCAAGTGGTGCACGGGGTGCGCACCGCCGTCTGTGCCGGCGCAAACGTCATCGTGCTGACCAATGGGTCCGGTGGCCTCAACCCGGACTGGCCGCCTGGCTCGACGGTGCTGATCCGCGACCACATCAACCTGACAGGTAGCTCTCCATTGGTTGGTGCACGTTTCATCGATATGTCAATGGCCTACTCAGCGCGCCTGCGTGATCTTGCTCGGTCGGTGGCTCCCGGCTTGCCGGAAGGGGTTTACGTCCAATTCCCGGGGCCGCAGTTCGAGACCCCGGCCGAGGTGCGGATGGCCGCTGCGCTCGGCGGCGACCTGGTCGGCATGTCAACGACGATCGAAACCATCGCGGCCCGCGAGCTCGGCGCGGAGGTACTCGGCATCTCTTTGGTCACGAACTTGGCGGCTGGTGTCTCACTCGAACCGCTCAGCCATGAAGAGGTGCTCGAGGCTGGACGAAAGGCTGCGCCGCGGCTGCGACAGTTGCTCGGCGGAATCGCGGCAGCGCTGTGAAAACCAGGGCACCGGCCCTCTCCGGCGACCTCGTCCGTGCGATCGCCAGCTGGACCGAGCAGGACCCGGATCCGCAGACCCGGCAGCAGCTGGAGGATCTGGCGAAGGCGGCCAATTTGGGGGACGACCGCGCAATGGTCGAGCTTGCCGGCGCATTCTCCGCTCGACTCCAGTTCGGCACGGCCGGACTGCGCGGCGAGCTCGGCCCTGGACCGAATCGCATGAATCGAGTCGTCGTCAGCCAAGCCGCCGCCGGACTCGCCAACTACCTTCTTGATCATGGCCTGGCTGGCGGGAAGGTGATCATCGGTTTCGATGCCCGGCACAAGTCGGACATCTTCGCTCGTGACACGGCGGAGATCATGTCGGGTGCTGGCTTCCAGACCATGATCACGTCGGGACCATTGCCGACACCTCTCGTGCCATTCGGGATCCGTCATTTCGGCTGTGTCGCCGGCATGGTGGTGACCGCATCACACAATCCGCCTCAGGACAACGGCTACAAGGTCTATCTCGGGGGCGGCTCGCAGATCGTGCCGCCTGACGATGCCGAGATCTCTGCATGGATGGACCAGGTCGCTAAGCACCGCCTGGACGACGTGCCGCGCGCGCAGTCCTACACAGTCCTCGGTGAGGAGTTGCTGTCGGCCTATCTGGATCGGGTTGAGTGTCTGGTACGCCGGGATGCGCCGCGCCAAGTGCGCTGGGTCTACACCCCACTCCATGGTGTGGGGGCCTCGCTGGTCGAAAGGGCGGTCAAGGTTTGCGGGTTTCCTCCTCCTCACTTGGTTGCTGAGCACGCCAACCCGGATCCGAGGTTTCCGACAGTGGCGTTCCCGAATCCGGAGGAACCTGGCGTCATCGACCTCGCTCTAGCACAAGCACAACAGATCGGCGCCGATCTGGTGATCGCGAACGACCCGGATGCCGACCGTTGTGCGATAGCAGTGATCGTCGATGGAGGGTGGCGGATGCTGAGCGGCGACGAGCTCGGTGTGCTGCTTGGCGAGGACGCACTGCGGCGCGGCGTCCGCGGTATGTATGCATGTTCGATCGTCTCCAGCTCCCTACTCTCAGCAATGGCGGCGGCGTACCTCCAACCCTTCGTCTACACCCCGACCGGGTTCAAGTGGATCGGGCGGGTACCTGGCCTGGCGTACGGCTATGAAGAAGCGATTGGCTACTGCATCGATCCGGATGCGGTTCCTGACAAGGACGGGATATCCGCGCTGATCATGGTGCTGACCCTCGCCGCCGGTCTTAAGGCCGAGGGACGGAGCCTCGCGGATCGCCTGGATGAGATCGCACGCCGTTACGGGGGTATACCAGACCGACCAGGTGTCGGTACGCGTCCCGGATCCCAAGATCATCACCGCAGCCATGGGTCGGCTCCGGGCGCGCCCGCCCAGAATCCTTGCTGGACAGCCCACCTCGGTGCTCGATCTGGCCCATGGCAGTCATGAGTTGCCGCCCACCGATGCGGTGTTGATCACCGGCGAAATGATCAAGGTCGTGGTCCGGCCGTCTGGTACCGAGCCGAAACTCAAGTGCTACCTCGAGGTACATCTGGGCACCCCACGCAGCGCCGACCTCGCCGCCAGTCGCGCCGAGGCGCGATCGATCCTTGCCACGATCCGTTCACAGATGTCGGCAGCGTTGGGACTGTGACACCAGCCTGTCGATGCAGCGGAATCGGCAGCCCTGGAACTGGGTGACTCTTCGGCATATTGGCGCAAATTTGCATAGACTGCGTTAGAATCTGTGGCACCGGTGTGGGGGTCACGTGGATTTTTTTTGCTCGGGGGAAGGAGACCCAATGGCCGAACAGACACATCTCCAGCCATTGGAGGTGCACGAAGTGCTGGCCCGGCACGTGCTGACGGACGGCATG
>JBKOUS010000091.1:0-25026 GCA_046723505.1 Actinomycetota bacterium
ACAATGAAGGGCCCATCACGCAACTCCCGCCCGGCTAATTGACGGCCTCGCAGGTCATAGAACCACGGCGTCACCGGACGGCCACAGTCCCATTTTCAGCCCGGAACGGGCGCGCCGACAGGGCCACCAGGGCTAATTGGCTCACTCCGCTCGGCGCGGATCGCGCTCTGGAGTCCGCCTACTTCGTCGTCGCTCGCAGACGAAGTAGGCGTGTCTGCTCATTCCTCCTCAGCACGGCGGCGCCCGATCCGGGGTCTGATTGCCTCGCTCCGATAGGCGCGGATCGCGCTCTGGAGTCCGCCTACTTCGTCGTCGCTCGCAGACGAAAGGCGTGTCTGCTCATTCCTCCTCAGCACGGCGGCGCCCGATCCGGGGTCTGATTGCCTCACTCCGCTCGGCGCGGATCGCGCTCTGGAGTCCGCCTACTTCGTCGTGGCTCGCAGACGAAAGGCGTGTGTGTCTGCTCACTCCTCCTCAGTTCGGGGGGGCGCTGCGCCAATCTGGGCACATGCAGCGCATTTTGGCAGTCCACCTTAGAGTGGTGGCCATGTCATCCAGCGTCGACGACCGGGGCTCGCACGACGCTGAGATCCCCACTGCGACCCTGCCGCACGCGAGCGGGACGCCGCACAAGGCTGGCCACCACTCACACGAGCACCACCATCACCACATCCTCATCGAGCCGGAAGAGGACCGCTGGCGCTGGCGTCGCAAGATCAGGGAGGACAAGCGCAAGCTCGCTGTCTACCGCGTCGCTGTCGGCCTCCTCGGCCTCATCCTTGTCGCCTTAGGTTTCGTCAGCGGTCCGATCCCAGGGCCGGGTGGCATCCCGCTGGTCTTGCTCGGCTTAGCCGTGTGGTCCAGTGAATTCGAATGGGCCCACCAGCTCATGATGTGGTTCAAGAAGGAGCTGCATCGCTACCGCACGTGGTCTAGAGCTAAGCAGGTCGGGTTCTGGGTCGTCTTCTTCGCCTGCTGCGGACTCATCGGATATCTGTACTTGCTGCTGACCGGCCCACCGACCTGGCTGCCTGGACCTGTCGACGTGCTGCTGCAGCGGCTGCCCGGGCTCTGACGCTCCCAGGGGCACAATGAGCCCATGAGGGCCGCTGACTATGCCTTCTTCGACGTGCCGTTCACGGCATTCGCGCATCGTGGTGGAGCAACCTACGAGCCCAACCTGTTCCGCGAGAACAGCCTGCATGCCTTCAAGGAGGCGGTCGCCCTCGGCTACCGCTACTTGGAGACCGACGTCCACGCCACCCGTGACGGAGTGCTGCTGGCCTTCCATGATCGAGTGCTTGATCGGGTTACCGACCGTACGGGCGCGGTCGCGGAGCTGAGCTACGCAGAGATTGCCGAAGCCCGAATCCACGGGTTGGACCCTATTCCGCGGCTTTCTGAGTTGCTGGCTGAGTTCCCCGACGCCAGGTTCAACGTGGACGCAAAGTCACCTACTGCAGTGGCGCTCCTGGTAGCAACGATCGCCGAGCATGAGGCGTACGAGCGCATCTGTGTGAGCTCGTTCGGAATCCGCCGCCTCTACGAGCTACGTCGCCGCCTGGGCTGGCAGGTTCCGACGGCTGCCAGCGCGCTGGGAGTTGCAGCGAACCGGTTCGTGCCGTGGCTGACATGGGCGCTGAATACGCCCGCGCCGGTGCTGCAAGTGCCTCTCTCCCTCACTGTGCTCGGTCGCAGGCTTTCTGTTCTGACTCCGGAGCTGGTTGAGGCCGCACATCGAGCGGGCAAAAAAGTGCAGATCTGGACCGTCGACGACTCCGAAATCATGGAAAGTCTGATCGATGCAGGTGTCGACGGTATTTTCACTGACCGTGTGGACACGTTGAAGGACGTGCTCATCAAACGCGGCCTTTGGGCTGATCCATAGATCGGGGTGCGATGACCGACAGCGACAGTGTTGAGCGGGCTGCGGAGAGCGGCCCACCGCTCGCTGTTGGAACGCGCATCAAGCGCCGAGTTGTCCTGTCGTGGGGTCTGTGGGACTGGGGATCCTCGGCGTACTCGGCGGTCATTACCTCCTTCGTCTTCGGCCCGTACGTCGTCCGCGGCGTAGTCGGCGGTGCCCAACCAGGTGGACTTAGCGCCAACACCTGGCTGGGCATCTCGAGCGCGACAGCGGGCCTTCTGATCGCCCTCATCGCGCCTATTACCGGTCAGCGAGCCGATGCTGGCGGTCATCGCAAGCGCAGCCTCGCGATGTGGAGTGCACTCGTCATTGCCGTCATGCTCGGCATGTACACCGTGAAGAACGACCCCAGCTACTTGTGGATTGCGCTCGTGTTGCTAGCCGCCGGCGCTGTCTTCCAAGAGTTCGCCATCGTCTCCTACAACGCGATGCTGCCTCAGGTGTCGACACCTGAGACCATCGGGCGGGTATCGGGATTCGGCTGGTCGATGGGCTACATCGGCGGCATTTTCTTGCTGCTCATCTGCTATGTCGGATTCATCGCACCCGATGTTGGTTGGTTCGGGGTCACCTCGGAAGGCGGCCTCAATATTCGAGCGGTCGCAGTGTTCTCGGCTATCTGGTTTGCGGTTTTCGCGACTCCAGTGCTGTTGGCCGTTCCTGAGAAGCCGCCCGGTCCCAAACGCCGGCGGGTGAGCTTCTTCGCCTCCTACCCGCTGCTGCTCAACGACATCAAGGCATTGTTCCAGCGAGACCGGAACGCGGTTTACTTCCTCATCGCGTCGGCCCTCTATCGGGACGGCCTGGCGGCGATCTTTAGCTTTGGCGCGATTTTGGCGGTCAGTGTCTACGGATTGGCACAGGCCTCGGTGCTGATCTTCGGAATCGCCGCCAACCTCGTTGCCGCGGTCGGGGCGCTTGGCATGGGCGCCATCGAGGACCGGATCGGTCCCAAGAAGGTGATCATGATCTCGCTGATCGGGCTGATCACGACTGCGATGATCCTGCTCTTCGCTCGCGGCACAACGATGTTTTGGATCTTCGGCCTGCTCTTGACGCTGTGGGTTGGTCCGGCGCAGAGCAGTTCGCGGTCGTTTATGGCACGCGTCGCACCGGTTGGACGGGAGGGCGAGATGTTCGGACTGTACGCCACCACGGGCCGGGCAGCATCGTTCCTAGCACCGGGACTCTTCGCTCTCTTCTCAGGTTTGTTCTCAGACCGCATGGGTATCGTGGGGATCGTTCTGGTTCTGCTGGCCGGCACGCTATTGCTGGCGCGGGTGAAGTCGCCACCAAGACAGCAGGTGCAAGTCTCCGACTGAGGTTCTTGCCAGGAGTGGGATATGCGAGCGGCGGAACATATCGGCCCGACCGTGAGTTGAACCATTCGGGTGTGGGAAACGTCAGGAAACGCTAGACGGAGGTTGTGCTCATGGCTGATCGTTCACTGAAGGGCACCGGTCTCGGGGCCAAGAGCTTTGAGGATGAGGCAGGTGTTGAGTTTGCTGCCCGGCAGGAAGTCGGTTACGACTGTCCTCGAGATCATCACTTCAGCCTCGTGTTCGCAGCTGAAGCCGACATTCCTTCTGTGTGGGAGTGCCCGCGGTGCGGCGCCGAATCGCTACGTGCCGATGGTGAGCGGCCGGAGCTGAAAGAGGAGAAGCCGGCGCGTACACATTGGGACATGCTCCGGGAACGGCGCTCCATCGCCGAACTTGAGGACCTGCTTACCGAGCGCTTGAATCAGCTCCGTTCTGGCGAGTTGGGCTCTACCGCAGTGTCCCGGACCACACGACCGAAGAAGACCGCCTAAATATTCTGCGGCGCACCAGTTGCGAGCGCTGGTATGCGCGAGCAGCGGCAGAGCGAGGCTCTGGGCCGCCTTCTCGTTAGGTGCTGCTGCCCCCCGATCAGCGGCGCTGAGGACGAGAGGGCGGCCCGTTTATTTGGGAGCTGCTCGCGCATCGCGCGCATAGTTCCGCCTACTTCGTCGTCGCTCGCAGAGGAAAGAACGCCTCTGCTCCCTCCTCCTCAGCACTGCGGGCGCGCGATTACCGACGCTCGCAGCTGGAATTTGGGAGCTGCTCGCGCATCGCGCGCATGGTTCCGCCTACTTCGTCGTCGCTCGCAGAGGAAAGAACGCCTCTGCTCCCTCCTCCTCAGCACTGCGGGCGCGCGATTACCGACGCCCGCAGCTGGATATGGGAACTACTCGCGCAGCGCGCGACTCGTTCCGCCTACGCGACTACGAGCGAGGTTCCTCTGGGCGCCCTGAGGGGGACGGCTCCTCGATCTCTCCCGCGAGGATGATTGGGCCCCCCGGCTGCTGTCCATTAGCCGGCGGCGACTGTACGGTCTCTCCCTCGATGAGGTTCTCGCGGTCCAGTCGCGCCCGCATCACCGGAATGCCCAATCTGTTGATGCGGCGGGCCACAAAGAAGGCGATCAGCTTGCGAGCAATCGGCCGGGTCCAGCGCAGCAGGAACAGAAAGCCTATGACATCGGTCAGGAAGCCGGGCAGCAGCAACAAGACTCCGCCGACCAGGATCAGCGCGGCGTCGGCAAGTTCGCCAGTGGGCACTTTGCCCTTGGTGAACGCGTCGTTCAAAGCCTTCCAGGCACGCGATCCCTCATGACGCATCAGCAGCAGTCCGACGATCGCTTCCACGAGAAGAATGAGCACAGTCGGTATCAGGCCAAGACTCTGGCCGACCTGGACCAGTAGCCAGACCTCGAGGATGGGAATGGCGACCAGCAGTACAGCCAGCAGGGCGAGCGGCCATCCATGACGAAGTCTCATGAGGTCAGCACTTTCCGCTTCGTTACGAGTTCGCGCAATTGCTTAGAGCGATGGGCCAGACCCCAGAGTGTGGTCAGGACCAGCGCCTCAATGACGATTCGCTTGTTCATCTTCGAGGTACCGTACTCCCTCTCGATGAACGTGATCGGCACCTCGACCACCCGAAGGCCGCCCTTCAACGCCCGCCAGGCGAGATCGACCTGGAAGCAGTAGCCGGCCGAAGCGACATTATCCAGCCCTAGCCCTAACAGCGTTTTGCGGCGAAAGGCACGGAAACCGCCTGTTGCGTCCCGCAGCGGGATACCGAGCATGACTCGGGTCCAGAGGTTTCCCGCGCGTGACAGCGCCTCACGCGACCTCGGCCAGTTGACGACCTCGCCACCTTTGACCCAACGCGATCCGAGGACGAGATCAGCATCGGCGAGCGCTGCCAGCAACGCCGGTAGCTGCTCTGGTTGATGTGACCCATCGGCATCCATTTCAACCAAGACCTCGTAGCCGGCATTGAGGCCCCATTCAAAACCAGCCAGGTATGCGGCCCCGAGGCCTTCCTTGCCAAGCCGGTGCATGACATGTACGTGGTCATCGGCGCTCGCAATCTCGTCTGCCAGCTTGCCGGTGCCGTCCGGCGAATTGTCGTCGGCGATGAGAATATGGGCGTCCGGAACCGCCTTACGGGTCCGGCTGATGATGCGTGCGATGTTCTCCAACTCGTTGTAGGTCGGGATGATCACCAGAGTCGGCCCCAGGGCGCCGAAGTTGAACGCCTCTGCTTCCATCCTGTTCTGGGTCATCGGCGGCGGTGTCGGTTGGCTCAACGGGAGTCTCTTTCTCGGTTGTATGCGGTTTAATCGCTTCGCTCCGCTCTGCGCGGATCGCGCTTTGGAGTCCGCCTACTTCGTCGTCGCTCGCCGACGAGAAGCGTGTCTGCTCGCTCCTCCTCAGCACGGCGGCGCGCGATCCGACGGAGCGGTGCTCGAGCCTTGCTCCACGAGATCGCTGGGTACGATGCCACAGCGCCGCGACGCAGGCTAGCACTGCAACAAGCGCTATGCCCCGTTCTAGCCAGGGGGCAACTCTGATGGCCGGCGTAAGGGCGCTCCGCAAAGGCATCTCAACGACCATGCTCTGCGCTGTGAACTCGTGCGTGCGCGTCGCGACCGCTCCATCTCGGGTGATGAAACCAGACACGCTGTTTGTGGTGGCCACGGCGATTTCCCGGCGGCTCTCCATCGCGCGAGCCCGGGTGATGGCGAACTGCTGCTCGATCTGACCAGTGCCGCCGTAGGTTGCATTGTTGCTCTGCACCATCAGCACCTGGGCGCCACCGATCAGGGACTGATAGATGGTCTTGTCATAGGCCAGTTCGAAGCAGATCGCGTCCCCGATCTTGATCGGCCGCCCGGCCACCGCTACGTCGATAACGCCTGGACGTGTTCCTGCCACCGACTGAGCGCCAACCTTCTGCAACAGCGGTATCAGCGGCAACAGCTGCGCCCGGAAGGGAATCCACTCACCAAAAGGCACCAGATTCTGCTTGTCGTAACGTGCCATCACCCCGCGAACTGGGTCCCACCACAATGCTGCAGTCTGACGCTCATCAAACCCAGGTCCCTGCATCACAGCACCAACCAGAATGGGGCGTCCGGCAACGTCGACAGCTGCTTGCACAGTCTGCTTGGTGACCGGGTCGACCGTCGGATCGATGTCAGTGGAGTTCTCCGGCCAGAGCAAGAAGTCCGGATCAGCGACCTCGCCAAGTCGCACTTTTGTCATCAGCTGAATCGTCTCGGACAGGTGGTTGTTGGTGACCGAGCGAGCGCGGCCCATAGCCTCAATCCCGCGACCCGGGATGTTGCCTTGCACGATCCCCACTCGTACGCTTCCGGCTGAGCTGACTGCGGGCTCGACTTGGTAGAGCCGCAGAACTGAGCCAAGCATGCCGATGCTTACGGCGAGTGCAGCGGCGACGATGATATTGGTTCGTCGCGCTCGCCGGCCCTGCCGGGCTGCCCACAGCGTCAGAAGCGCCCATGCAATGAGCTGACCGATCAACGCCACGGCGAAGGAAACACCCGCGACTCCGATGATTGGAAAGAATCCGGCCAGTGGCGTGTCGACGGCCGCGTACGCGATCCGGGTCCAGCCGAAGCCTCCCAAAGGAATCCGCGAATAGACGTACTCGATGAGCACCCAGCAGCAGGCCGCCGCGAGCGGCCACCAGGACAGTCTGCTGACGAGAGACACGGCCAATCCCAGGAGGCCGAAGAAGAGGGCCATGAAAATGATCAGCAGCGCGGCGATCCAGGTGCCGAGAACATGCAGCCAACTGACACCGAGCATCAGCGTGGTCAGCCCGAACAGATACCCGAGCCCGAAGGCAGCAACCGGCCGCGCGCCCCGGACGGCCAGCGTCAACGCGGGAATGCCGACGAGCAACAGTGGCCACAAGCCATATGGCTGCCAGCTCAGCCCTAGCGCGACGCCGGCGAGCAGCACGACCGCGGCGCGGAGGAGCGTTGACACTTGTTGGGTCTTCGGCGGTTCGGATGGCGTCCCAATGGCGCGTGAGCGCGTCAGCGACGCGAGGGGCCGGGACACGGACCGAGCCTACCCAACCGCAAACTCCTCGGATTGATAGATGAGCTGCCCAGCGGACATCGTCGCCATACAGGTCGGTAGCGGGCCGTCATCCAACCGAGGCAGTTGCGTGGGCCCTTCCCGACCACCGTCTCCGGCGTTCCAGACCGCAACGTTAGCCAAAGCTCCCATCCGAATGGTGCCCGCGTTGTCAGTGAAGCCTGCCCAGTGTGGCCCTCGGGTTGCGGCACGGAAGGCCGATGCGATGCTCAACCGCTCGCCCGGTTGCCAATGCTGCACTGCAGCCCGCACGGTGGCCCAGCCTGCGAGGGGGGTCACTGGCGAGTCCGTGCCGAACGCGAGCCGTACGCCGGACCGCTCCAGAGTGCCCAGGCGGTTCATCGCATGTGCGCGGCTCGGACCGAGGCGTTGCTCGTAAAGCTCGCCCGGCTTGCCCCAGGTCGCGTCGAAGGCTGGCTGCATGCTGGCCACCACGCCCAATTCCGCCAGTGTCGCGATGTCGGGGTCAGCGATCATCTCAACATGCTCCAGGCGATGCCGCGCTGCCCGGATGCGCTGGGCACCGAGCGTCGCCGCAGCCTGGCGCAGACCCGACACGGCAGCGGCCACCGCGTCGTCGCCGATGCAGTGAAAGCCTGCCTGCAGTCCAGCCCGGGTACATGCGATGACGTGATCGGCGATCTGCTGTTCGGACAGGTAGCGAGCACCCCACGTGTCAGCATCGCTGTACCTCCCACGCAGCGATGCGGTACGGGAGCCGATAGCTCCATCGACGCAGAGATCGCCGGCCAACCCGGCCACGCCGGCTTGCTGCGCCCGGCGGATGATCGGTTCAGTGGCGAGCTCGCCCCAATAGCTTGTTATGCCTATACCGAGCTCGGCTGCTACCTCGCGTACTCGAGTGAGGTCCTCGATCGGTCCAAGATGCGGACCGCTCAGTTCATGCACCGTAGCGGTCCCTTGTGCCGCCGCGGCCTGCAGCGCTACGCGCGCAGCGGATCGACGCTGTTGGTCGGTAAACAGTCGGTCCAAGCTGCCGCGGCAGAGATGGTGAGCCTCGCGAGTCAGTAGCCCGTCCGCGCGATAGCCCACTGCCTTGGACACGCCCGGAAGTTGATCAAGGAGAGTCGACGAGACCACCGCGCTGTGCACGTCCACCCGGGCCAGGTAGACCGCGACACCCCCAGCCGCTCGATCGAGCTCGGTTCGGGTCGGAGGCAACGGTTCCGGCCACGCTCGTTCATCCCAGCCGTGGCCGATGATGACCCGCGCATCTGGATGATGTCTGGCGTAGGCTGCGACGCGCTGCACAGCATCATCCCTGCTTCTCACATTGTGCAAGCCCAGGCCCGCCATGACCTGGCCCGTCTGGATGAGGTGAACGTGGGCGTCGACAAAGGCTGGCGTGAGCAGCCGCCCACGAAGATCAACTTCGGCGTGCCGCGGCGCTGAGCGTCGGGCTTCCTCATCGCTGCCGACGTAGCTGATCAAACTGCCGTCGGTCACCACAGCAGTCGCGCCTGGGTAGCCAGGAGCGTAGATGCGTCCCCCGACGAAGATCACAAGTTAGTCCGAAGTGAAGGGTTTGATTCAGATCTGAGGGCGGTCCTCGAAGGGAATCGAGAGGACTGTCGTGGTGTCAGTGGACACTTTAGCCGCCGCTCGGATACGACCCAGCGTGGATTCGAGATGTGCCATCGTGGGAGCTTGCACCTTCAGCAGGTAATTGGCTTCCCCGGCGACGGAATAACACGAAATGATCTCTTCGATGTGTTGCAAACGCTCCGGTGCATCATCTGGCTGGCTCGGATCAAAGGGCTTGATCGCGACGAAGGCAGTAACCAGCAGACCTAACTCTTCCGCGTCGAGAATGGCCGTGTAGCCCTTGATCACGCCACGCTGTTCAAGGCGCCGAACCCGTTGCTGCGCAGCTGAAGTTGACAGTCCTGTCTCCTTGCCGATGTCTGTGTAGGACATCCGGCCGTCGCGCGCGAGCAGCGAGAGAATACGACGGTCGAGCTTCTCCATGGGGGCTATCGTGCCAGTATTCGGATGTGCGCTCACGCAAAATTATGCTTTTGGACACGGCTTCGTTGTACTTTCGTGCTTTTTATGGCGTACCTGATTCAATTCGTGGCCCCGACGGTACGCCGGTGAACGCGCTTCGTGGATTACTCGACTTCATCAGCCGGCTACTCGATGGCTACTCGCCTTCCCATCTGGCGTGTTGTTGGGACAACGACTGGCGACCGCAATGGCGAGTGGATCTGATCCCCTCATACAAGGCTCATCGGATCGCCAAGTCGGGCGACGCCGTCGTGGCCGAGATGGCAAGCTCTGCGAACACCGCAGCCGAGGGGGTGCCTGAAGGGCTCGCGGTGCAAGTGCCGTTGATCTTGGCCGTGCTTGACTCCCTGGGCATCGCTGTCGTCGGTAAGGATGGCTACGAGGCCGACGATGTTATCGGGACGCTCGCGACTTCGGCACCGATGCCGGTTGATGTCGTTACCGGGGACCGTGACCTCTTTCAGCTCGTCGACGATGAACGCCAGGTTCGCGTGCTCTACATCGCCCGAGGTGTCGGCAACCACGAGGTCGTCGATGGCGCATGGATCCAGGCCCGGTATGGGATACCGGCTTCAGCGTACGTCGATTACGCCACCATGCGGGGCGATGCCTCTGATGGTCTGCCGGGTGTTTCCGGGATCGGAGACAAGACGGCAGCAACCCTGCTCAATTCCTACCGCAATCTCGAGGGAATTCTCGCGGCGGCCAGTGGACCGAAACCCAAGATCAGCGGCGCGGTGTCGGCCAAGCTCGCCGGGGCGATCGACTACCTGGCCGTGGCCCCAGCGGTGGTGGCTGTGGTACGTGATCTTGATCTTGGAATTACCTTCGATGATCTCCTCTGCCCTACTGCACCGGCCAAACCCGACTTGTTCGCCGAGCTGAGCGAGCTGCTGGGGCTGGGGGGTAGCGCCGACCGGATCGTGGCCAGCCTGGCCAAAGACCCTTAGGACATTGGGGTGCCCGGTCCATTGGAGCTGGGCGCGACGACAGCACGTCCTTATCGGCTCCCGCTCACCTCGAATGCATCCCCCGCTGCGGTCATTGCCCAGCTCCGCGAAGACGACCGTCCAGGCGCGTTGTGGGGGCACTGGTTTGGCGGCGGGCTGTTGATCTTTCGCCGTCCGTTGTGGGTGGAGGAGCCGGTGGATGCCTCCGACGGCTTCGGATACCTCGACGAGCTGCCGACGCCGTCCGGATCTGAGCCGACAAGCGGCATCGTTGGTGGCGGCTGGCTCGCCTGCTTGGGATACGACGCCAAGACCACGACATTGGGCTTCTACGACTCCCTGCTGCGATGGCGGCGGGATAGTGGATGGTTCTTTGAATCTCTAGGTCTCAGCGGGCGCGACGTCGAGAACTCAGCAGCGCTTCAGCACTGGACGGCGATCTTGCGAGCTGCCTCAAATGCACCGATCAAGCCACTGCAGGTCGGACCCTTCCGCGTCGCGACCGATGCCGAATCCGCTCGAGATGGCTATCTCGCCGCTGTGGAAGACGTGATCAACAGGATCGACCATGGCCGCTTTTACCAGATGAACCTCTGTATCCGACTGCATGCTGCTGTCGGCAGCAGCACACCAGTCATCTTCGGGCAGCTGTGCGAAGCGTTGCAGCCCGCGTTTGGTGGTCTGATCACTGGTCCGTTGAGCCACGGTTCGTCACGCATGATCGCCAGCTTCAGCCCAGAGCTCTTCCTGCGGGTGAGGGACCGCACCGTATTGACCGCTCCGATCAAGGGCACGGCACCCCGGCGGGCTGATGACAGCGCAGCGGCGCTACGTGCCTCCGCAAAGGATGCAGCGGAGAACATCATGATCGTCGACTTGATGCGCAACGACCTGTCCCGGGTCTGCCTTCCGGGCACGGTTGCGGTCCAGGAGCTATTGACCTTGCAGCCACATCCTGGCGTGTGGCATCTGGTCTCGGCCATTCGCGGCGAGTTGAGCCGGCACACCACAACGGGACAGCTGCTTGCTGCAGCCTTTCCACCCGGCTCGGTAACAGGTGCGCCCAAGATCTCCGCTCAGCAAGGGATCGCTGATCTTGAAGTCGAAGCGCGCGGCGCGTACACCGGCAGCATCGGCTTGGTCAGCCCGCTTGCTGGTGCCGACTTCAACGTGATCATCCGGAGTTTCGAACTCCACGACGGTCACCTGGAGCTCGGTGTGGGCGGCGGCATCACCGTCGACAGCGTGCCCATCCGGGAGTGGTATGAGTGCCTGCACAAGGCTGCGCCGTTGGTTCTCGCGGCTGGAACGGCTTTCGATCAGGGACTGGTCGACGAGCCAACGCCTGACCCGGAGCTGTCGGCAGACGGGGTGTTCGAATCGATTCTGGTAGTGCGGGGGAAGATCATCCGCCTTGCTGCACATCTTGCCCGGCTGGACAGGTCCTGTCGTGAGCTGTACGCACAGGGGATACCAGATGATCTTGCTGGCGCTGTGCACCAGCTCGCGAGTGTCCACTCCGATCAGGACCGACTCGCAATCCGCGTCCTTGCCCGACCCAGCGAAGGGAGGCTTGACCTCAGCCTCGACGCCAATCCACTCGGCGCGAGACCAGCCAGCTCCACCCTCCGCTACCAGCCTCGACCCAACCGCTCGTGGCGGCACAAGTGGATTGAGCGCTCTGCGCTTGTCGAAGCTGAGGCGGCAGTCAGCCCCGCCCTGCCGTTCTTCACCTCCCGGTCTGGGCCCCAGAACATCACCGAAACGACCCGAGGAAACCTGTTCATGCAAGATCAGGACGGTATCTGGTGTACGCCGCCGCTAGACGAGCAGGTGCTACCGGGGGTGACCAGGCGCGAGGTGCTCGATCTTCTCGATGACCGGCAGACGCCAGCGCGGATCCGGCGATGTTCGGTCCAAGAACTTCGCCACTCACGAGGCGCTTTCTGGACCAGCAGTCTCAGCGGGGCGGTTCCGATCACAGCGGTCGATGGCACACCGCTGCCGGCTGTGAATGAGTTCACGGCACACCTCAATGACCAGCTCGGTATCTGCTGAGGCGTGACTGCTCACTCCGTCATGCGGCGGTTGGCCTTCGTGCTGACGGTGGGCTGGGCAACTGACTGCGGCGGAGATCAGCTTTGTCAGGCGAGGGTACGAGCTGGGCCCGGGTGGACAATGGGGGGCGACTCCTGTGTGCTTTATGCAATCCAGCGCGGCTGGCCAAACCCCCTACAGCCAGCTCTTCGGTGGGTCACTACCCGGACCCATTGCCGCCATATTAAGCCATCTTCCTGAACGCCGAGACCGCCCGGTATCAGGATTCGCGGCGCATCCACCGGCACGGCCGAACGGCGTGGATCACCTCGCGCGATGCAGAGAGGAACCCGTTCGCGTAATTCTCGTCGGGAAATCTCCGAGGTATCGCGACCCTACGCAGCCGAACAAGCGCCGCTTTCGGAAGCGGTAGGGTCAGCCGATGACCAGATTGCGCAACGTTGCCGTGATCCTGGCTGGGGGCACTGGCACTCGCATCGGCCTGAACATTCCCAAGCAACTGATCAAGGTTGCTGGCAAGCCGATCATCGAGCACACCATCGCCGCGATGCACCAATCCCCCATTGTGGACGAAATCGTGGTGATGATGGCGCCCGGTTACCTCGATCAGGTTCGGGCCATTGTCAAGACGGGCAATTACGTCAAGGTCACCCAGATCCTGGAGGGCGCCGAGACTCGCAACGAAACCACGGCAGCCGCGCTAGCTGCTCTCGGTGACGAGGAGTGCAACGTCCTGCTTCATGACGCTGTACGTCCGCTGGTCTCGCAAACGATCATCGCAGCCAACGTCGAGGCGCTGCGGACACACGAGGCCGTTGACACCGCAATCCCGTCTGCGGACACCATCATCCAGGTCGAGCACAACCAGAACAGCATCGCCGACGTACTCCCCAGACATCTGCTACGTCGCGTTCAGACACCACAGTCCTTCCGTCTGTCGACGATCCGAGCCGCGTACGCGAAGGCTGCGCAGGATCCCAACTTCACCGCGACCGACGACTGCACCGTGGTGCTTCGCTACCTTCCCGAGGTTTCAATCGCGGTCGTCGCCGGACACGAACGCAACATGAAGGTGACTGAGCCCATCGATGTCTACCTTGCTGACAAGCTGTTCCGGCTGACTTCCGCTGACCGGCCTAGCCCATTGACCGACGAGCAATATCACGCAAGGCTGGACGGCCGGACCGTTGTGGTTTTCGACGGTTCCGACGGCATCGGTGGTGATATAGCACAGCTCGCACGGATGCACGGGGCAAATGTCAGGACCTTCTCGCGATCGACCGCTGGCACCTACGTCAAAAGACGAGCCGACGTTGCCCGAGTCGCCCAGCAGGTACTCGCCGAAACGGGCCGCATCGATTTCGTGGTCAATACCGCCGGTGTGCTGGTGCGCGGCGAGCTGGCGGAGGCATCAGAGGAGACGATCTACTCCTCCACAGACGTCAACTACCTGGCACCGATCTTCCTCGCTCAGGAGTTCTTCCCGCATCTGGCTGCATCCTGTGGTTCGCTGCTGCTGTTCACCTCTTCGTCCGATACCCGCGGGCGCTCTGGCTATGCGTTGTACTCCTCGGCCAGCGCGGCCATCGTGAATCTCACACAGGCTCTCGCCGACGAATGGGCCGCCGCTGGTGTGCGGGTGAACTGTGTCAACCCTGAACGCACTGGGACGCCGATGCGCACCAAAGCCTTTAGTGACGCGCCTCCGGGCGCACCGCTGTCGTCGAAGCAGGTTGCCCGTCAGTCCCTCGATGTCCTGCTCTCCCACCTGACGGGCCACATCATCGACATCCGCCGTGAGGAAGCTCCAGTCGCACTGGGCAATGGCTGAGTCACGGCCCGCGGAAAAATGCCGACGAGCAATCACAAATCAGAACAGAGGCGGCGCGGTCGGATTCCATACGGCACGTGCGCCTAGATCTCCAACGCGGACAATCCAGCCCAATGCAACGACCGCGGCAACGACGAGAAGAATCGGCAGCCCAATACGCAGGACGGCGGACTGCTTGGCTGCGCCATCGGCAGTGGGCTTCGAGACGAGGAACACATTGAGCAGGCTGATGACGCTGAATCCGATCATGATGTAGAACAGCTGGTTAGCGAGCAGGGAATGCCGCAAGATCAGGTCGCCCACCGGGTTTCCGGGTTTGATGCCCAACGCCGCCTCGAATGCCAGACCGCTTTGCCGGGCGACAAATGCCACAGCGGTGGCTCCGACGACGGTGATGGCCAGCGGCCAGCGCGCCCACTCGCGTGTCTTTGGAAATGCAAAGAGGAAGGCGAGCAATGCAGCCAGGGGGATGCCGACGACTGCGGCGTGGACCACCAGCGGATGCAGCGGAAGGTTTCCGAGATTGTCGAACACAAGGTCTCCTCACGGTGATGGTCAGCGGCACAGTGGTGACGGCCGCACGCCCCCCTACACGGTTACACGACTAGGTCAATGGAATGGCTCGATGGGGGCAAAATCCTGAACCGTCTATGCCACGGCCGCCCGTGCGGTACGCAGGTCCGCGACGAGACCTGCGAACGCCGCGCCCCGGTCCTCGCCCGTCGCCCGTAGCACGGCGGATGGATGCACAGTGGCCAATACTCGCCGCACGCCGATCGGGGTCACGAGCTGCAATACTTGACCACGCTGCTGCGTGACCCGAAACGTAGTTCCCAAAAGCGACCTGGCGGCGATGGCGCCCAAGCACACGATCAGTGCCGGGTCGACAAGGGTCAGCTCCGCTTCCAGCCAGGGACGGCACGCCTTGATGTGGGTGACCTGGGGTGTGGCGTGAATTCGCCGCTTGCCCCGCTCGGTAAAACGAAAATGCTTAACCGCATTCGTGACGTATACGTCATCGCGAGGCACCTCAGCTTCGCTGAGCGCATCCTGAAGCAGCCTTCCAGCCGGACCAACAAACGGAATGCCTTTGCGATCTTCGACGTCGCCGGGTTGTTCTCCCACTAGAGCCAATCGTGCCCGTGGGTTGCCCGCCGAGAACACCACTTGGGTGGCCGGCTGCCACAGCTCGCAGCCCCGGCAGTGCTCCGCCGCTCGCTTGAGCTTCTCGATGTCGGCGTGCTCTGGCACCCATGGTGCAGCCGTCTGCGTCACGTCTTTAGGGGCCCATCGAGCCGGCCCATGAGCCGGGTGGTGCGCCGTGCTGCCGGCCTTCGAGCTTGATCACGTGTATAACGGCGTTGATCAACGCCAGATGCGTGAAGGCCTGCGGGAAGTTTCCGAGTTGCTGGCCAGTGTGCGGATCGATCTCCTCGCCGTACAGGTCGAGTTCCCCCGCGAATGACAGCAGCTTGGCGCAGAGCTTTCGGGCCCGCTCGTACTCACCGATCTCACAGAGTGCAGAGACCAGCCAGAATGAACAGATCGTAAAACTCCCCTCCTCGCCGGCGAACCCGTCGTCGGTTTCCTCGACCTTGTAGCGCAGGACCAGCTCGTGAATGGTGAGCTCGTCGGCAATCGCCATCACGGTGGCCCTGATGATGGGGTGGTCGGCAGGCAGGAAGCGCACGAGCGGGGCCAGCAACAACGAGGCGTCGAGAGCCTTGGTGCCGTAGTACTGGGTCAGCACGCCGCGCTCGTCCACGCCGTTTGCCAAGATGTCATCTTTGATCTCTTGTGCCGCAAGCTCCCATTCCGCGGCCTTGCCATCCTCTCCGGTGATCCGGGCGATCTTGGCGCCTCGGTCGACCGCCACCCAGCACATGATCTTGGAGGAGGTGAAGTGCTGCAGCTGGCCGCGCACTTCCCAGATCCCGGCATCGGGCTCACGCCAGTACTTCAACGCCTCGCCGACCTGCTTGTCCAAGATCTGCCAGATACGGTTGTCCAGTCGGTTCGCTGCCCTGAAGTGAAGGTAGACCGAGTCGAGCAGCGCACCCCAGACATCGTGCTGCTTCTGTGCATACGCGGCGTTCCCAATCCGCACCGGACGCGAGTTCTCATATCCGGGCAGGTGGTCGAGCTCGCGCTCAATCAGCTCTTTCTCACCCCCGATGCCGTACATGATCTGGATGTCGTCCTCGCCCGCCACCAAATCGGCGATGAAGGCGAAGAAGTCCACTGCCTCCCAGTCGAAACCCAGGGTGTAGAGGCCCCACAGAGCGAAGGTGGCGTCCCGGATCCAGGTGTAGCGGTAGTCGTAGTTGCGTCCTCCTCCGGGAGTCTCGGGAAGGGATGTCGACCCGGCGGCCGCGATGGCGCCCGTCGGGGCGTAGGTCAGCCCCTTGAGAGTGAGGGCGCTTCGCTGCAGATAACCGCGCCAGGGATGATCGGGGAACTGCCCGCGTGCGAGCCAGTGCTGCCAGTGATGCGCGGTCCAGACTTGGCGCTTGTAGGCGTCGGCGAAGTCCACCGGTGGTACGCCCCCACCCCACGACAGCGCCAAATAGCGGACGTCACCCTCCTTGAGCAGCGTCCGGGCGTTGGCCTGTCCGCCCTCGAACCCCAGCCGCAGGTCACTGGTCAGGGTCAGATTGAGATCAACGCCATCGGCCGAGCAGACGCCCTGGTAGTAGTTCTTGTCGGTGTATTCCCATTGAACGTGGGCATTCCCATAGTCGAGCACGGGCTCACAGTCCACCATGGTCTGTACTTCACCGGAGGCACAGCGGATGGTGCGCAGCAGAATGTGCTCTGCCTCGTAGTCATTGGGCGTCCGACGATAAGTCTTGGAACGATCCGTCGGATGGTGCCAAGGGCCGATCAAGAGGGCGTCGCGTACAATGATCCATCCGGTCGGCGTCCCCCAACTCGTCTCCAGGATCATGGTGCCCGGCAAGTAACGCACATCGGCGGGCACGGCAACCTCGACGGGGGCGACACGGAAGACTCCGGCGTTTCGGCCGAGGATTCGTCCAAAGACGCTGGGAGAGTCAAAGCGGGGAACGCACATCCATTCGACTGCACCGTTGGGCGATACGAGGGCGGAAACCTCTCCATCGCTTAGGAACCCATAGTCGCCGATCGGTGTTGATCGGAGACGTGAGATCGGAGCACTGACTTGCGCCTGCGGCTTGTTCTTCCGATTCGCCATGGGGAAAGCATTATCTGCTCAGCACGTCATGGCAAGGAGCAAAAGGAATCCTTAGGCCAGATGATCACCGCCTGGCCCGGAGGTCTCCTCCATGACCCACTTGACGTAATCGCTGTTCCCTGACTCGACTGCGAAAGCGAGAACGCACGGCACGTCGTAGGGGTGTGCCTGGCGGGTGCGGTCGATGACTTGCTGCACGAGACTGGCGCGGGTGTGCATCGCTACCCGCATCTCATCGCCATCCTGGATAGTGCCATCCCAGCGATAGATTGACCTGATTGGCGCGATGAGCTGTCCGCAAGCGACGAGCCGATCCTCCACGAGCGACCGGGTGAAGCCAACCAACCAGTCTTCATTGTCAGCGGTAATGATCACTTCACAGATCGGCTCGGTCATGACGATCTCTCCGGGCTACGCCTCAGTGGCCGGGGCCGATCACAATCTTCTTGCGCTCCGACTCGTGGGCTCCACCCTTCTTCGCGAGCGTCGTGCAGGCCTCCTCGATGTCTCGTGCCAGCGTGTCGACATGCTCCCGACTCAAGGTCTCCTTGACCAGGGCTCTCATGATCGTGACGTCCTGGGCGTCGGGGGGAAGCGTGTAGGCCGGCACCATCCAACCGCGCTCAGCCGAGAGCTGCCAGGCGACGTCGAATTCGTCGTAGCCGTTCTCAGCGGCGAGCTTGAAGGCCACGAGTGGGAGCTGTTCCTCGTCGGGCCCGATCAACTCGAATTGGCCCATGGATTCCAACTTCTCGGCGAGCACTCTGGCGTTCTGCTGCATGTTCTTCATGATGTAGCTGTAGCCGGCGCGGCCATACCGAACGAGGTTGTAGTACTGCGCCAGGACCATCGCAGAACCTGTGGAAAAGTTCAGTGTGAACGTGGCGTCGGTCTTGCCGAGGTAGTTCTCCTCGAATACCAGGTCTTGAGCGAGGTCGGATTTCTCTCGAAAGATCAACCAGCCGATTCCGGGATAGACCAGGCCAAACTTGTGTCCGGAGACGTTGATGGAGTGAATCTGTTCCAGGCGGAAATCCCATTCCGAGTCGGGATAGAGGAACGGCCAGACGAAACCGCCGCTCGCGCCGTCTACATGTAAGGGGACGTCAAGGCCGCGGTCGGCCTTGATCTGGAGCAGCAGGTTGTTGATGCCGACGATGTCGTCCTTGTGCCCGGTGAAGGTCGTACCGAGCACTGCGGCTACTCCGATGGTGTTCTCGTCTATGTGAGGACTGACGTCGTCTGGTCCGATCGTGTACTTGCCTGGCTGCAGCGGGACAATGCGCGGTTCTACATCGAAGTAGCGGCAGAACTTCTCCCAGACCACATGCACGTCGCCGCCGAACACCAGGTTCGGGTTTGCGGTTGACTCCCCCCTGGCTTCGCGACGCTCACGCCAATTCCACTTGAGGGAGAGCCCGCCCAGCATGATCGCCTCGGACGAGCCCTGCGTACGCGCGCCTGTCGTCTCACCTGGCGCGTGGAACAGGTCGGCGATCATCCGGATGCAGCGCTGCTCGATTTCGGCCGTGCGTGGATATTCGGCATGGTCGATAAAGTTGCGGTGCAGGTTCCCAGCGATGATCTTCTGTGCCTCCGGCTCCATCCACGTAGTGACGAAGGTGGCGAGGTTGCGCGCCGGATCGCCCTCGAGCGCGAGGTCTTCGCCAACCAGCCGCATGGCATCGACTGCGGTCATTCCGTTCTCGGGGAATTCTTGGCTCGGCACTTCTTGGGTGCTGAAGCGATTCCCGAAGAGCACCGCGTCGGGCATTGCGTCGGAAGGTGTGGTCACTGGCTTCTCCTTCGATTTTGTGGGTCTTCGGGGCGCGAGGGTTGTACTGCACGAACCGCATATCTCCATGCGGGGAACATCAAGATCGCTCCGATCAGGAAGCAGAGCGCGCCGAGCAGCGTGCCAGCAACTGAGACCGGACTGTTGATCAAATCACCCGTGGTCGGAAGGACATAGCTGGCTAGCGCGGAGATCATGAACAAGATCGATCCGATCATGTTCAACCAGGCGATACGCCAAGGAAAGGAGCGGGGCCGGAAGCTGAGAAAGCGCCCCACCGCGAGAATGGCGAAGACGCTCGCCACCAAGAACAGCGTCGATCCATAGAGGTCGGGACGCCAGACCCGCCGATCCTCCTGTTTTGCCGTTGCATTGTGTGCAAGACCTGCGAGAGTGCTGATGTTGAAGCACAGCGTGCCCGGAAACTGTGTGATGGCTGCAAGCCAGTTGCGATCATGCGGGAGCCAGGCCGACAACCGTACCTGGGCCCGCGTGGACTCCGAGTCTGCATCCACCGTGGTCATCGCCGGTGTCTGGGCTTGGACGAGTTGGGCGAATGAAGCAGCCGTGAAAAAGATCGAGCCAACGAAGTAGGTCACGCCATCGGCGGTCGCTCCAACTGCATTGATGTATGCCGGCACGGATCCCAGCGCGAACAACGCCGAGCCGATGATGAACAGCCACGCGATCGCCGCGTTAAGGGCGACCGGTCGCGCCGTCATCATTCCACTGAGGTTATCAATGCGTTGACAGGATTCAGCGGGTGGTGCTCTAACTACTTGATCACGTCGGAGAGCTGATCCACGGCCGCTTCAGGTCGAAGAACTCAGGTTCTCCAACGGCGAGCCTGTTCATCTCTTCCATCTGCGCCTGTAACTCCGGCGGCGGCTCTTTGCGTTCCCCTTCGCGGGCCTCTGCCTCCGACGTGAAGTACAGAACCATGGTGTAGCTACCGTCGTCCTGACTTATTGCGACGCTGCCGAGAATGTCGGGACGAAATGCTGCCCACTTGTCAGCGTCCTGATCCATCAGTTGCTTGGCCCGTTCCGGATCGTTGCTCCGACCCTGCATGATCTGGACGAAGCCCGCCCGATCGGGATCGCCCTGAAGATCAACAATGACGTCAGTGCTGTCACGGAACGTGGCTTCGCCGTCGTAGAGCTTCGCGGTCTCTGACCACCACTGGTCCTGTTCGGGCCGATTGCTGTTGCGGCGGGCATCCTCCTCGGATTCGAAGCGCACCACCGCGACGGCGCGCCCGTCTTCAGTAACCCCGCCCGTGCTACCAAGCCAGCCCGTCGCACCAGGCGCAAGATCTTGTAACCACCGGTTGAGAGCGGCCTCCAAACCCTGCGGGTTGGACGTCTTGCCCTGGATAACCTGAGCGAACATGGCGGGGCCTCCGATCGATGTGAGTGAATTGAGAGATGCTCTCCTCTGCGGACGTTACGGCCGCAGGATGTCTGCGTCAAGACGCAGAAATGATGAATCTTGGTGCCCAACCCCGCATCACTTGCTTGGCCTCCGCCCCATCTGCAGATGCCGCCACGTCCACGAAAGTGAGGCGAAGTGACGTCCGGATTCTGTAGCAAGCCACGGCGACCGCCGTACACTGGCGTGCCTATGATCCATACCACCAGCCACACCGATCACCACAGCAAGGACCGGCTCATCCATTGGGCGCGCGTTTACGACCTGACGAACCGGTTGCTGAGTAGGCGTGGAAACCGTCTGCGCACGATGTTCGCTGACGATCTTGAGCTACGCCCCGGTGACCGGGTCCTCGATGTCGGCTGTGGCCCTGGCCGCCTTGCCCGCGTCTTTGCCGAGCGCGTAGCACCCACCGGCTCGGTGGACGGCATTGATGCAGCAGTTGAGATGATCAACAGGGCCAGCAGCCAGGCACGCAAAAGGAGAGCAGCGGCCACCTTCCAGGTCGCCTTCGCGCAAGATCTCCCGTTTCCGGATGCCACCTTCGACGCCGTCGCGTGCACCCTCGCGCTGCACCATGTGGCTGAGGAGGATCAACGGACTGCGGTCGAGGAGATGTGCCGGGTGCTCAGGCCCGGTGGCCGGCTCCTGATCGCTGAGCTTCACAAAGGCCCAGGGCGTTGGCATGCCGGTCCGCGATGGCTTCGTCATTCTGGAGAGGACATGCTCGACAAGGCACTCGGGCTCGTCCAGGCATCCGGATTCACAGAGATCGCCACCGGAAGTACGAACGTCGGTTGGCTGGGCAAGATCACAGCTTGCAAACCGGAGACCTCGATTAAAGCGCAAAGCTAGCAGCGCCCGAAGTTCAGCGTTTGCGGCTCTGCGGCAATGTCACCCGCCGAGTGGCTGGCGCAGATGGTGGTGGGACAACCGGACCGATGTCGCCGTCAGGAGCTTCGTCCAAGTCTACGATCACCGGGGCGTGGTCGCTGGGCCCGGAGCCCTTGCGCGCGTGTCGGTCCACCCACGCTGCCCGCACCCGCTCAGCGACCGGCACGGTGGCCAGCACGAGGTCGATGCGCATACCCAAGTCCTGATGAAACATGCCAGCGCGATAGTCCCAGTACGTGAACACCCGCTCGCCCGGCCAGCGATCCCTGACAACGTCGCGGAGCCCAAGCGCTTGCAGCTGCGCCAGCGCGTCCCGCTCCGGCCCGGTGACGTGGGTCTGGCCAACATAGGCCTCAGGGTCGAACACATCCTTATCGGCCGGCGCAATGTTCATGTCGCCGCATAGAACAGCGTCCTCCGGATCACCGCGCAAGTCCTGGACCAATGCGGCAAGCCAGTCAAGCTTGTACCGATAGTGGTCCGAACCAGGCACCCGTCCATTCGGCACGTACACCGAGTGCACCCGGATGCCGCCGCATGTCGCCGAGACCGCCCGAGCCTCCTGATGCGGATACCCCGGTGCGCCGACCACCCCCGCCACGACGTCATCCATTCCAACCTTCGACAGAACCGCGACGCCGTTCCACTGTGCCTCACCGTGCGCGGCGAGCTCGTAACCACGGCTGACGAGCTGCTCCCCCAGCAACTCAGTTAATGCGTCGTCGGCGAGCTTGGTCTCCTGCAGACACACCACGTCGGGCTGCCGCTGGTCCAGCCACGGCAACAATCGCGGTACCCGCTGCTTGATCGAATTCACGTTCCATGTGGCCAACCGCACGAACCCACGCTAGCCGGTGATCTCTTCGTCAAAAGCCTGCGTCAGTTACGTCGGTTCAGATTTCATCCTTCGATATTGGTGTGGTGCCGCGTGGTCCTCGATGACCGAGGCCATGCGTTCATCTCCGGCAGTGATCTTCTGATCGACGGTGGCGTCATCGCCGCGATGCGCTCCGGCGGGCTCTAGCCGAGCACACCCGATCCGCCGTGACGACACTCGAGGTGACCAACGCCCACGAAGATTGCGCATGCCCGTGTTCAATGGCGTGCCAAACATCGTGCACTCTCAGAAGCAAAGCCTCGGCCGCTTAGCTGCTAGTCGTCCAGGCTGCCCATGGTCAAGTTGACAGTAGTTCCTGTAATCCCGCTCGCCTTATCGGAAGCCATGAAGACCGCCACGTTAACCAGCTCCTCGAGCGTCATCAGGCGTCGCGGATGGGTCCTGTTTGCGAGTAGCTCCTGCCACTGTTCCCAGGTCATTCCTGATGCCTTGGCGCGAGGCTCGAAGGCTTCCTTGATTGTGCTTGTCTCCGGCATGGCCTGTGGTCGTAGACCGACCACGCGAATGCCCTGAGGTGCCAGCTCGGCGGATAGATCTCGAGTGAGTGCCTCCATGGCCGCCATCGCCGGACCGTAGCCTCCTACCAATGGGATGCCCGTCCGCGAGTGGAGTGCGGTGACTCTCATGATTACTCCCGATTGATTTGGAACCATTCGCCGGGCAGCCAGGCGGGCGGTCAGAAAGTACGATCTCGTATAGGTCGCGATCGGCAGGGAGAACTGCTCCACATCCAGTTCGACCAGGGGCACACCCAGAATTTTCGCGTCCGGGATCCCGACTGCGTTGAACGAGATATCGACGCGGCCCACATTATCGATCGTGGACTGTAAATGCCTGTCCACAGCCTGCTCGTCAAGAACGTCGACCTCCGCCGCCTCGGCAGATCCGCCAGCGGAAACGACGTCAGTAGCGACCGCTTCGACGGGTGCCAGGCGGCGCCCTGCGAGAAACAGCTTGGCCCCCTCGCGCGCAAAGGCGAGTGCAACAGCGCCGCCTATGGCGCCGCCGGCTCCGTAGATCACCGCAACTTTGTTCTTCAGCATCATCTTGGGTTCCGTTCGTTTTCCGTCCGTCGAGGTGTGGATCCTCAGAGCTGTCAATGATGCAGACACCGCGACGCCGGGAAAGTAGGCGCCCCCCAACCGCCCAGTTCGTCCCCCGGCCGGTGTCTATACAGGATGGAGTGCGACAAGGTGAGGGGAAGAGGTGAGAGACGGTGAAGGTGGCGACAGCCGACCTGATCTCTAGGGCGCGGGTTGGGGACGGCGACGCGTTCCGAGAGCTGACCGAGCCTTACCGGCGAGAGCTTCAGGTGCACTGCTACCGGATGCTCGGTTCCTTTCAGGATGCCGAGGACGCTCTCCAAGACACGCTGCTGTCCGCCTGGCAAGGCCTCGGAGGGTTCGAGGGACGCGCCTCGCTTCGCACCTGGCTCTACCGGATCGCCACCAACCGGTGCCTCAACGCGCGTCGCTCGGCGAGCCGACGCCCGGCCAAGGAGTGGGACGTGCCCGAGGTTGAACCGCCTGAGCCGACCCGACTCGGCGAAGTCGTATGGCTCGAGCCCTTTCCAGACGCTCTTCTCGAGGGTGCGATCGGGGTGCCGCTCGGCCCGGAGGCGCGCTACGAGCGGACCGAATCCATCTCTCTGGCATTCATCACCGCCCTTCAGGTCCTGCCGCCTCGCCAGCTCGCCGTCCTCGTCTTGCGGGACGTCCTCGGGTTCCACGCGAACGAGGTGGCCGAGATGCTGGACTCGACCGTCGAATCGGTCAACAGTGCCCTCAAACGGGCGCGTGCCAGCATGCAGCGCCGACGGCGGCCGTCGGCCGACCGCGAACCGCTTCCCGGCTCTGAGTCACCCTCTGAGGATGCGCTCGTGGCAAAATTCGTTCGCGCGTACGAGTCCGCAGATCTCGACGCGCTGGTGGCCCTGCTGACCGACGACGTCTTCATTTCGATGCCACCGATGCCCTTCGAATACGAGGGCCGAGACGTCGTGGCCCGCTTCTGCGCCAGCATCTTCGGAGCGGGCCGCAGGTTCGACCTCGTCCGGACGCGAGCCAACGGTCAGCCGGCATTCGGGGCGTACCTGCGCACCGCTGCCGGCATCCGGCACGGGATCGGCCTCCTTGTCCTTACCCTCACCGGCGATCGGATCAGTGCCATCACCCGCTTCGACAACAGCGTGCTCCCATGGTTCGGGCTACCACGATCGCTCCCAAGCCGATAGCGAGCTTGGAGTGCGTGGCCAGGCCGCCCGGGTTAACCGTCGGGCATCCCAGCGAGGCGCGCTGCGCGTCATAGGCACGCCAGGTGCGCCGCTAGAGTAACGATCCCGCCAGGATGCGCGCGTCTCCCTAGGCCAAGAACGGCAATGCGCCAATCTGCAAACCCCTGGGTCAGGGGAAGCTCGATCCAATGGGAACAGGCACCCGCAGCGCATGCGGCCCGGTCAGGGCCCTCCGCGCCAGTGTTCGATGCGGTGGTGGTCGGGTGTGAAGCCGTGGCGGACGCCCCAGAGAACGGCTTGGGTGCGGCTGGTGACGTTGATTTTGCG
>JBKOUS010000173.1:0-9352 GCA_046723505.1 Actinomycetota bacterium
GTGCTCAGTGCGTCGAAGCAGCCGGGCGCCCGCCTCAAGAAGCGCACCGCCATCAACCTCGTGGTGTGCGCCGGGCCGAAGCCAATCTCGATCACCGACTATCAGGGCACTCCGTACGATGCCGCATCAGCCGCCCTCACCAGCGCAGGCTTTCGCGTCGTCGAGCGGAGCGGTTATTCCGCCAAAGTCGCCAAGGACCTCGTGCTGCGTCAGGATCCGCGTTCCGGCCGCGCGCCGACGGGAGCCACAATCATCCTCACCAGATCCTTGGGACCTCTGCTGGTCACCGTGCCCAATGTGCAGCGGATGGCAGTTCCTGCGGCTCGGAAGGTGATGCAGGAGGCCGGGTTCAAGACCAAGCTGCAACCCATCGGCATCAGTCGCGCCGGACTCGGTTACGTGGTCTACACCAACCCTGCGGCACGTGCCGAGGTAGCCAAAGGATCGACGATCATCTTGTACGTGGTCTGAGCTCCACCTTTTACTCAGCAAAGTGCCGGCACCTTGGTCTCCCCGAGTGTGGCGGATTCAGTCGCGATCGAGCGCGCAGTTTCCAGCGCTCAGGAACCGGAACTGCAGAACAAGCTTCGCGCGAGCGTGTCTTACGCTGGGTCGGTGCTGGTTGCCAGGTCGCACACGCGCGTAGCCTTCCTGGCATTGCTGGCGATGGCCGCTGTCTGGGGATCGACGTTCCTTCTGATCAAGGATCTGGTGACCCGGATGCCGGTTGCCGATCTGCTTGCTGTTCGGTTCGCTATCGCCGCTGTGGCGCTGGGCCTCATTGTCGGCCCGCGAGTTCAGATTTCCCGACCGGTGCTCACCCAGGGCGCTCTGCTTGGATTGTTGTACGGATCAGCGCAGGTCCTGCAGACCATCGGCCTGGCCCACACTGCTGCCAGTGTTTCCGGCTTCGTCACCGGCTTGTACGTCGTTGCCACGCCACTGCTGACGGCAGTGATCCTGCGTCGCAGGATCGCCAATATCACTTGGTTCGCGGTCTTTCTAGCCCTGTTTGGGCTGGGTGCGCTTGCGCTGCGCGGGTTCACGCTTGGCTACGGTGAGCTGCTGACAGTCATTGCGGCATTGCTCTACGCCCGCCACATTGTTGCGCTGGGGCGGTTCAGCACGCCGCAGACAGCGATAAGCCTCAGCCTGGTGCAGTTGATCGTGATCGCGCTGATGTGTGCCGCGGCTGCGCTGTGGCCAACACCAGGATCAAGTTCCGGCATTCAGCTGCCTGCTACCGGCCACGACTGGCTCGTCGTGCTCTACCTCGCGCTCGTCGCAAGCGCGCTCACCATGGTGCTGCAAACCTGGGCTCAGGCGCACATCGAGCCGCCCCGAGCCGCGGTGATCATGGCCATGGAACCGGTCTGGGCAGCAGCCTTTGCGGTGGCCTTCGGCGGCGAGAGCGTCACCGCGCGGATGGTCATCGGCGGGCTGGCGATGGTGTCCGCGATGTACCTCGTCGAGCAACCGGAGAGGCGCCTCCTCAGGGTAAAGGAGTACGCCGGATGGGCAACACGACCGTAATCATCCTCGTCGCGATTGCGGTGCTGATCCTCGCTTAGATCGCCTTCTTGATCATCCGGAGCCAGTGCCATGTCCGGGCGCTCGGCGGAGGCCGTGGCTGGACCCTCGAATCGCGACCTGCGCTGGTCACGAGCGGGTACTTGCGGGAAGCGTTCTTGAGACCGTAACAGCGGCTTCAGCGCTTGCTCGGCTCCCCGAAGATGAACCTGCGACCGAACCGAAGTTGTTGCCCGGTGCCCTTGCATTTGGGGCAGACGTGGTGTGCATGGTTGGCCACCCACCCCTTGATCTTTGGTTTGTTCTTGCAGTTTGAGCACAAGACCCATGGATTCAGCTTCAGCGACAACACATAGCCGCCGATCAAGATCGCAAAGACCACAAATACTTCGAACATCGTTTCACCCGTCGGTCTGTCCTAATCGTGCCGCAAGATGCGGTATCACCGATAGGGGAAAGGACCGGAGAGTGGCCATAGTTGAAGATCAGATGGCCTTTGACGCCGCCGAGCCTGCGCTAGCCCTCTGTCAGCGTTTCGCGGAACGTCGCGAACTTGCAGCAATATCTACCTGAGGTGACTCTGCGTCAACTCATCCAGCGCCCGGGCAATCGGCACACCAGGGCGATAGGCCAAATGCAGGTATGAGGGTGCGTCGAGCACGGTGAGATCCGCCCGGTTTCCAAGCACCAGACGACCGATATCGACGCGCCGCAGCGACTTTGCCGAGCCGGCTGTAGCGGCGAACAGTGCCTGAGCCGGCGTAAGACCGAGCTCCCGAACGGCCAACGAAATCACCCAGGGCATCGAGCTCGAATAGCAAGTACCCGGATTGCAATCAGTTGCCAATGCTATCGACGCACCCGCGGCGAGCAGCCGGGCCGCGTCCGGATACGGCATGCGGGTGCAGAAGTCGACCCCAGGAAGCAGCGTCGCAACTGTGTCCTCCGCTGCTGCGACGAGAGCGTCGACATCGTCTTCATCGAGATAGGTGCAGTGATCGACGCTGGCGGCCCCGAGCTCGACCGCCAGCTGTACGCCGGGTCCCGGACCTAGCTGGTTGCCATGCACGCGCAGGCCGAGGCCGGCCTCGGCTCCGGCGATGAGCACCTTGCGGGCCTCGTCTGGGCCGAAGGCGTGTGGCGCGTGCGGCTCGCAGAACACGTCAATCCAGCGCGCGTGCGGCGCCGCCGCCTGCAGCATCGGCCCCGTCACCAGCTCGACATAACCCGCGCGATCGTTGGAGTAACCGGACGGGACCACATGGGCGCCCAGGAAGGTGGTTTCGGTCGTGAATCGGGAGGCAATCTGAAGCATCCGGAGCTCGTCATCAACAGTGAGCCCGTAGCCACTCTTGATCTCTATGGTGGTGGTACCGAGAGCACGCAGCTCATCGATCCGGCCCGCCAGCAGCCGGGTCAGCTCCTCATCGGTGGCAGCACACGTAGCGGCAACCGTGACTCCGATGCCGCCGCCGTCGTACGGCCGGCCTGTCATCCGAGCCGCAAACTCCGTTGCTCGATCGCCAGCAAAGATGAGGTGGCTGTGCGAATCGACGAAACCGGGCACGATTGCCCGGCCGGCGACATCGATCCGGGCGTCCGCGGCGGGAGTCTCGGCGGCTGCGCCGATCCAAACGATCATGTCGTTCTCGACCACCAGAGCCGCGTTGGAGCGGATGCCGAGCAGGTCAGAACCGGTGCCGTCGCAAGTGACCAGCTCGCCGATTCCGGTGACGGCGGTGCTGCTCATGCCTCACCCAGCTGATCAAGAGCCGCCGTAAGGAGCCGAGCGGGTGAACCAAGCCGATGCTGTCCGTCGCGGACGATCACCTCGCCGCCGACGACGACGTTGTCAACGTCGGCCGCGGTGGCAGCGAACCCGATCTGCTCCGGGCGGGCGCCTGCGGTGCGCACCGAGTCGCGGCGGATCACGACGAAGTCCGCGAATGCGCCAGCAGCTAGCCGGCCGCCTTCCGGCCAACCCAGACTGTTGTACCCGGCTTCGCTGGCGATCAAGATCAGATTGCCGGGAGTGAAACAGCCACGTTCACCCGAGGCCAGCCGCTCGTGTAGCTCGAGTCCCCGCAGTTCCTCGAACGGGTCGATGACCGCGTGTTGATCAGAGCCGAGGGTGAGCGGGCTGCCGGCGCGGGCCAGCCGCCGGGCGGGGCCGATGCCATCAGCAAGATCGCGCTCGGTGGTCGGACAGATGCATGCCGACGTCTGGGTCCCACCCAAGGTCTTGATGTCGGTGTCTGTGAGGTGCGTGGCATGCACCGCCGTGGTACGGCGGCCGAGCAGCCCGTGATCATCAAGCAGCTCGGTCGGGCTGCGACCGTAGAACGCCTGGGTAGCGGCGTTCTCGGCCGGTTGCTCACTGAGGTGGAAATGCAAGGGGCGCTCCCCCATCGCATCGCCGATCTTGCTGAAAACCTCGGCCGGTACCGCGCGCACCGAGTGCACAGCGCCGCCGATGCGCACGCGGTCAGCTTCGGTGAGTTGACTCACCCGGGCCTGCCAGTGATCGACATCTCCATCGCTGAAGCGGGTCTGTACCAGATCCAGTGGAAGATGGCCGGTCGCGTTCAGCCCGCCGGCCAGATAGCAGGCGTCTAGCAGTGTAAGCCGGACGCCGGCCTCGGTGGCGGCCTGCATCAGCGCCTTGCCCATGGCATTGGGATCGGCGTAGCGGCGGCCGCCTTGATCATGATGCAGATAGTGGAACTCCCCGACGACTGTGTATCCAGCCTGCGCCATCTCGACGAACACGGCTCGGGCGAGCGCGAGGTAGGAATCGGGATCGAGACGGGCGGCGAGGGCGTACATCTGCTGACGCCAGGTCCAGAAGCTGCCGCCTGCAGCGTGCGTTCGGCCCCGCAGCGCCCGGTGGAAGGCGTGACTGTGGCCATTGGCAAGACCAGGGAGCGTCACGCCGCTCAGGATGTGCTGATCGGGTCGCGGTTCGGCACTGACCTGAACGTGCGCGAAGCGCCCGTCAGCAATCTCAAAGCTGACACCTGTCTGGAGGCCGTTCGGCAGCCAGGCGTACGCCGCCCAGTACGAGCTCACCGCTCCGCCCCGGCCAGGTCCGCCAGCGCCGTCGCCAGGGCAGCAGCGCCGGCATAGCAGTCCTCAGGCTCGGCCCACTCGGCCGGCGAATGAGATACCCCGGTCGGATTGCGGACGAAGAGCATCGCCGCCGGCGTGCCCGCGTTCGCGAGAATCCCAGCATCATGGCCTGCTCCCGAGCTCATCACTGGTGCACCATCAAGCAGGCTGGCCAGCCTGGTTACCAGGGCATCATCGAAAGCGGTGTGCGGCGTCCACGACTCTTCGGTCACGACAGCGTCCGAAGCGGCGACCTGCTCTTCGATCTGGGTCACGGTGGCGCGCAGCGCCTGCTCACCGGCAGCGCGGGCATCGAGCCAGGCTGTAGCCGAGCGAGCAATTGCGTTCACCCCGCCCGGCTGGATGCTGACCTTCCCAACTGTCGCGAGGCTGCCGTGGGCTTCTGCCGCAGCACGTGCTGCCAGCACGGCCCGGGCACAGCCGATCATCGCATCCCGGCGATCGCCCAACCTGGTGGTGCCGGCGTGGTTGGCTTCACCGGGAATCTCGATCCGCCACCGGCCGTGCGGCCATAACTGATTGCCAACCCCGACCCCACGGCCCAGGTCGACCAGAGCGCGACCCTGCTCGATGTGCAGCTCAATGAACGAACCAATGCGACCAAGAAACTCAGGATCCGCGCCCAGGTGTTCCGGCTGCCGCCCCGCTGCGCGCATTGCATCCGCCATGGTCACACCCTCGGCGTCACGCAGGCCCCGCGCCTTGTCGGGACTCAGCGCACCGGTGATCACTCGGGATCCGATGCAGGAAACGCCGAACCGGGCACCTTCTTCGTCGACGAAGTTCACAACGCCGATCGGCCGCCGCAGCGTGAAGCTGTCGGATCTCAGCTGATCGATCGCCATCAGTGCACTCACCACGCCGAGCGGTCCATCAAACGCGCCGCCGTCAGGCACGCTGTCCAAGTGAGAGCCGGTGACAACTCCAGCGGTCGCGGCCGTGTAGGGATCACCCCACCAGGCCCACTGATTGCCCATCCGGTCTTCGATCAGGTCCAAGCCTCGACTCACACACTCGCCGCTGAACCATTCGCGCATCCTGAGATCCGCCTCAGTCCAGGCGAAGCGACGATAGCCACCGGTGGTCGGGTCGCGCCCGATGTCCGCGATCGCCGACCATAGCTTCTCGAATGTGCCAGCCTGGGAAATGATCACCCTCAGCTTCCTTCCTGCATGGGGATACGGACACCACGCTCGGCAGCCACCTGCTCGGCCTGCTCGTAGCCAGCGTCGGCGTGCCGGATTACTCCCATGCCGGGATCGTTGGTCAGCACCCGCGCCAGCTTTTGCGCGGCCAGCTCCGTGCCGTCGGCGAGCGATACCTGACCGGCGTGGATGGAGCGGCCAATGCCAACTCCACCCCCATGGTGGATCGAAACCCAGGAAGCTCCAGAGGCGGTGTTGATCATGGCATTGAGCAGCGGCCAATCCGCGATCGCATCTGAGCCGTCGAGCATCGCCTCAGTCTCTCGGTACGGGCTGGCCACGGAGCCGCAGTCCAGATGATCACGTCCGATGACGATGGGTGCACTGATCTTGCCCGAGGCGACCAGGTCGTTGAAGGCCAAGCCCGCCTTGTCTCGCTCCCCATAGCCGAGCCAGCAGATGCGGGCCGGAAGCCCTTGGAAGCTGATCTTGTCGCGAGCGCCACGTAGCCACTTCTGGAGCCGCGCGTTATCGCTGAACAGATCCATAACGGCGCGGTCGGTGACCTCGATGTCGTGCGGGTCGCCAGACAACGCCACCCAGCGGAACGGGCCTTTCCCCTCACAGAACAAGGGCCGGATATAGGCAGGCACGAAGCCGGGGAACTCGAACGCGCGTTCGCAGCCACCCAGCCGGGCCTCGTCGCGAATCGAGTTGCCATAGTCGAAGACCTCCGCACCGCCGTCCTGGAACTCCACCATCGCCTGCACGTGATGCGCCATGCTGGCGCGTGCCCGGTCGGTAAACTCCTCTGGTTTTTGCTCGGCGTAGGTTGCCCAATCCTCGACACTGATGCCCTCTGGCAGGTAGGACAGCGGGTCGTGGGCGCTGGTCTGGTCGGTGACGATGTCGATCGGTACGCCGCGACGCAACAGCTCCGGGAAGACCTCGGCACAGTTGCCGACGACACCAACGGAGGTCGCCCTTCGCTCAGTCTTGGCGGCCAGGGCGCGCGACACGGCGTGGTCAAGATCATCAGCAATCTCGTCGAGATAGCGATGATCAACTCGGCGCTGCAGTCGGGATCGGTCGACGTCCACGATCAAGCAGACACCCTCGTTCAGCGTCACGGCCAGCGGCTGCGCGCCGCCCATTCCGCCGCAACCCCCGGTCAGGGTCAAGGTGCCGGCCAGCGTCCCACCGAACCGTTTCTCCGCGACCGCTGCAAAGGTCTCATACGTGCCTTGGACGATGCCCTGGGTGCCGATGTAAATCCACGAGCCAGCAGTCATCTGGCCGTACATAGTCAGCCCGAGCCTCTCCAACCGGCGGAATTCTGGCCAGGTGGCCCAGTCAGGAACCAGGTTCGAGTTGGCCAAGATCACCCGGGGTGCCCACTCATGCGTCTGCATCACCCCTACCGGGCGGCCCGACTGGACGAGCATGGTTTCGTCTGGTGCCAGAGCCGTCAGGGTGCGCACCATGGCGTCGTACGCCCGCCAGTCTCTGGCCGCACGGCCGGTGCCCCCGTACACGACAAGATCATCGGGCCGTTCGGCGTTCTCGGGATCCAGGTTGTTCATCAGCATCCGCAGCGGGGCCTCGGTGGCCCAGGAGCGGGCCGTCAGTGTGGTGCCACGCGGTGCGCGTACCGGTCGAGCGCCTTCCATGTTTGCCGTCTCCTTTCATTCGGAGCTGCTCGCGCAATGCCGACGCTCGCAGCTCGGACGGTCGTTGATCAATTGATGGGTCCGGTCACCGACTCGACGGCCGCGACGATAGCGCCGTTGGCAACCAGCTCGACAGCGATCTCGATCTCGGGCGCGAGCCAGCGATCTGTGCCCGAACCCGGCGCCCCCGCGGCACGCAGCGCGGCGATAACCGCGGCGCTGGCCGGGGCAGGTTGCAGTGGCAAGCGCAACTCAATGCCACGAGCGGCCGTGAGCAGCTCGATGGCCAGCACGCGAGTCAGCCCATCGATGCCGCGGCGCAACTTGCGCGCCGCCGACCAGCCCATGGATACGTGGTCTTCCTGCATTGCTGAGCTAGGAATCGAGTCGACCGAAGCCGGTACCGCGAGCCGCTTGAGCTCGGAAACGATCGCAGCCTGGGTGTACTGGGCGATCATGTGACCCGAGTCGACGCCCGGGTCGGCTGCGAGGAAGGCATTGAGGCCACCGCTACGGGATCTGTCCAGGAAGCGGTCGGTTCGCCGTTCGGAGATGCTGGCCAGGTCTGCCAGCGCGATGGCGAGGAAATCCAGCACGTAGCCGAGAGGTGCACCGTGGAAGTTGCCGTTGGACTCAACCCGGCCATCGAGGGTGATCACCGGATTGTCGATGGCCGACGCCAGCTCGATCAGCGCGACTCGTTCCGCATGATCAACTGTGTCCCGCACGGCACCGGCCACTTGTGGCGCGCAGCGCAGCGAGTATGCGTCCTGAACCCGGGTGCAGGCCTGAGTACGGTGGCTTTCCCGAATCTGACTGGCGGCCATGATCCTGCGCAGGTTGCTGGCCGAAGCAACCTGACCCGGGTGAGGTCGCAAAGCGTGCAGATCGTCTGCGAAGACATCGTCAGTGCCGAGCAAACCTTCCACGCTCATGGCGGCTGCGATGTCCGCCACCTTGAGCAACCGCCGCAGATCGATGATCGCGAGCACCAGCATGCCGAGCATGCCGTCAGTGCCGTTGATCAAGGCCAGGCCCTCCTTCTCGGCAAGCGTGAGGGGGTCGATGTGCGCGGCGGCAAGGGCAGCGCGCGTCGGAATGAGAGCGCCAGACGCATTCCGGACGACCCCTTCACCCGTCAGCGCCAGGGCACAGTGCGCAAGCGGAGCCAGGTCGCCTGAGCAGCCAAGGCTGCCGTACTCGTAGACAACCGGTGTGAGGCCGGCATTGAGCATGGCGACGTAACAACGCAGCGTCTCCTCCCGGATACCGGTGCGACCTGTGGCAAGAGTGGAGATCCGTAGCAACATAAGGGCCCGTACCACCTCTCGTTCCACCTCCGGTCCCGACCCGGCAGCGTGCGAGCGGATCAGGCTGCGCTGCAGTTGACCGCGCAGCTCAACTGGGATATGCCGGGTTGCCAGCGCACCAAAGCCAGTCGATACCCCGTAATGCGGCGCGGGATGATCGGCCAGGGCTTCGATGATCTCGCGGGACTTGCGGACTTCAGCCCAAGCGCCATCAGCAATGACGACCTCGGCATCGTGCCGCGCCACCGCTTCTAGGTCTGCGAACGAGACCGGGCCGATACCGACCGTGACGCTGTGCTGTTTCATGAGTCCATTGCAGCAGCAAGCCGACCGGTCAAGGCCGCCGAGTGGGCGCCTCAGAATTCGTGCGTAACGCCTCCGCGCAAGTTGACCACTCGGGTCGGTGTCATTTCGTTGAGCCTGTTGAACGCAAGGGTACGGCCTCGGTCGCTGAGCAGCTCATCGTGGATCGGGAACCCTTCCAGGGCCCCGACTGCACGAACGAAGTCGATAGTCTCCTTCATTGCCGCCCAGGGCCCGTACGCCGGAACGGCAAGGATGTCGATGC
>JBKOUS010000013.1:0-29202 GCA_046723505.1 Actinomycetota bacterium
GCCCGTGCCGTGCTGCGCCAGCTGGGTCGGCGGCCCGGGACCGCGTCCGCCTACCACGAAGAGCGCCGGCTGAGCGTCCGGGAGCAGGAGGTGGCCCGCCTGGTCGCGCAGGGCCTGTCCAATGCCGAGGTCGGCGAGCGGCTGTTCATCACTACCCGCACCGTGGCCACCCACCTGCAGCACATCTACCGGCGCCTCGAACTCCCGTCCCGTGCGGCGCTGATCCGGTATGTCCTCGAAGAGTCGCCGGCAGCTGAGGTTACGTCTCGAGGCAGCGCAAATACGTAGCCGACCTGATCAAAGCCGCAATGCTCTACGCCGCAGCGTCGAGGTCCTCGGTCTCGGCAACCAGCTGATCCGCGGCCTCGACGGCCACGCATCTGGGGACGCTACGCTCGCGCCCAGCGTTCTGCCAGCCGCTGATGGGACAGTGGCAGGTAGGTTCTGGGCTCGATTCCCTAAGGCGGCTCTGAACAAGCACCTGGCCGGAGAGCGCTGCGAGCCAGTGGCGATGGCTAGAGGGCGGTGGCCGGAGGATCGATCCCTAACCGGCTGGGGAACCTTCCTCCTCCGACCTGCTGTCGAGCTGCACAGCGGCGCGAAGCATGGCGCGCGCAGCCCATTTCAGCACGCGTCTGGTCTGCTCGGCGTCGAGCCCTGCGACATCCTTCAGCATCGTCACCGGGTCCGGACCGATCGCCAGCGCCAGGGCGAGACGCAGGCCTTCGCGTGCCTCGGCGGGCAGGGGGGAGATCGTCGTGTCGATCCAGTCCATGCGCCTCCCCTTACGCACTCGCGAGTCGGGGTCGCGCAGCCAGGTGTCGTGGTAGACGCGGAGCGCCGTGCGGATGTGCCGCTCCTCGACGTACACCGTCCTCACTACCGCATCGATGATGCGATCAAGGCCTGTCCCGACGTCTGCGGTCTCCGGATCGACAACCAGCGCTTCTACCTCGCGCCACACGTCTTCCGACTCGAGCTCGACGCTGAGCGCTTCCTGTGTGGGGAAATAGCGATACGCCGTGGCCCGCGAGACGCCCGCGGCATCCGCGGCCTGCTCCACGGTGGGCTGCCTGAGGCCCGCGGCCGCCGCCACGATCAGCGCACGCGTTCGCGCCTTCTGCGCCTCTCTGCCCCTTGATTGACTCATATCACTTGACTCGCTAGACATATCTCATGATAAGATTTATCTCATTATCGCGGTTCGGGAGGAACCTGCAATGGGAATGTCACATGAGGAGATGGACCGGGTCGTCGACGATCATTTCAGGTTCGAGGCGACCGACGACCTCGATGTTGTGATGGCGAGCTTCGCGACAGGCCCGCTACGCCACGAGATCATTCCCTCGCCGGTCGGCGAGATCAGCGACCGACAGGACGGAACTACTACACGATGCTCTACGCCTGTGCGCGAGGCGACAAGGCCACCTGCATCCGCCGCCTCTATGGCGACGACTTCCTCGTCGACGAGACGCTGTGGGAAGGCACGATGGTGGACGGCAAGCCCTTCCTGCTCGAGGGCAAGAGCGGTCCTATGAGCAACCGCATCCTCCACGTCTTCACCTTCCGCGACGGCATGATCGCCTACGAACGGGCCTGGCTCGACCTCGCCGCCATCCAGCGCCAACTGCGCTAGATTTCGATGCTGCGGGCCTCGGGTTCTAGCACCCGTGCGCCTGCGGGTAGGCCGTCCCTGGTTCCGTCTCACGGGCCGATTGGTTCGATGGCGCCAACTGGAGCACCGTAGTCGTGCCTAAGATCCCGCGGCTCTGCCGCGCGACCGATCCGAGCTTGCCGTCCGGAACCGGTTGATCATCCGGCCCTGGCGCCACGGGTGGAGGAGCGCTGGATCATGCAGTGGGCCGAGATGGTGGCGCCGGTCGTCGATTGGCCCAGCAGTCGACCCTGCGAAGACCGAGGACTAAGACCAGGACGTATGGGCGTAAAGCGGATCGGAGTCAGAGCGCGCGGATTCGAGAAAGCGCCTGGCCTCCTTACCCGTCCAGGGCAAGATCTTTCGCTTGCGTTGCTTGGGAATCTGTACCAGCAGCCGCGTACGCAGATCGGGCACGCGAGCAAAGATCCGGCTCAGTTGTGGCGGGCCTCCTCGCTACGTCGAAATCCCGGTATGGGTGGGCCGGACACTCATTGGCGTAGTCATCGGCGAGGCACGCCACCATCGCATGCAGGTTGTGGGCGTTCATCGCCAACAGAGTCCCCCCGGGGCGCGGCACCGTCCCGTCCTCCAGCGCCAGACATCGAGTCAGAGATCCGTACGGGTGGCTCGCAATACCGTCAAAGTAAACTTACACTGGTGTAGTTTGTGGCATTCTAGAGCGAACTGTTGTTTGGAATCTCTCGGGGAGCTACCAATGGTCCGAACCCGTCGTCTCTTTCGCCCGACGCTTGTGGCGCTCACCCTCGCCGCCGTGGCAGCGTTCACTGCTTCTGGAGGCGGCCTAGCCGCCAGCGCCAGCGGCTCGCCGTTCACCCTTGGCCCCGACGTCAAGGTCAGTGGACCTTCCACCCTGACCACCTGCACCGCCGGCGCGTCCGAGGACTTCGCTGCCGCGTACGACAACACCGAGGTCGAGGCGCAGGTCGCGGTGAACCCCACGAATGCCGACGAGATCCTCGGAGTGTCGCAGCAGGACCGCTGGCCAGACGGTGGCGCTCGCGGGCTGACGTCATGGAGTTCGACGACCGGTGGGGCGAGCTGGTCGAAGGAGGCTGACGTGCCGTGGGCAGCATGCCAAGGCGGACCCGAGCGGTTCGGGCGGGTCACCGACCCGTGGGTCTCCTACGACAAGGCCGGCAACGCGTACTTCATCGGCCAGCCGATCGACTCGGCCGCACTCGGCATCTCCGCGATCTCAGTGACGACGTGGAATGGCTCCGCATGGGGTGCGCCAAAGATTCTCATTGAGGACCCCGGCACCCGGGGCGTCTTCAACGACAAGGTCTCGGTCACAGGCGACCCGACACGGCCAGGCTATGCGTACGCAACCTGGCTCCGCGGCGACTACCCACCGGGCCAGAAGCAGAATCCGACCGCTGACTTCCATTCGTTTGCCTTCCGCGGGCAGCCGATGTTCTCGCGGACAACCGATGCCGGCGAGACCTGGTCGACACCGGTACCAATGCGCAAGTCGAACGCCTACTTCCAGGGAAACCAGATTGCGGTTGGACCGGACGGGACGCTCTACAACGTCACTGCGAACCTGTTCACCGGTGCAGGAATCCAGCCGAACGACCAGGGCGTCTACATGGGGGTGATGCGCTCGACTGACGCTGGCCTGCACTGGTCGGCGCCCGTCCAGATTGCGCCGATCCGCACCGCCCAGCTTTTCGTTCCCGACGACCACTTCCCGATCCGAGCAGAGGACTACCTGCCGGATATCGCTATCGACCCAACCTCAGGGGCCATCTACGTTGTGTGGTCCGACGGTCTCGGGACCCCGATCGACCGCGTGGTGATGGCGAAATCGATCGATGGCGGCAGGCACTGGACTGGTCCGACGGTGGTGTCCGCCGGTGGCTCCAACGTGCAGGCCTACAACCACGCGATCGAAGTCACTGCGAACGGCACCCTTGTCCTCGCCTACTACGACGACCGCAACAACGTTCTGGGTGACAGGATAGCTACCACCGACATCTGGCTGCGCCACTCCGACAACGGCGGCGCCAGCTGGGAGCCGGAGCAGCACCTTCACGGGCCCTTCAACCACTACACGGCACCGATTTCCTACTTCGCGCCAGGCGACCCGCGTGGTCTATTCCTCGGTGACTACATCGGGCTGGAGACGACGAGTGCTGACAATGTGATCGCCTTCTTCACCTCCACCGTGACTGACGGTGCCGATGTGCACTCGATCGCGCTCGAGCATCCTGACCTGCCTCATTGACCAAAGAGTAGACCTCTCCGATCCTGCGGCTCATCAGCCCGAGGCCGCTGCCTGCATCGCAGTGATACGGGCAAAATGCTGCCCAGGACTGAGGGCCAGCATGAGACCTGGCTCGGCTTCATGGCGAGGTGAGCAGGCACTGGCTCGCGTCAGTGGCTTCCTGGCGGTGTCGTGCCTGCTAGGGGACTTGCCCAAACTATCGAGTCAGTCTGTTGATCAAGATCGTGGAGTGCTGCGCGCTGGGCGTACGGGTCATTACGACGCCATTGCCCACTCGCGACCGACCTCGTCGGATCGAAGAACGTCGGCTTCGTGGTGCCGTGGGACTATCCGAGCTCTGTGGTTGACGTGATCTTGAAGTTGCGAGCAGAACCTGAACTGCAATGCCGGATTGGCGCCAACGGGCACAAAGTCGCGCTAGATCAGAGATCTAATCGTCTTGCGACGGCAAGCGTCGGTTCGGGACGGAGTCGTGGGATGGCTCGTCCCGCAGCCGGTTGGCCATGCCATTCATAATCCCGACGAAATAGCCCGAAAGGCGATCCCAGTCGTACTGATCGCCGGCTTGCCAGGGCCGGCTTCGACGCCACCCTTCTCGCGCGTTCGGCGGCCGCTATGGGACCCCTACCCGACGACCACCCCGCCCGCAGACCAGTCGACCGCCTGGTCCGGTCGACGAGATCTTGAACCGTGCACACATACGCTGCGCACTCGCCAGACGAGGTCGCCACCCGGCTAGAGCCAGCCGCGGCGCTTAAAGACGAGGTACAGCACGACTCCGCAGGCAGCCATCGCCAGGAGCGCGAGCGGGTAACCCAGGCTCCAGCCGAGCTCGGGCATGTGCCTGAAGTTCATGCCGTAGATGGTGCCCACCAGGGTGGGCGCGAAGAGGATAGCGGCCCAAGCGGAGATGCGTTTGACCTGCTCGTTCTGGTCGAGGCTGGTCTGGGTCAGCCGTTGGATCTCATCGTTTTGGCGCTGACCGACCAAGGTGGCGTCGACAGCGAGCGCATTTTGGAGCAGCGAGCGGAAGGCGTCGACGCGCTCGACGATCCGCAGGACGTGGTCGCCGACGTCGCGAAGGTGGCGTTGCAGCTCGATGTCGACGTGGTACTCGTCGAACCCGCCACGGAGCGCGTCGATGATATCGAGCAGCGGCTTGGTCGCCCGCTGGACCTCGATCACCTCGCGAGTGAGGGCGTAGACGCGGCGTGAGACGGCGGGGTTGTTGTTGAAGAGCTGGTCCTCGATTTCGTCGATGTCGTTCTCGAGGCCTGCAACGACGGGGGCGTACTCGTCGACGACCTGGTCCATGATGCTGTAGAGGACGGCTTCTGGTCCGAGCCGCAGGAGATCCGGCTGGGATTCCAGACGGCGGCGGACGCTCGCGAGATCGGGACTCTCGGCGTGCCGGATGGTGACGACGAACCCGTCGCCGGTGACCACGTGCAGCTCACCGAACTCGACCTGCTCACGCTGGTCGATATAGCGGGCGGGACGAAGCACGGTGAACAAGATGTCGCCGAAGCGCTCGAGCTTGGGCCGTTGGTGGGCGGCGATGGCGTCGTCGACGACCAGATGATGCAGCCCGAATTCGGCCGCCACTGATCGGATCTCCTCCGGGGTGGGACGATACAACCCGATCCACGCCATGCCCTGTCGTTCGCGCAAGAGCTCGTAGGTCTCATCCAGTGTCGCCGGATTTGCGGTTCGGATTCCATCGACATAGATCGCGTTGTCGACCACGCCACCGTTCACAACATTGCCCCTCATCACCCGGCCTTCAGCTTCATCCACGGGCCCGTACGCTACCCGCGCCAGCCGCGTCGCCGCGTGGCACTCCTCGTGTGATTCAAGCCGGCGCTGGCTGGTCCCGGTCAACCTTCGACGCTCGGGGTGAGGAGTGCTCGTGCGCACGTCGGCGTCAAGATGTTGTGAAGACCGGACCTCATCCAGCGCGCTGGAAAAGGCCTCCGAGGTCAACGGTCCGTGCTGGCGTCGGTGACGAGCTGGCGGCGCACCTGTGGATACCACCCCTGAAAATGGTTCGTCCACTGCACAAAGATCACCAGTTTCTGGGTCCGCTCTGGGCGACCTCCAGCAAGATCGCGAACCACAACTGCGGTACGAGGCTTTGGGCCGGCAGGCTGGAGCAGCTCGAGAAGGCAATGGCGTGCTTTGAGTCGACGGGTCTCCAGCCCGGCCGCTTCCGGCTCGGTACCCCATCCAGCGGTCGCAAGCTTGACAGCTTCGGCGCTGACCTTATTGACGCGATGCGTGCGTCATTCCTTCATCAACTCACGGATACGTGGGATGACCTGGCGGCCGTACAGCTCGATGTTGGTCATGAGGGTTTCGTGGGGCAGGCCACCGGCGCCGTACTTCAGGTCAAAGCGCGTGGCACCCAGGGTGCGCAGGTTGGTGGCGATCTTCTGGGCGACGGTCTCGGGGGATCCGACATAGAGGGCGCCCTGCGGCCCGATCTCGTAGGCGAAGGACTCCTCGGTGGGGATCGCGAAGCCGCGCTCGACGGCGACGAGCCGGATCAACTCGCGCCAGTGCGGCCAGAACTCATCACGTGCTTGCTCGTCTGTTTGCGCGACGTGACCAGGTCCGTGCACGCCGACCGGAAGCGGCGGTCGGCCAAAGTTAGCGAGTGCCTGTTGGAATAGCGCTGCGAACGGCGCGAAGCGCGCCGGGCGTCCACCGATGATCGCCAGCATCAATGAGAAGCCGAGGCGGGCAGCCCGAATCACCGACTGAGGGCTGCCGCCCACACCGACCCAGGTGGGAAGGCGCCGTCCGTCCTCGAGGTGGGGGACCACATCCTGATCGCGCAGCGCCGACCTAGTCGCGCCCTGCCATGTGACCGGACCGCCTTCGACCAGCTGAGCGAAGAGCGCGGTCTTCTCCTCAAACAGCTGCTCGTAGTCGGCCAGGTCGTAACCAAACATCGGGAACGACTCGATGCTCGACCCGCGGCCGAGGATGACCTCGGCCCGACCGCTCGAAAGTGCGTTCAAAGTCGAGTAGCGCTGGAACACCCGGACCGGGTCGTCCGAGCTGAGGACGGTGACGGCGGAGCCCAGGTGGATCCGTTGGGTGCGCGCCGCGATCGACGCGAGCACGACGTCACCGGCGGGCATGGGGAAGTAGTCGGTGTGGTGTTCACCGATGCCGAAGAAGTCCACCCCGACCTGTTCAGCCAGGACGCCTTCCTCCATTACATTGCGAATCGTCTGAGCGTGGGAGAGCGGCTGGCCGCTGGCCGTGTTGGTACGGTCCCCGAAGGTGTCCAGCCCGAGCACGAGCGGGAACGCGGTCTCCTCGCCACCAGCGGCTATTGATCTCGTGGGCTGGTCGGTCATGTCAGGCGCTCCGCCCGTAGTGCTGTTCGGCAAGGCCGAAGGCCTTCTGATCTCCAGAGTGGTTGTGGACCACACGCTCGAAGTCCTCGCGCCGCAGCACTGCGCCGAACACTGGACCACCGGGTTGCAGCACCCGGCCGGCGTTGAGCGGTCCTACCGGGACGACGTCGTAGCCGAGGCGGCCGACGAATGTACTGACCGTGTTTACAGCGTCGGGAGCGTCGCCTGCGACACCTAGCGCGCGTCGATCCACAGAGCCGGAAGGTCGGGTATAGGTCTCGAGCTCGTGGTAGCCGACGTGGTTGAGCGACTTGACGACAGTGGCGTCCCGCAGCCGTTCCGCGACGACCTCACTGGTCCCGACGCTCTCATCGTTGAAGGGCGGCGGAAGCCTGCCGTCGCTCGGTGGCCAGTAGTTCATAGCGTCGATCACGAGCTTTTCGGACAGAGCATTCGGGTCCATCCGCAGGAAGCGATGCAGCGGCATCGCTAGTACGACAATGTCAGCCCGGGCGATGGCGTCGGTGGCCCAGAAGGGTTCCGCCCCGGGAATCAACAGCTGCGTGACCAGAGCCAGGTCACCTGGGCTACCCGAGGTAGCAATCGCGACGCTGTGGCCAGCGTCGAGTGCAAGCCGAGCAATGGCCGGCCCGACGTGACCCGCTCCGAGCACTGCGATCGTGGGTGTGGTGGCGTTCGTCATGCTCCCAACCGACTCCGATCATCCTAGGCGCTACTGATTCCCTATTAACATCAGTGAAGCTAGTATTGTTCCATGGTCGCCCAGAACACCACCCGGACCGCTATTAAGGCCGAGGAATGCGTCGCCGCCGACGCGTCGCTAGTGCGCGCGTTCGACCTCCTCGGCAAGCGTTGGACCGGCGTGCTGCTCGGAACGCTGCGCGGCGGGCCGGTCGGGTTCCGGGCGCTAGCTCGGGCGGTCCCCGGCATCAGTGACTCGGTTCTATCCGACCGCCTGGGCGAGCTGACCGAGGCCGGGCTCCTCGCCCGAACAGTCGCGGAGGGCCCACCGGTGTCTGTGACGTACACCCTGACCGAAGCAGGTCGCGCGCTGCTACCGGCACTGGAGCAGATCAGGCGCTGGGCAGAACGTCACCTCACCACTCGCAGTGTCGGGAGCTCGGCCACGCCAGAACGTGCACTGCGACAGACGCGTCGCCGATGAACTCGGGAGCGATCAGGCTCCTCGCGGCTGCGGCCAAGTCGGGGTCAGCCTGCTGCTGCACGCCGGACAAAGCGGGTTGGCGAAACCGATGATCAAGTTGCCCTGGTCGTCCACCAACGCGATCGTGACCGAGAAGGGCTTCCAGACACTCGCCGAAGCAGCGCCCGGACACGTGCACATGTGCGATCAATCATCATCGACGTCCTGTCCCCTGAGCAGCTGCGGCGCCTCGGCCGCGAACCGACCGCATAATGTCGCGCATCGACACCTCGGGAATCAACTAGCACTACACCACATCCCGGCCGAGCGAAGCGACGGCTGATCTTGTCGGTTCGCTGCGTAGATCAGCGCCATGCCAAGCAATCTTTGGGGCGGAAACACCTCCTGGGCAGCGAGACAGGGCCCCCGCCTGGGTGGGCCCGGGCTGCGGGATAGGGTCACGACTCCAGGGCGAGCCGCGATTCAATAGCGGGAAGGACTGCAGAGCCGCCATGCCACCCTTCCCGTCTCTGCTAGTGCGGGGCGAGACGCGCCGCTGTCTCGCCTCGAAGAGCATCTGGAACAGCTGCTCTGTGAGCGACTGACCGCGTCGCTACTCGGATTGGTTTGACGCCTCTGACGGTTCGGTCGCGCGGCAAGCGCGGTGGCCCGGCGACGCGGCAGCGTCGGGAGCATAGAACCGCCTCGGTTGGACCCCGAGCGGTAACGGAGGTCAAGGCCGGCAGATCGACCTTGCCTCCGTACTGCAGATGTCGTGTGCCGGATAGGACGCTGTGTCTGAATCACGGTCCACGTTGACGCCTGGCACTTCTCGATTGCCGAACAGCATCAAATTGCAGGGGTAATGGCGACGCCGATGAAGGCTGCACCGAGTCCAGCAAGGAGGCTTACGGCTATGTTCACGCCAGCGAGAAAGTGTGAGCCGTCTTCAGCCAGGCGGAGCGTCTCGTACCCGAATGTGCTGTAGGTGGTCAGGGCGCCGCAGAATCCGGGGCCGAGCACAGTGACGATTGCTGAATCGAGACGACCCGCCATAGCCATGCCCACGAGCAGGCCAAAGATGAATGACCCGGCGACGTTAACAATGAGGGTGCCCCAGGGGAATATCGAGTCGTGTCGGGCCTGAATGAATCGGTCTGTGAGATACCGCAGAGGGGCGCCGACCGCCGCCCCTAATGCGACCAGGAGCAAGGTCATCGCGACGACCGATCGCGACCGGCGTATCGGATGACTTCGACGTCTTCGAGGACGACAAGGCCATCGATCCGCAGCTCGTCCAGCTGCGAGGACAAGAAGTCGCGGATCCGCTCCTCACGGTCAACGATGACCACCGCGAGCGGCAGGTCTTCACTCAAACTAAGAATGCGGCTGGAGTGGATGCGACTGGACGCGCCATAGCCCTCGAGCCCTCGGAACACGGAGGCTCCGGCGAGACCAAACGAGCGCGCTCGGTGCACGATCTCGGTATATAACGGCCTGTGGTGCCACTGGTCGTCCTCGCCCAGATAGATGGTGAGCCGACACGCTTCGCCTTTCAGTGTCATCTGTTTGCCCTCCTACGGAGTAACGCTCGAGGGAAACGTCCGAGGAGCACACCAATCTGAACAGCCAACAGTGCCCCCACCACAGTGCCCCCGAAATAGACGAACGCCGTCCGGGGATCGCCGGCCTGGATCAGCCTCTCGGTCTCCACGACGTATGTGGAGAATGTGGTGTACCCGCCGAGCAGTCCTACACCAAGGAACGGCCGGACTAGCCGATGCGGCCGCCGCACGTCCACGATGGACACCATCAGCAGACCGATCAACAGACAGCCGGACACGTTAACCACGAATGTGCCGAACGGAAATCCCTGCGAGGCTTGGGGCAGTGCCTCTGAGACAATTTGCCGCACAGTAGCGCCGATCGCGCCACCCAAGGCGATTATGGCCATGATGTCCCACCGGCGGGGACTCCTGTGTAGGCGGGTTCGACGCCCATCGCTACCCCGGAGCGTCGGCGTTTCGAACTGGGTCATCGTCACGTACTCCCCTACCTGGATTAGTAGGGACCGTTGGCGACGGTCTACGTGTCGCGGTTGTCGGCGGGCCCCACCGCCGTTGCGAACAGACTACGCGCCGCAAGACTGCAGAGCGTGCAAGGACCGGCTCTGTAAGCATCCGTTGGTTGGCACGGGGCCGGACAGAACCCGCCTAGCGCCGGCAAGAAGATTGACCGCGATCAGCCAGTGCGCTGCCAAATCCATGTAGGGCACGGCAGCTAGCAGCGGCCATAGCGCGGTCAACCGCCCTGAGCGGCAGCGACCCAGGCGACGACGGTCAGCCATCGGCTACGCAGCACGCATGACCTCAGCCCAAATCATTGTTTGGCTAGGGTGGCCAAGCTCGTGAACCAACACCGCTGCGACCGTCCAGGCAACAGCTCGTCGGCCCGAGATTGAGTGACTGGCAGCCGCGCCGATCTGCCGATTGGCCTGGGTCAAATGCATCAAGCCGTTTGTTGTTAGGTGAAGGCGTTTACGGCTCGGGCCACGATGAGACCGAATAACGTGAGGGCAACCGTCGATTGCACGAGCATTGTGTGCTTGGCGCGGTGGGTCAGTGGCATCACGTCGGTTGGGCTGAATGCGGTGGCGTTCGTGAAACCCAGGTGTAGATAATCGAGGAACACCGGTCGCCAGCCATGCGGCGCCAGCTCGGGGCTCATGTGCTGGGTGAACGCGAAGTCGGCCGGCAACGGCTGCTGAGCACGCAAGCTCGGGCCGCCGCTGTCGATCAGCCAATACAGCAGTGAGAAGGATAGGTTGTTGCCGAGCCACACCAGGGCACCGGCGGCGAGCAGGCGTGCGGGGTCGTTGGTCAGCGCCGATCCGTGGATCAGGTCGTCGATCAGGCGCACCGTCGCCCAGAGTGCTGCGGCAACCATCAGGGTTGCCAGCGTGACAGCGGTGGGGTGCAGCCAGCGTCGGTGCCTGGCCAAATCGGCCGGGCGGCCGAACACGAGAACCCCGAGAAGGACGGCTTCAAGTGCCGGAAGCAGCCACGGAACGGCAAGGACCGGCTCCCTGGGCAACCAGATCCGCATTGCGATGTTGAGGATCATGAAGATGAACACCGCAGCGGCGGGAGGCCAACGCGACTCGTTGAACGGCACCAGCTCAACACCGTCGGCTGCCGTCGCAGGCATTGGCTCAGCTTCGGAGGAATCCACGCCCGAACGCTAGCGCGGAGCGAACAAACCTTACGTAGTCCGCTGGAACGATTTCGCACATCCGAGTTCGAGCTCACTGCTGCCAGGCGAGCCGCCATCGTCTTGTTTGCCAGCGTCGTGCCGGCGTGCTTCACGTGCAGGGAGCCGATGCGGACGCCCATTCAAGCGATCGCGACTATCCGGTGCTGACGAAGCCGCACGTGATCATGAGCGATATCCGACTCAGCGGGCTGGCGGTTGCCGGGAATGATGGCAATGACGCCTACCGTCTAAACCATGAGCGATGCGATAGCGCCCGGGCACGTTTTGTGGCCATCGGACTGCTGCTTCTACCAACGCCGCAGATTCTTCGAGGCCTTGCCAGAGGCCTAATCTGCGCCGGACATCTTCATGCCACGGGTCTGCAAGCTCGACAGGTCCGGTTTAGCCTTTCTCGGTGAGTGCTAGCGCGAGCTCGGGTCCTGAACGTTCCAATGAGGTGCGCCGCGGATTTCGCAGAGTAGTCGTCACCTTGCTTGGGGCATTGGGCTCAACGGCCGCGCTGGTGGCCATCTATTACCTGCTGCCCTTGGACCGCAGTTCGATCGGCGTGGTCATCGGGATACTGGCAGTCGGGCTTCTGGCGCTTGTTGGACTGGTCGCCTTTCAAGTCCGCGCGATCATGAGGGCGGCGTATCCGGTGTTGCGGGCCGTCGGAGCCCTTGCGACGAGCGTTCCACTGTTTCTGCTGCTGTTTGCCGGCACCTATTTTGTCAGGGCACCATCTCTGCCGGCACTTTCAGCCAACCGATGACGCGTACTGACGCGTTGTACTTCACCGTCACCGTGTTCTCAACCGTCGGCTTCGGTGACATTACGCCCGTGACCGAGGCTGCTCGGGTGCTTGTCACCGGTCAGATGATCGCTGACATCGTGATCCTGGGCCTCGGCGTCAGGATCATCGTCGACGCGGTGAAGCGCGGGCAGCAGCGGCAACCGATGCAAGCCGGCGACGCTGCTCCCGACGCAGATTAGCCCTCTGGAGCAGCCGGCGCCCAGGCACCATCCACGCCGCCCGGGATCCCACGGAACCACTTGCACCTTTCACCCACCGTGGGTGAAGCAGTTCGGCGCGCCCTCCGCCAAGATCGTCAATGGGGACAGCTCCGTCGTTGCAAACGGCGTGGGCCGTCGTCAAGACTGCCGCCATCATCGCCTGGACGATCATGACGACCGCCGAGACGATCAGGGTGATCGTCTCTAGGCATCCCCTGAACCAAGGAGTAGGAGCCATGAGCCAAGAGGTCAGCGTCCGAGGAACCGGCGGAGCGATCTTCGCCGGGACCTTGCTCATCATCGCAGGCGTGCTCTGGATGCTGCAGGGGCTTGCTGGCATCGTCAAGGGGACGTCCTACATCGAGAGCGCGAATTATTGGATCACTACGAGCGCCAGTACCTGGGGATGGATACACCTGGTTGGCGGCATCATCGGTCTCGCGGCGGGTTTCGGCGTCTTTTCCGGAGCGGCTTGGGCGCGCTGGCTGGGGATCTTTATCGCGGCCATATCCGTGTTCGTCAACTTCATGTTCATCCCCCTCGCGCCTTGGTGGGCATTGACGATCATCTTCATCGACCTGTGGGTGATTCACTCGCTGTTCGTGCATCGCCGCGTGCGCGACTGACAGGGGGAGAAACATGCGATGCACCAGCTTGTCGGAGCCGCCGGAAACCACCAAAAGGATCACGGATGAACTTGGGGCCGGCCGGATTCAGCGGGAACGCCGCGCCACCGCGTGGGCGACGACCGTGGCGTCCTCCCCCACCCCGAACAGGAGCGACGACCCCCGGGTGCGCATGAAGTGGACGCCGCAGAAGTAGAGCCCTGGGACCACTGTGCTGGCCCCGTCGTCGGTGATCGGGAAGCCCATGGCGTCGAACGCCGGCAGCCGGACCCAGCCGGCGTAATCGGGGCGAAAGCCGGACGTGAAGATCACTGCGCCGAACCCGCGCAGGTTGAGCTCGACAGCCGGGTCGGCGCGGAACGGTGGCGGGTCGGGCCAGTGCGGCGCGCGGCCGCCGAGCTGAGCCGCCAGCAGCCGGCCGATGTCGGCGTACCGGGCATCGCCCCAGGCGACCGATTCGGCTAGGTCGTCGGCGAACCGTACGTAGTGCCCGTCGACTCCGGCGAGCCGGCCGACCAGCTCGACGCCCATTGCCTGCAAGGTCCGGTAGTGCAGGTCGTGGCCGCCGTCCTTGCCGGTGGTCTGGATATTCGCGAACAACCGGGCCGCCGGCGCGGGCAGTGCGCTGGCCGGGGTACGAAACCAGGTGGTCTCGTTCAGCCAGGTCACGATGTCTCGCCCAGCAGGGCGGCGCGGGCCCCAGGGCGCCCGCCCGCAGGCTAGGAACACCTCACGCCCGGACTGGCACAGCTCCTCCGCGATCTGGCAGCCGGTCTGGCCGCTGCCAACGACGAGGACCCGCCCGGCCGGGAGCGCCGCCGGGTTCCGGTACCCCTCGGCATCGAGGACGGCCAGGTCGCGCCGGAATTCCCCGCTGATCGGTGCCCGGTGCGGGCGCTGGTACGCACCAGTGCAGACGACCACCGCATCGGCCGTGCGCTGACCGTCGGATGTGTTGAGCAGGAAGCCCCCAGCCGGGCCATGTTCGAGGTCGTCAACCGCGACGCCGGTATGCACCGGCAGGTCGGCTGCGTACTGTTTCAGATAATCGACGATCTCCCCGCGCGGGGCGAATCCGTCTGGATCGTGCCCTGCGTAAGGTGCGCCGGGGAGGTCAAGCGTCCAGTTCGGGGTGACCAGGCGGAAGCTGTCCCAGCGACGGCGCCAGGTCTCGGCCACACGGTCCCGCTCCAGCACAACGTGCTCGATGCCCAGGTCCCACAGCTCGTGGCTCACGGCCAACCCCGCCTGCCCGCCGCCGATCACGACCAGGGACACCCTACAGATCCTAACCGCCTAGCCATTCCGGCGAGGCGTCGCCGAACCGCCCCGTGCGTACGCCTGTGAGTACTTTTCTGCTCGATCAAGGCGCCGTGAAGATTGCTCAGGCCAGGAACGCGTCGGCCGCGCTCAGTGCCTCGTCCAGGATGGCCATACCGGTGGCCGCATCGGCGTCGCTCAGGTTGAGCGGCGGAGCGACATGGATGCGGTTACCCGCGATCAGCGGGACCAGATTGCGATCCAGGCACGCCTTCCCGAATGCGGCCATTGGCGCATTCGCCTCGCCAGTTGCGCCTACCGGCACGAGTGGCTCCTTGGTCAGTCGGTCGCGGACAAGCTCGACAGTCCAGAGACCTCCGATGCCGCGAGCGTCCCCCACGGAGCGGTGCTTCTCGCAAAGCTCAGTGAGACCGGGCCCGAGGATATCCGTGCCGAGGCGGGCAGCTGCTGCGACGGTGCCCTCGGCCTGCATGGCACCCATGGCGCCAACCGCGGCCGCGCAAGCGAGTGGATGCCCGCTGTAGGTCATACCTGCCGGGTAGGGACGTTTAGTGAATGTCTCGTAGATCGAGTCGCCCACCAGCACGCCGCCGAGTGGCACATACCCGGAGTTCACACCTTTCGCGAAGACCATCAGATCGGGTGCTACGCCGTCATGGTCGACGCCGAACCAGGCTCACGTGCGGCCAAAGCGTACGAACACCTCGTCGGCGATGTAGACGATGCCATGGCGGGTACACAGGTCGCGGATCCCGCGCAGATAGCCCAATGGTGGCACGATCACCCCCGAGCTGCCGATCACCGATTCCAAGACCAGCGCGGAGATCGTCGACGGGCCTTCCAGAAGAATCACCTGTTCCCGATGCGCGAGCGCTCGCTCGCACTCTTCCTCAGGGGCTGTTGACCCGAATGCAGAGCGGTAGAGAAAAGGGCCGAAGAAGTAGACGACGCCGGCTGCACCGGTGTCCGAAGGCCAGCGGCGCGGGTCGCCGGTGAGGTGGATCGAGGTCGTCGTCGAGCCGTGGTAGGAGCGGTAGGCCGCGAGCACCTTCGGCCGGCCGTTGTGCAGACGGGCCATCCGTACCGCGTGCTCGATGGCCTCGGTGCCGCCGGTGGTGAAGAGTACGTGCCCAAGCCCCTTCGGTGCGACCGAGATGATCAGCCGCGCCGCTTCACCGCGGACGTCAGATGCATGAGCGGGTGCAAGCGTGCAAAGCCGGTCGGCTTGCGCCTTGATGGCCGCAACGATGCGCGGATGCTGGTGTCCGAGGTTGGTGAACACCAGTTGCGAGCTGAAGTCGAGGTAGCGCCGACCGTCCGCGTCAATGAGGTAGCTACCAGAGCCAGCGACGAAGGTCGGGACGTTGCGCGGCCCTTGCAACACCCACGGATGAAAGACGAGTTCGTCGAGATCCATAACATCCTCCGTGTTTCAGGCCGGCCGGCCCGAGCCAGCTATTCATCCGGCTCTCTGTTGTCGAGCACGGCCACGACTTGATAACAAGTCCATAGGAGATCGCAAGGAAACCCGCTATTCCCGCGATGGTGGTGAGTACGTCCGAAGCAAGACGTCTGGTGCTGAGAAGCACAGCACCGGTAATCAGAACGATCCCTGCAGCCAGCGCGATCAAGCTACGACGGCGCGTTCTCGCAAACTCCTTGCCGGTCGTCGGTTGCATGATCGCCAAGATATCTTGGAGAGCTTGAGCTTCGCTTTGAAACGGGCTTCGCCTTGAACGGGCTAGCCGGGTCGCTCGCGGGAACGTCTCCTGCGCTATACCCAGCGGCTCCTAGGAGCGAACGTTGATCACAACTTTGTGTGCGGTGGGTTCCGAGGTCAAGGTGTTCAAGGCTTTGCCGTAGTCGTCTAGCGCGAACTTGTGGCTGATGATCCCGTCGGTACGCACCCGTCCGGTACGCAGCGCGGCAATGGCAGCGGCAAAAGAAGTCATCTCCGCGTACGAGCCCTTGATCGTGATCTCTCGGCGGAAGAGCTCGAACGGACTGATCGAAAGCCGCTCATCCGGCCGGGTCACGCCGTAGATCAAGACTGTGCCGCCATTGCGGGTCAGGGCCACACAGAGATCACCGACGGCGGTGACTCCGGTGGCCTCAACAACGACGTCATAGCCATCACCGTTGGGGGACGCGGCGCGTAGCAGGTCGATGTTCTGAGCGGGGTCCTTGGTCATTAAGACGGTGGACTCGACACCGAGCCCAGCGGCCGTCTCCAACTTGAACGGGACAATGTCACCGACGGTGACCGAAGTCGCCCCACCAGCCCCGATGAGCTGAGCCAACAGCAGACCAGTCGGTCCGGCACCCATAACCAAAGCGCTACCACCGGGACGTAGGTCGAGTGTTTCGAGCCCGTGCATCGCACAGGCGGTGGGCTCGGCGAAAACAGCCGTGTCCGTTTCGAGGCCTTCCACGGAGAACACCTGGCGGTAATCCGCGCTGGCGTATTCGGCGAAGAAACCGGGCCGGTGTACACCCATTCCTTCAGTGTTGGCGCACCGAACCAGCTGGCCGGCCAGGCAATACTCACAGTGGCCGCAGTAGATGTTCGGATTGACCGTGACGCGCTGACCAGGCCGGAAGCGTGTGACGTCGGCGCCGACCTCATCGACTTCACCGATGGTTTCGTGCCCTGGAGTGAGCGGATATACGCCGATGTAGGTCCCGTGGTGCAGGTGCACGTCGGTGCCACAGACCCCGGACTGGTGGATCTTGATCCGCACGTCTAGTGGTCCGACCTGCGGCATCGGCACGTCGGTGACGGTGAAGTCGCCGGGTGCTTCGTAACGGACGGCTTTCATGACCCGGCCATCGTAATGATCAAGTCGGCTCGCGGCTTGCTCTGTGCGATGCGGACCGCGTTGGCCTGATCGGTGGTGCGAGCCCAGTGGTCAGCCTGTTGGGGGTCCATCCCGTGCAGTTGATGGCGGTAGGTCAGCCGCTGCAGGCGGGTTGCCTCATCGATTTGCAGGTACCAGCTCTCGTCCAGTAGTGGTGCCACGCCGGCCCACCCACCCACGTCGCTCAGCAGATAGTTGCCCTCCGTGACGATGAGAGGCACCTCACGGCGGATGGGCAGTGCCGAGCCGATGGATTCATCGACCCCACGATCGAAGTCAGGTGCGTGCACAATCTCCTCCTCTTGGTTTCGCAGCCGCCGCAGCAGATCGACATAGCCGTCCGCGTCGAAGGTGTCCCAGGCCCCTTTGCGACCGCGGCGGCCCCACGCGATCAGCGTGTGGTTGCTCAGGTGGAAGCCATCCATGGGAACAAATGCGGCCAGATCAGGACCGAGCTTGTCGATGATGTCCTGCGCAACTCTGCTCTTCCCGGCACCGGGAGCTCCGGTGATGCCAAGCAAGTGCCGCTGCCCGGGTACCGCCATCGCGCGGGCCCGCGCCACGAGGTCCCCCAAGCTCAGCGTCACCGCTTGTGGAGCGCTCGGAGATCGCGCTCTAAGGTCTCGGCGGCGGGGCGGTTCCGCCCCAGCCCGGGTACAGGTGTCAGCGGCCACCAGGCACGCCGTCTCCAACAATTCAGTCAGGCCAGCGGCGTCCAATGATCGCAGGGCATCCCGCGCCAGCAGGCGCCGCTGATACAGGTGGGCGAGGGCGCCGGACATGAACGCGTCGCCGGCTCCAACCGTATCGACGACTGCGACCGAGGTGGCCGCGACACGCGCTGCTCCCAGCGGCGTACTCCCGCTGGCCCCCTGCTCACCATGCGTGACGACCACCAGGGGAATGCCGGCGGCATGCCAGTCCGCGACAACCTCGTCCTGGGAACGATCCGGATACAGCCAGGACAGATCCTCCGCGCTCAGCTTCAAGATGTCGACAAGCGGCACCCAGCCCTCGAAACGGTGCAGGTAGGCCTCACGATCTGGGATCAAACTCGGGCGGACGTTGGGATCCAGGCTGACCGCCCGGCGTCCGGCCTCCTGCCGCAGCAACCCCTCGAGTGTGGAAGCCACAGGCTCGAGCATCAGAGCGATCGAGCCCAGGTGGAGGGCCGATCCAGACGGTAGCGGCCTCAGGTGTTCTGGCAACAATCCCCGATCGGCCGCACCGACCGCATGGAAGGAGTACGTTGCCTGGCCGCCACGCAGGTGGACGGCGGCCAGCGTCGTCAGATCGTCGGTGTCGACAAAATAGCCGGACTGCACGTCAGAGGCGACGAGGTGGTTGCGCAGCATCTGCCCAAAAGCATCGCTGGACAGCCTGGCCAGGAAGGCCGTCGGTACGCCCAGGCGCCCCAGGCCAACGGCAATATTGAGGCACGATCCGCCTGGATGAGGCTCGTACGCGAGGTGCCCACGAACCGTCGTCGTCGGTGTTAGGTCGATGAGTGCGTCCCCGGCAACCACGACCGCAGGGTCGGCCGTCATGCTGAAGTCTCACGCCAGAGAGTCACGAAAACCACATCCCCCCGTCGACGACGATTGACTGCCCGGTGATGTAGTCGGCGTCAGGCGAGGCAAGGAATGCCACGACGCCTGCCACGTCACCAGGAGTTTCCAGCCGACCGAGCGGTATGCCGGCAACCATGCCCGCCATCTCCGAACCCAATTCGGTACCCCGACGTCGGGTCATCTCCGCGTCGATGCCTTCCCACATGGGTGTGTGCACCACGCCGGGGCTATAGACGTTGACCGTGATCTGATGTGGAGCGAGTTCCTGCGCGACCGATTGGCTCAAGCCGCGTACGCCGAACTTTGAAGCGGAGTACGCGCCCTGCCACTTTCCTCCTCGATGCGCTGCCACCGAGGCGGCACCGATAAGCCGACCGCCTCGTCCTTGGGCGATCATCTGGCGGGCCGCCGACTGGTAGCAGTGAAACACCCCTTTGAGATTCACGTCCATGGTCAGCTGCCACTGCTCGGCGGTGGTCTCAAGCAAGGGAGCGGTCACAGCAATGCCGGCATTCGCCACCATCACATCCAGGCCGCCGAAGTGCCTGACGTGTGCCGCCACTGCCGCCTCTACGCTGTCCGCATCCGTCACATCCACCGTCAAGCAGATGGCGACATCGTTGCCGCCGAGACCAGCGACCACCCCATCGACCTCGGTCTGTGAGGACGGCAGATCTGCCAGCGAGACTCCTAAGCCGCCCGTTACCAACCGTTCGGCGATCGCCCTGCCAATTCCGCGTGCTGCGCCGGTCACCAGGGCTGACCGCTCAGGCGTCATGACTGCTCCCGTCTGCTCAGCTGAGCCAGTTGCGCTCTCATGGGTTAAGGTACTGACGCCCAGCGCGCATCTGAGCACTTCCCTCACTTACTGAGTGGAGCAGCATGGCTACCGACGTTCGCGTACCCACCACAGGAAACGCTGGCGAGGACGCCGTTGTCCTGGAGTGGAATGTCACCGAGGGCTCTGACGTGACCGCAGGGGACATCCTGGTGACTCTGGAAACGGCCAAGGCCACCATCGATGTCGAGGCGCCGATCAGTGGGCACGTCCTGCGTACGTTCTACGTTGCGGGCGATGAAGTGCCTGAACATGAAGTCCTCGCGGTGCTGGGCGAGCCCGGTGAGCAGATGCCCCCGGACGGCTCGTCCGCCGGTCCGGCAGCAGACGCCGACGACATGGGCACGACATCACCCGCTTATCCCACGCCTGCGGTCCTAGCCACCCAGCCAGCCCGCAGCGCCGAACCTGACGGCCGGATACAAACGCCAACCCGGCGGCATTCGGCCTCGCCGCGGGCTCGGAAACTGGCGGGTGAATTCGGAATTGATCTCAGCGCGCTCGCCGGCAGTGGGCCGATGGGACGGATCATCATTGCTGATGTTGTTGCGGCCCAAGATCGTGGAACAGCCGAAGCGCCGCCGGAGCAGCGGGCCGCGCCGGAACCGGCAACCACTGATCAGATCCCCGCCGCTCCGGCCGATGAGTTCACTGTGGTTCCAGTCCGAGGCGCCCGCAAGATCACGGCGCAGCGGATGCATGCTTCCCTGTCGAACAGCGCGCAGCTGACCCTGACCCGATATGCCAAGGCGAAGGCGCTGCTGAGGTATGCGAAACGCCTCCGGCAGGTGACCGATGCCACCTCCCGGCCCCGCATTGGTCTGAATGACTTGATCATGTTTGCGACCGCGCGTGCTGTTGCGCGACACCCTGAAGCCAACTCCTGGTTCGACTGGGAAGGGATCAAGCAGTTCGCGCACGTCACCCTCGGCTTCGCGGTCGACACCGACCACGCACTCCTGGTGCCGGTCATTCCATTCGCAGACACGATGACACTCTCCGAACTGTCCCAAGCTGCGCGTACCGCCATCGACAAGGCTCGGGCAGGCACGCTGGCACCAGATGAGATGGATGGAGGGACCTTCACGGTCTCTAACCTCGGCAGCCAGGGCATCCACTGGTTCACACCTGTGCTCAATCCCCCACAAACCTGCATCCTGGGCGTCGGAGCCACACACAAGACTCATCCAGGCGCGCCCAATCTGCTGCCACTGTCGCTGACCTTCGATCACAGAGCCATCGACGGGGCAGGCGCAGCGGCATTGCTTGCCGATATCGCCCGCTTTATCGAACTAGTTGATGTGATCGCGGCGCTGTGACCGCCCCCTACTCCGCTTAGAGAACCAGGCACACCATGGCAAAAGAGCTTCTCATCGACCCGGCGATTGTCCGGGCCGCAACAGAACTCGAGCTGGGCTCGATTCCGGTCAACGCCTACCGGCCCGACCTCGAGCAGGAACGTGCGTTGTACGGCGACCAGGCGTTGGACCGCATCGGCCGGGACATGATGTTGGTGCGCGAGTTCGAGCTGATGCTCAATGCGATCAAGCGGGAGGGCTCGTACCTGGGGGTGTCCTACATCCATGCCGGCCCCGCCCACCTCTCTATCGGGCAGGAGGCGGCGGCCGTAGGACAGGCGTTCACTCTAGCCGCCGAGGACAAGGTCTTCGGCAGCCACCGCAGTCACGGAGAGGTGATCGCGAAGGGCCTTTCAGCGATCACCAGCTGCGATCACGACTTTCTCTTCGACGCCTTGTCCAGCTGGTCAGATGGAGTGATCTGGAATGTCGTCGAGAAACGACTGGCAGACCCAGACTTCGAGCAGCAGGCGATCAACTACTTGCTTTATGGCATGACGGCGGAGACGTTCGGGCGACGCACCGGCTTCAACCGAGGGCTTGGCGGCAGCATGCACGCGTTTTTGCCGCCACTGGGGATCTATCCGAATAACGCGATCGTTGGCGGCTCGGCTCCGCTGGCAACCGGCGCCGCCCTGTATAACCGGCTTCAGACGCAGCCTGGCCTGGTGGTCGCCAGCATTGGCGATGCTGCCACCGGGACCGGTCCGGTCTGGGAATCCTTCAATTTCGCCGCCATGGCGCAGCTGAAAACGCTCATGGACCCTGAGCACCAGGGCGGACTGCCGGTGATCTTCTTCATCGTCAACAACTTCTACGGCATGGGCGGCCAGACGATCGGCGAAACCATGGCGTACGAGCGCCTGTCCCGAATCGGCGCCGGGATCAACCCGGAGAACATGCATGCGCAAACGATCGACGGCAACAACCCGCTGGCCGTCAGCGATGCCATGATCACCGCCCGGCAGCACATTGCGAGCGGGCATGGTCCGGTCCTCATCGACTGTCAGACGTACCGGCTTTCCGGACACTCCCCCAGCGATGCCTCGTCGTACCGCACCAAGGACGAACTTGATCTTTGGACAGCGACGGACCCGATCACCATCTATTTCAACCGGCTGGTGGAGGGTGGAGTTGTCGCTGCGACACGGCGCGACGAGCTGAAGGCATGGGCAGAAGATAGGATCAAGGCCGCCCTCGAAGTAGCCATCGACGGCTCGGAGTCCCCTCGGCTCAGCCTGCGCCATGACGCGACCGTCATGGCGAAGATCACTTTCAACAACACAACCGTTTCAGCTGAAGCGGCGCCACCCGGCGAGACAACGGTGCCGCTGGCGGAGTTGCCGCATCTCGCGTCGTTGGCGAAGAAGTCACGCAGTGGGCTGGTGGACGGCAAGGTCGCCAGCGGCGCCCGGGCTATCACCTTTCGCGACGCGCTGCTGGAAGCCGTTGCTGCTCACGCTGCCCGTGACAACCGGCTTGCGTTGTGGGGAGAGGAGAACCGCGACTGGGGCGGCTCATTCGGTGTGTATCGCGGGCTTACCGAATTGCTTCCCCGGCATCGGCTGTTCAATGCCCCGATCTCGGAGGCGGCGATCGTGGGGACGGGCGTCGGCTTCGCGCTGAGCGGTGGTCGTTCGCTGGTCGAACTCATGTACGCCGACTTTATTGGTCGGGCCGGTGACGAGATGTTCAACCAGATGGCCAAGTGGCAGCCCATGTCTGGCGGCTTGGTGAAGATTCCGATGGTTGTTCGGGTGTCCATCGGGGCGAAGTACGGCGCTCAGCACTCCCAGGATTGGAGCTCGATGATCGCGGGCGTGCCAGGCCTCAAGGTGGTCTTTCCAGCCACTGCGCACGATGCCAAGGGCTTGCTCGCCGCGGCGCTCGCGGGCAACGATCCCGTGGTCTTCCTCGAGAGCCAGCGCCTCTATGACATGCCGGAGACGGTTTTTCCGGACGTTCCGTCGGAGTACTACGAGACACCCATCGGCCAGCCCAACGTCGTCCGCTCGGGAGATGATCTTTCGATACTGACCGTTGGTGCCGCGCTGTACCGAGCACTGGAGGCGGCCACGCAGCTGGAGAAGCAATACCACCTCTCCGCAGAAGTGATCGATGCCAGGTCGCTGGTTCCTTTCGACTACACAGAAGTCCTAGCCTCCGTTGCCAAGACTGGGCGGCTCATTTGCGTCTCAGACGCGAACCTCAGAGGAAGCTGGCTGAACACCGTGGCCGCAAGGGTCAGCACTGAGGCGTTCGACGACCTCGACGGTCCCGTTGTCGTTCTTGGAGCACGGAACTGGATTGCCCCGCCGGCGGAGCTGGAGTGGGAGTTCTTCGTGACGCCCGAAGACATCCTGGACGCGATCCATAGCCGAGTGCTGCCGCTTCCGGGCCACCGGATCCAAGAAGGACCTGGCGCGGAGGGCACACTCGAGGAGGCGAGATTGGGTATCTGATCACCGAATCTAGTGATCAAAAGCAGCCTCGAGGAGGCCGGCGTGCTTTCAAGCGAAATGCTGGGTTATGTTGGCCACTGGGCTGACCCCGACCCACCTGGACTGGCACAGCCTGGCAGATGGTGGGCGCGAGGACATCCTCGATCTTGGTCTGGCTCTGGCTGAGGAGTACCGGCTAGCCGCCGGAGTCTGGTTGGAACCGAGCCGCCATACGGCGCGCCAACTCGGCCTGCCGGTCGTTGATCACGACTTCCTCGACAGCTTCTCGCGCGAGGTTGACACGAAGGGGAGCCGCTACGTGCAGCTGCTGCACGAGCTGCCAGCAGGCCTGAGCGAATGGGCCGCGCACCCCGGTCTGGGCGACGCCGCGTCTCGGGAGATCGACAAAGGTTGGAGAGTTCGTCACACCGATCTTGAGTTCCTGATCTCTTCGGAAGCCCGGGATGCTGTACGCCAGGAGGGCATCATGATCATCGACTACGGCACGATCAAGGACGCGTGGTTGCGTCAATGGCCGCACCACCGAACGGCTCGTTGACCGCCTTTTGGTGATCAGCGCCTACCTCGCGGAGACTTGCCTGGTTGATCAGCGCACCGCCCGCCTTGGCGGCTACCCGCCACGGGGCCGCCACGGCGCATTGCTGACTTCCTGAGCGTTCACATTCGCCGACCAGCTATGGCTATGGCGTCTCGGTATCGTATCCAGACGCCAGCCAGGCTTGACATCGCGGCCAATTAGCATCCATGATCAAAGTGTTTGTACGACGTTTTGATCGACGCAAAGCATTGCCAAGAATTGTTTTGCGTGACGTTTGATCTTGCAGGCGATGGTTAATAGGAGTTCGCACGGTATTGATCGAGGCAAAGCATGGCTGACGACGCTACAGACACAGCTTTCGGATTCATCCTCTTCGTGCTCTTCCTTGCGCTCCTGGGGTACGCGGCGGGCGGTGGTAGCTGGCCGTCGTCCACAGCCGGCACAACCGCAAATCCGACGTATCCCACCACCACAGGGCCTTATACGTCGACGTCGCGCTCCGAAACCAACATCCCAACCGGCCGACTGGAGACTTGCCAGGGCGAGGTGGTCGCCAACAAGACAGCGCGCAGTAACAATGGCTCCCTCAACCTCAAGGTCTACTACACCGATGACAATGACCGGAACTGCGCCCTTGCCACCGTTGTCGGATGGCCTCCCAAGACTCAAGGTCGGCTGACGGTCAGGCTGCGGTTTAGCGACTACGACGGCACCCAGTGGCCGGAGTATGCCGTGGCTTGGAGCCAACCGCACACAACTCAACTCGGAGGCGTCTACCTTGACGACACCTACAATCGGTGCGTCTCAGCCTCCGCCACCTACGTGCCCTACACCGGAATGGACAAACTCACTGTCAACATCGGCCCTCATGGCTGCAACTGAGACCGACTTGTCAGCGTCGTGCACCGGCAATCGGTGACAGAAAAAGGCCTCAGCGGCCAGTGCCGGCGTAAACAACGGCCTCTTCAGCAGTATCCAGACCCAGAGCGGTGTGTGCCGCAACGACGGCCCGATCCACATCATCTTGATCAACTATCACGGAGATCCTGATCTCCGAGGTGGAGATCATCTCGATGTTTACTCCGACGTCCGCCAACGCTGAGAAGAACTTGGCGCTGACACCAGGATGTGATCGCATGCCCACTCCGATGACCGAAACCTTCCCGATCTGATCGTCGTAGAGCACATCCTCGAACCCGACGTCGGCCTTCAGCGCGTCGAGGGTCTCCATGGCGGTAGGGCCGTCGGTCTTAGGCAAGGTGAATGAGATATCGGTACGCGAGGTCAGCACCGCAGACACATTCTGCACGATCATGTCGATGTTGATCTCTGCGTCGGCGACCGCCGTGAAGATCCGTGCGGCCTCACCAACCCGGTCCGGAACACCGACAATAGTGATCTTGGCTTCGCTCCGATCATGCACGACACCGGAAATGATCGCTTGCTCCATAGCGCCTCCTTCCATCGGCTCTTGCAACCACGTACCGTCCTTGTCGGAGAATGAGGAACGCACATGCACCCGCACATTCTCGCGGCGCGCATATTCCACGCACCGCAGATGCAAGATCTTGGCGCCACTCGCCGCCATTTCCATCATTTCCTCATAGCTGATCTCGGGAATGCGCCGGGCGCTCGGCACGATTCGCGGATCGGCGGTAAAGACCCCGTCGACGTCTGTATAAATCTCGCAGTGATCGGCGCCCAGTGAGGCCGCTAACGCGACCGCAGTGGTGTCGGAGGCGCCGCGTCCGAGGGTTGTCACGTCCTTGGTGTCCTGTGCTACCCCCTGGAATCCCGCCACGATGACGATGTCGTTGCGGTCAAGCGCGGAGGTGATCCGGCCTGGGGTGATGTCGATGATCCGGGCGTTTCCATGGGTGCCGGTCGTAATGATCCCGGCCTGCGAGCCAGTCAGGGAACGCGCGTGCATGCCCTGATCGTGGATCGCCATCGCAAGCAGCGCCGCACTCATCCGCTCGCCGGCAGTCAGCAGCATGTCGAGTTCCCGAGGGGGCGGAAGGGGGGACACCTCGAGCGCCAGACCCATCAGCTCGTCGGTGGTGTCACCCATTGCCGAGATAACAACGACCACGTCGTGACCCTGCTGTTTAGTCGCGACAATTCGCTTCGCGACCCGCTTGATACTCTCAGCATCAGCCACAGATGAGCCGCCGTACTTCTGCACTACGCGGCCCATCGCGGCTCCTGTCCCACGCCGAGAGTCTAGTGGTTCAGCTCTTGCGACTGTATTTGTCCAGACCCAGCCCGGTGTCTGAGAAACGGCTCGCGCACGCTCGCTGTGATCCGGCTCGTTCGTCACATCTGGTAAAGCACAACGCGGTTGCTGTTGCCACAATCGAGGTCTGGTTCACCAGATGCTCCTGCACCCGCCGGACGCGAGCTCCGACACACGCGAGCCGGGGATACTGGTGGTTGTGACTGAGCCGTCCGCACCCGAGCCGGATCCCGCCGAGCAGGCGCCTCAACAGCAGCCGGCCAACCCTGCAAAGCGGCCCGTGGAACCTCGAATCGGCGACGCCGACCGTGACCAGGCGGTCACCTATTTGCAGGAGCACATGGCGCAAGGTCGGATCGACGCATCGGAGTTCGACGATCGGATGGCCCGGGCGCTCAAGGCCAAAACGGCATCGGAGCTTGCCGTCTTGTTCGAGGATCTGCCGGAGCCGCGGCCACCATCTGGCACCGACGCCCCATACCAAGCGCCACCCTGGCAGCAAGCGGCACAACGCTCATTCGAGATCCCACCTTGGCAGCGCACTCCGGCCGCTAGTCCGGGGATCGCGCACCACGTGCATCCGGCAGTCCCGCAACGCAGCAAGGCTGACACGGTGCTGGCTGTCGCAGCCGCCGCCGCTTGGCCGGCGGTCATCTTGTTCTGCTTTGCCACCAGCTGGAGCTACTGGTGGCTGATCTTCATCCCGATCTTCATCTCCTCGATCGCCGGCAACATGCGGCAACGGCGGGGCCGAAACGGATGACCGATTCACAGACTGTTCGTTGGGGAATCGTCGGGCCTGGTCGCATTGCGTCCTTGATGATCAAGGACTTTCCGTACGTCGCGGGTGCCGAGGCGGTGGCGGTAGCCAGCCGCTCCATTGAACGAGCGCAGGCCTTCGCCACTGAGCACGGCCTCAGCCGTGCGTACGAGTCCTACTCCAAGATCATGGCCGATGACGGCGTAGACGTGGTCTACATCGCAACGCCGCACCCCCAGCATCACGCCATCGCCCTCGCCGCCATTGCCGCCGGCAAGGCCGCACTGGTTGAGAAGACCTTCACTGCCACCGTCGCCGGTGCCGAGCAAGTCATCGCGACCGCTCGGCAGCGCCAGGTCTTCGTCATGGAAGCCATGTGGACCCGCTTCCAGCCTGCAATCGTGGCGGCGCGGGCACTGATCGATGACGGGGCGATCGGCGAGGTCCGGCAGCTACAAGCTGATCTTGGTGTGGACCGTCCCTACAACCCTGCCGACCGGCTGTTCGACCCGGCCCAGGGCGGAGGCGCAATGCTCGACCTGGGCGTGTACGTGGTGTCCTTCGCGCAGTACTTTCTTGGCACGCCGGATCGGGTCGAGGTCAGCGGGTCGCTCGCTCCCACTGGTGTGGATGCCGAGGCGGGCCTGCTGCTCGGCTATGACGACGGCCGGGTCGCGACGCTGCTGATCTCGCTGAAGCATCACACGCCGGGGGCAGCGCGGATCCAGGGCACCGAGGGCTGGATTGAGGTGCCGCCGAGGTTCCACCATCCGCATCGGATCTTGCTGCATCGGAGGGGGCAGGAACCTGAGATGATCAGCCGGCCGCCACTGGGCACTGGTTACTCCCATGAGCTTATCGAGGTGGCGGAGCGGGTACGGGCCGGCCAGACCGAGAGCGTGATCATGCCGCTGCAAGACACGCTGGCCGTACAGCGCATTCTGAACGAGGCCTGCGAAAAGCTCGGCGTCCATCACTCTGAAGACAGCTTGGTTTCAGTGTGAACCCAGCTCCCCTCTCAGGAAGTGGCCACGAACGACGGATCTGAATCCGCCCCGGTACGGGCCTGTCGGTTGTGATCACTTTCGCGGGAAGGTGGGTGCTGCGTAGTGCGAGCTCCTGGAGTTCGCGGGAGACGGCTTCAGGCGTCTACGTAGCGGCGACCCTCGAACGCCCGCCCCAGGGTGACCTCATCGGCGTACTCAAGATCACCACCAACCGGCAGGCCACTCGCGAGCCTACTGACGCGTACGCCCATAGGCAGCAGCAGACGGCTTAGATAGGTGGCTGTTGCCTCCCCCTCCAAATTCGGGTCAGTGGCCAAGATCACCTCTGTCACCGTGCCGTCCGCAAGCCGCAGGCATAGCTCGCGGATTTTCAAGTCAGCCGGCCCAATGCCGTCGATAGGGCTGATCGCGCCACCCAAGACGTGATAGCGGCCGCGGAACTCCCGGGTGCGTTCAATCGCGACCACGTCTTTTGCCTCCTCGACGACGCAAATGGCGGTCTGGTCGCGGCGCGGGTCGCGGCAGATCCGGCATTGGGTGTCTTCGGACACGTTGAAGCAGATCTCGCAGAACTTGACGGTCTCTTTGACCAACTTGAGTACGTCGGCCAGCCGCAGCACGTCATCGCGATCGGCGGCCAGGATGTGGAAGGCCAGCCGCTGGGCACTCTTCGGTCCGATCCCGGGCAGCCGCCCGAGCTCGTCGATCAGATCCTGGACCGGGCCCTCGTACATCTGGAACTCGTCAGAAAGGCAGTCCGCCGCCCATGCCCAGCCCACCAGCGAGCGGACCCAGCTTGCTGGCGGCAATCGCCTGCGCCTTATTGGTTGCGTCACGTATGGCGGCCACTATCAAGTCGGCCAGCGTCTCGGTATCACTCGGATCGACTGCCTCGGGGTCGATCACGAGCCCCACCAGCTCGCCGGAACCGGTCACCGTCGCGGTCACCATCCCGCCCCCGGC
>JBKOUS010000247.1:0-5829 GCA_046723505.1 Actinomycetota bacterium
GCGATCACCAGCCTGAGCTCGTCGACGACGCCCGCGGCAAGCAGTGCCTGGGCGACCGAGATGCTTGCATGCACGCCGATGTCGGCTCCGGGTTGGTTCCTCAGATCCCGCACGAACTCGACCAGTTCGCCGTCGACCACAGTCGTATTGGCCCACTTCCGATCGAGCGGCGTGGAGGTGGCGACGTACTTCGCGACCCCGTTGATGAACGTCGCGAACGGCTCGATGTCGCTGCCCGGCCAGAACTCGGCCCACTCCTCGTAGCTGCGCCGGCCGAGGATGACCGAGTCCTGCGCCGCGATGACGGCGCCGAGGTTGACCTCCATCGCGTCGTCCCAGTCGGCGAAGAACCCATCGGGCTTATCCGCGACGCCGTCGAGGGACAACAGCTCGTACACGACGACCTTGCGCACGTTCAACACCTCCGATTGACGTGGACCCTGCTGTGTGGACGGCTCGCGCGACCAAAACTCATCGGTGCGATCATCATGCGTCGCCTGTCAGACAGCCTCGGGATAGCTCGCCACTGGGTGGTTGGCACGCCGCCAGCCGCGTATCACCGTGAAAGGCTGCCTCATGCCGCAGAGTGCCGCTGTTCGCGCTGCACATGAAGACGATCTGCCGCTCCTGCGTCGAGAAAGCAACCCAAGGTATCGATTATGGCGGCATGGTGGCTTTGTCCGTGCGTGTCTACGCCGCCAGTGACACCAACCGTGGTTCTTGTCATGTTGGTCATGCCTTACCTCTTCCGTTCGCAGCGGTCAGGTGGGCGCACGCCGCGGTCGGGATCGGTGGACAAGCCAGTGATGGGCGCCATTTGCGCAGGCTCCTATGAGGTCACTCCGCCCGGCCGTTCGCGTGCAACGACGTCTTCCGCCGGGCCGACGGATCGACCGAAAGACAGCACCTCGCGTCAGGCTTACGAGGAGTCAGACCCGGCGGAAGACATCAGCCATATCCTCACTGGCTTACGGTAGGCGTTGCAGAGGTTGTGGGCGGCCAATGCGTTGTTTGGCGGCGCCATGGGGTCGTATCGTGCAGCTCGGCGCGAATGGCTCGATGATTTTCGACCGGCACCGTGGTCTTATTTGCTTCAGTCGGTGGATCAGCCCGGAAGTGGAGAGTGTTTATGGCTTCGGTCGCGCCGGTGGACGGCACCACCATCGATTACGACATCACCGGCAGCGGCCCGGTGATCGTCTTCGTAGCTGGCGTGTTCAATCTGCGGGATACCTTCACACCGCTGGCCGCGGAGCTTAGTTCCGATCACACGGTGCTCACCTACGATCGTCGTGGCCGCGGGATGAGCAGCGACACCGCGCCTTACAGCATCGAGCGCGAGGTCGAGGATCTCCAGGCGATTATCGAGGTGGCCGGCGGCTCGGCATCAGTGTTCGGATACTCCTCAGGCGCCATTTTGGCCCTTAAGGCTGTCGCCGATGGCGTGGCCGTGGACCAGCTCTACTTGTATGAACCGCCATTTCGCTTCGATGAGAATCAGCCTGCCCCGCCGGCTGATCTTCCTGCCCGTCTACAGGCGCTGCTCGACGCAGGCGATGCGGGAGCGGTGATAGCGACCTTCCAGATCGAATGGGTGGGCCTACCGCAGGAGGTGGTCAACGACGCCCAACGATCGCCGATGTGGGCACAACTTGAAGCAATGGCGCAATCAGCCGTATACGACGCCGTCATCACCACCGACCTACAGCGGCCGACCGCGGAGATGGCGGCTGTATTAACGCCAACGTTGGTGTTGCAGGGCGATCCGACTTGGCCGGTCTTGGCCACTGCCGCCGCGGGAATCGCCCGCCGGCTTCCCAACGCCACCCACCGGATACTTCCAGTTAAGGCGGTACACGGTATAGAACCCGGCGGTACGGCGGCGGCCATCCGAGAATTCGAGCGGTGAATGCAGCACATCGCGGTGGTGCGGGTGAGGTCGTTGTCGACCTAGATCCGATCATCGCCAACGCACCGTTATCGCCGCGATGAGCCCCAAGTCAAGCCCACAAGAGGGTCCCCTGCGACTCGCGTGCAGCTTCAGCGGCCCAGGTTCGGGAATGTCGACACATCTGGCAGCCTTCGCATTCGGAGCAGGGACGGCTGCGAACTGCCTCCCTAAGTTGCCGCTGTTAGATCGGCACCATGGACGTCGATCTGGCAGTCGTCACCGGTGGCGCGGGAGGTCTGGGCCGACTCATCACGCAGCGGCTTGCGGAGCGGCGAAGTGTCGATCTGAACCTGGTCATGCCGATGCAGGCTGCGCCGTTCCCATGCTGATCAATTCCGGCGGCAGTATCGTCAACGTCTCCTCCAGCGGCGGCATGGGCTCCCGTGCCTACGGCTCACCTGAGTACGGTGCCGCCAAAGCCGGATTGATCCGCTTCACCTCCTGCGTGGTCGACTGGGCCGACGGTCACCGGATCCGGGTCAACTGCGTGGTCCCGCATTGGATCGGCCTCTGGCGCCAAAGCCAAGAAGGGCGACGCCGGTCACGGCATCGAGTGCGCGGCGCCCGGGTCGGCGGGTGAGGACGCGGCGGGCTCTGGCCAGACCTGTGATGAGGAGGAGAAGGTAGAGCAAGGAAAGCGCGGCGTGGCTGAGCGCAAGCGCGGCGAGTGCGAGGAGTGATGGGTGCGGGCCGTGGAACTGGGGCAAGACAGCGAGGTAGAGACGAGCACCTTGGGGTTGGTGATGTTGGATACGAACCCCTCGCCGCCAGCCCCGCGGCGGGGAACTAGTGGACCGAGTCTTCTCGTCGTCGGATGGGAGGTACCCCCCGGCGGCTGCTGACCGCAGCGCCTTCGGCACCTGGGTCGATCAGCCTGAGCGCCGGCGGATCGCATGCCGCAGCTTCGTCGTGACCCGCTGCGCGCCGCCTTGGCGCGCTCGGTGCGGCTACCCACCGGATGCATAAGCCCGAGCTGGTGCGACGCGCCGAGCTGGGACCGCTCCCTGAGCCCTGGCCCTCCTTTCACTCGACAAAGTCGTCCTGGCGCTGGGTTTTGCCTGGAACGACTGCGTGACCAGGTGCCGCCCCGGCAGCGGCGAGGCGAACTCGACTCCGGGCGCTTGAGCTCATGCGGCGCTTCGCGGGCGTGACCTCGGCTGTGAAAGATTGGCCTCGAACGCGTCTGCGGCCGATTTCGCGCCCCCCGCTGCGGCGAAGGCTGCCGCCACGCGCTTGGCTCCGTCGGCTCGTCCCATGGCTTTGCGCACCGCATTGCGGAGACGGTCGGGGCGGAGGCGGCTCGCCGGGAGGCGTGTCCCTGCCTGGGCCACCTCGACCCGGCGAGCAACCTCCAGCTGGTCGCGACCGAACGGGACGGCACAGACTGGCACACCGTGTGCGAGCGCTTTCTGCGTGGCGCCCATGCCGGCGTGCGTTACTGCGCACGCCGCTCGCTCCAGGATCGGCGTGTGCGGAATGAAGGAGAAGACCCGGCCGTTTGGCGGTGGCGTGATTCCAGTGGTGTCCTGGGCGGGCAACGTCGCGACGATGTATACGTCTTCGTCCGCGAGTGCTTCCAGCGCGCAGCGTACGAGCTGGCCGTCGTCTTGGAACTCTGATGAGGTCGTGACAAGCACGATCGGCTGCTTGACCTCATCCAGCCAGGACGGCGGCTCGGTGGGCGGATCCCAGTCGCATGGTCCGACCATGCGAATGTTGGACGGCCAGTCGGATCGCGGGTATTCGAACGGCTCGGCGGTTAGGTAGAACAGCAGCGGCGGCGTCGCGAACATGTCCGCCGCACCCTTGCCTGGCCGCAGACCGAAGTGCTCCCGTAGCTCGTTGACTCGCGGAGTCACGAGCCGCTCAAGAGAACCGAAAAAGATCGGGCGCAGGATGGCGTCGCGCAACCGCCCGGCGCTGCCCGACGCAGGGGGCAGGCCTGGGCCGAACGGAGGTGCATCTCGTGATGGGACCGGTAAAGGGTATGGGCACCAAGAGGCCCACGGTCCACCCCACTTCTCGGCGACGATCATGGCGCCCCAGGTGTTGCTGTCCACCAGGAGCGCATCTGGGTGGAGCCGATCGATTGCGCTCTGGAGGTCGACAGCATCCACCTTGGCGCGCTCACAGAACCCGCGTACCGCGCGCTTCTGTGCGCCGAGCGGCGTACGGGCGAGGTAATCGTTGATCGGGATTTGCTCGATAGCCGAGTCGATTGGCGCGGCGTCAAACCCGCGGTCGCGCATGAGCGGCACCTGGGACGCCAGTGTGCGCAAAGCGATCTCGTGGCCGCGCCGGTGAAGTTCGTCCAGGATTGGCGTGATGGGGAACAAGTGGCCCCGAGCGGGGCTGGTGTAGGCCAGGATCCGGCTCATTGGTCCTCCTTGATGAGGGGCTCGAGTAGCTCGATGAGGGCAAGCTCTGTCTGATCTCGGCTGAGGCCAGCGTCACGACGGAGCAGCTTCCACATGTAGACGTCGCAGACCGCGACGACCTCGGCCAGGCGGCGACCTCGATCGGCTGCGGGAGGCCCGGCAAGGGCGGCGGCGAACACTCGGGCGCACCACTGCCGGTGATATTCCCGGCCCTGATCGGCAATCTCTCGCAGCCCCGGAATGCGGTCCTCCTCGGCGAGGAGCTTGAGTACCCGATCGCCAAGCTGTTCGTAGTGGTCCATGAGCACCTTGACCGCACCCACAACATCTCCTGCTCGCGCTTGGTTCCGCTGGGTGCGCACTCTTGCCGATTCGCGATCCGCCGCCGCCGCGAGAAGTCCCTCTTTGCCACCAAAACGCCGGATCACGGTTTGCACCGAAACGCCCGCTCTGCCGGCCACCTCATCCAGCGGGATCTGGTCGGTCGGGCGCTCCGAGAACAGCTCGATCGCGGCGTCCAGGATTCGTTCCGCAGTCGCCCCCGCCGCCGCGGCACGGGCAACCATGCGGTATTGCCGACGAGCTGGAACTTTCACGTTAATAGAATTAACACGAAATCTCAGGCATGGCAAGTGCGTGAGCAGACGACTTTCGCCACCAGTAGAAGCAAGACGCCAAGCGTCTCGTGCACCCCCAAGGTATCGGAACTACGCGAATGCGACTTCGGGACATGGACCGCGCGAACGCTGGTCGACGTTGCGTTCGAGGACGCGAGCGCACTGGACACCTGGCTGCGCGATGCGTATGAAGCACCGCATGGCGGAGAAAGCCTGGCAGAGTTGATCAATCGAGTGGGTCGGGTGCTTGATGATCATCCATGGCCCGAAGGTCGAAGTGTCGCCGTGGTAACTCCACTGGTGGCACGAGCCGCGGCTGTCCATGCGCTTGGCGCTCAACCTGAAGTGATCTTCCACCTCGACGTGGCTCCGCTGGGCCGGTTGTTGATCTCCCGAAGTGATCACATGTGGCGTATGCAAGCACTTACAGCAACGTCCAGGGAACGGCTCAGCTGATCGTGGCGTCGACCGCCGCAGTACCGAAGATGACATCCGCCAGCATGGCCGCCGCCCCGGTGATACCGGCGCGATCCCTCAGGACGGTCGGGGCTATCACTAGGTGTGCCGTCGCGAGCGGCTGGCTGCGATGCAACAACGTGTCCCGTACGCCGCGTAGGAAGCGCTCGTGCGCATGGGCGATGTCCCCACCGATCACGAGCACGTCCGGATTCAACAGGCTGACCGCCGTCGACAACACATCCCCGAGCGCCCGACCGGCCGCTGTCACGATTTGGACGGCATCTGGATTGCCCTGCCGAACCAAGTCGACCACATCCCGGGTGGCTACCGGCTCGTAGCCCAGTCGCCTAAGATCACGAACCATTGCGCGGCCACTCGCGGCAGCCGCCAAACAACCCCGCTCACCGCAACTGCTGCAGGTCTC
>JBKOUS010000240.1:0-6074 GCA_046723505.1 Actinomycetota bacterium
TACCGAGTCGTGAGTGCTGGCCAACGACGACTTGAAAGACTGTCGATTCGCCTGGCCGGTGATCATCAGATACGGCAGCCATACCCAGAAATCGTCGCTGCTGGCTTCACCGTTGATCGACGTGAACGCCTGAGAGCGGGCATGATCGAGCGCGTCCATGCGTTCAAGCCCACAGACCGGTGACCAGCCGAGCCTCAGCATTCCGCAGTTGCGGTAACCTTCCGGCCGAGCCTGGCCGGCAGTGATGATCATGCAGCTGGGCCGGCAGCTACATTCGCCACGCTACGCCCGCCCCTTCACAAGCCACGACGGCTGCAACGACCCAACCCGCCCACTCGTCCACCACGAACTGCCGAGCACCGGCTCGAGCGCCACGGCGACAAGCAACACCACAGACACCGACCACGAGCACGGCCAGCGGAAGCAGGACCCGCGGCACTCGACTACGGCGGCGACGGTTGGTTCACGCACGACCGAGAGCAACGCCGGGCCGTGCCGTGCCGGTCGTACATGAACCTGAGCGTTTCCTGCCGCCGTCTTGATCCGGCCTACCGTTGACACCCGGCCGCATACACCCCTGGAGGACCCCATGGAGCGACGCGACATCACACGAGAGATGGAGCGTGCCCGCGGCGACTTCCACCAACTTCTCGACAGTGCCACCAGCGCAGAACTTCGGGCGCCAACACAGGGGACCAAGTGGACCAACGAGCAGCTGCTGTTTCACATGGCTCTTTGGCTACTTGCTCGTCCGCAATCTGCTGCCCTTGGTGAAAACCCTCAGTCGGTTGCCTCCGGGCGTCTCTCGAGGCTTTGCCGCGGCCTTGAACGCGGCCACGAAGCCGTTCCACCACGTCAACTTCGTGGGCTCGGTGGGCGGTGCACGAGTCGTCGGCCACGAGCGCATGGAGCGACTAATGGATCGCGTCGTGGCCAGCCTGCAACGGTCCTTGTCTCGCGCCAGTGAGGAAAGCCTCGATCGGGGCATGCACTTCCCCGTTGGCTGGGATCCGTACTTTACCGACTACATGACGGTAGAAGAGGTCTACCACTACGCCACGCAGCACTACGATCACCACCGACGCCAGCTCACCCTGGCATCCGCCGCCGCGGCACCCACCTAGACACGGCTGCAAAGGCCCGGGGCCATCGCGTCAACTCTCACGGCTCCCATTTGGGGGTGAGCTCAGAATTGTTCCAGGCTTGGAATCCCCCAATGAATCGGTGGCGCGTCGATGCCGAGTTGGCGCAGCGATGCGGCTGGCGGCTCGAGCTGTACCCCTCGTCGCAACGATGATCATGCGTAGGTTTGCGCTGTCTGCCTCGGCAATGTGGTGCGAGCGGGTGGGGTCCAGCCACCGCCACTCCAAGACGTTGCGGTCGATCATCAACGCCCCGGGCGGCTCCCCGTCGCGTTGCCGTTGCTCGATCGGGCGGGTGTCGATGACTAAGGCGCCCGAAGCGACGTCCGATGCCAGGTCGGCGGGGTCTACGCGGTCGATGGCGGAGTGAACCTCCTCAAACGGGACCTAGATCGCCGCGCGGCCCAAACATGACAATCCTCCAAAAGCCGACCTCCTGAGCGAAACTCCGGAAGCCTTCCTAAAGCGACACGGATGATGGCAACCGGCAGGCCGCGCGCGGCAAGGGTTTGCTCGCCAAAATGCGGCAACAGCGACGGCGGGTTCGCCGCCGGCGCGCTCCTGACGGGTCTGATGGCTGACCTGTGGGGCCTCACCACGGCAGTTGGGTCGTGGCCGCCCTGACCGCCGACTCAGTACTTGTCGGCGCCCGCCGCATGTCCGATACCCGCTCCGGGACCAGCTGCTGATCGCCGCGTTGAGTCGACGGCGTTCCCGCGGTCCACCAGCCGGTCTCGACCGAGGCGAGCGCGCGCTTTTACCGTGGCTACGGTCGATTGGTTACCGACCGCAATGACAGCAACGGCTTCAGGGCCAGTGCGGCACCGACGACGAAGACTGCGGTGACCAGGTAGATGAGGCCGAGGTGGCCGATTGTGGCCAGGCCCCACGGGTAGTGGGCAGGCAGAGCGACAGCGAGGCCCACCACGGGTGCGGCCACTGCCGTGACATAAGCCCAGAGCTCGCCACGTCGTGCGCCGAACCAGGCGAGTGAGGCGGTGGCCAATCCGGTGGCAGCGATGAAGCCCGAGACCGCGATGTGCAGGTGGGACACGTAGTGGTAGAGATCGTTGCTGAAGGCACGGATCTCGTCTCGACCCACATCGACCTGCGCGGGCCCGATGCCGAGTTCGAGGAATGCGCCGCTGAAGTTTCGGACGAAGAAGATCACCGCATACCCGACGAAACCCAGGCTTGCGAGTGCCATCAGCGCCGATCCGGTCCGCAGTGCGCGGGGTAGTCCGGTTGTCGTTGTACTTTGGGCAGTTGTTGCCATGATTGTGCCTCCTATGTGCTGTGGCCGATTCTGTGCCTCAGTCAGCTGACTTGACTGCGAGAAGGCGATGCTCTTCACCCCGTACCTGGTGCTGGCATCGCGGGCTCGCTGGGGGATGAACTGGTAACGGATGCGCGAGATCAGGGTGACCGTATGGCCGCCCTGATCGCTTGCTGGAACGCGTCATACTGCCGTGCGAGGCCGAAGACGTACCCGATTCCGCGAACGACTCGCAGCCGGGATTCGGTGCAGCAACTCCGGGTGAGAACCGCGGCGCTCGGCGAGCGACCGCCCAAGCTCAAAGTAGTAGCTACCGTGTGGCTGTTCGGCCACCAAGCGGTACACCTGCTTGACCTTGGCCTCCAGCGCCTCGACATCAATGGTCGCCACGTCCCGACTCCTGTCCCGATATATGTGTAGACGCCGCGACGGAGCCGCCTATTGCGGCACGAGGGCGCTGCTAATAAATGCGATGGGGGGCAGCTTCCAAAAGGACGTAGCGCTACTAGATGTCAGGGCCCTGCAGCAGCGGAGGACCGCCTTTGCCGTGACATGGACCGCTCGGCTCCGCCATGGCGGCCACATGGATGGGCGCCGGCCCTCGGGGCCGCTTTCGGCTGGTGCTTGCGGGCTTCTGAGCGCCCCCCGGGGACTCCGATGATGCCTCGATGGTGCTATAGGTCGAACCACCGGGCGCGACGGACTGCTCCGAATTCGGCCTTCTCGGCGGCGTGCTCCTGGCTGGGTCCCAGCAGTGGAGCTGTGGGCCCTCCCCTCGGCCCGGAAGTGCACGTCGACCCGGCCCACCTCGCCGTCGCCCATCTCCACGAAACACGGGCCGCTGCCGTCATACGGCCTGGCCCTGCCGCCGCGGATGCCGGCAGCGATCTCGTCGGCGACGGCCCGGGCGGCCGACTCGGCGAAGACACCGGCCTTGGGGATCCCGGTCTCGGCACAATCACCTAGCGCGTAGACGCCAGCGGAGGGGGTGGCGAGGGTGAACGGGTCCACCTTGACCCATCCATTCTCGGTCAGCCCCGCCTCCACCAGCACGTCCGGGACTTTGTGCACCGGGATGCCGATGAACAGGTCATACGGCTCGTCATGGTCCTTAAAATGCGCCAGCTGTCGGCGGGATCGATGCCGTAGACGCGACGACGCTTGGTGTACTCGATGCCCCGCGCCGCCATCGTTCGCTCCACCGCGACGTACGAGGCGGACTTCCTGGTGGTGGCACTGGGCGCCGACCAACGAATGGCTACCCAGGCACTTATGAAACATGGCTAGCGCGGCCGTAGCGTCTCTGGGCGTTGCTGTGAGCACGTCGGCAGTGGGCGCCGTGACACCCGGCACTCCAATCCGTCGAGGTGCCGTGCTCTGTCTGGCCCACGCAGGAACGCTAGCGGGCAGTCATCGGGCCGGGCGCCGTGATCTTGTGCCGCCTCGAAGCTGACCCCGAACCCCCGACCTGCATTGTCAGCGGCCGCAAGAGCAGGTCGGCAAGCGGACGGGCCCCCGCTAGCCGGGCTCGATGACGCTACTTCCGGCCGGTCGGGTCCTCTCCCGCCAGCATCATGCCCTGACCCAGCGAACCCGTGTGCTGATTGCCGACCAACCGATCGGCCGGATCGCGGTACTGGATCAGCCAGGTTGTCCGGGCTTCGTTGCTGACGTTGACTCCGGAGCCGTGGATCGTCAGGTAGGTGAAGAAGAGCACGTCACCGGCCCCGGCCGGCAGCGGGATAGCCGACTCGAACGGGATGTCGGGCAGATGAAAGCTCCCGCTCGGGTCGTGCTCGAGCGGCCCCTGGAGATGGCTGCGGGGGATGACCCGGACGCACCCTCTTTCTTCAGGGACGTCGTCGAAGTGGAAGATCGCCGCGCCGACCCGGTGCAGCGTGTGCGGGAAGAACGGATGATCTTGGTGCAGCGGGAATGGTGACCCGTTCTCCGGCGGCTTCACGAACAGTTTGGTGTGGTGGAGCTGGACGTTACCCGGTGCGCCAAGCACGGCGGCGGCGACTGAGGTGAAACGGTCGTCCACCAGCAGCCTCGAAAACGCCGCGGAGTAGAACTGGGCATCGTGGAGGTGCATGAGCCGGGTCGCCTGGTCACCGGCAACCGATCTCGCCGACGCCCAGGTCGGATCGTCCTGGCCGCCGAGCGCCCCGAGCAGCCGATGACTTTCGGTGCGGTAAGACGCTGCCTCGTCGTCGGTAATTAGGTTCTTGACCAGGACAAAGCCCTCGGTGACATACTGCTCGGCTGCAGCGGCGAGGTCGACGGCTTCGAGCTCGGCGACGCCTGCGGTGGCCATAGTGATTCCTTTCTCCCGAGGGAAGATCGGCCGGTTCTCATCTCGAGCCTACGGAGTGCCGCTCATAATCACCACGTGTCAGACTGACGTTGATGTTCGTGCGTCGGACATCGAGAGACCCGGTGGCCCCACCTGCCTGGCGGAGATCTGTGGGCTTTGGCACCTGCGTGCGTGGCCTCAAGCTCGCGATCTTCGAAGCCGGCCGGGTCGCAGGGGCGCCATCTACGATCGGTAGAGACGGGAGGCCAAGGTGGGTAACCGTTGTGGACCGCGGTGATCTGTTGGCCCGTGGCAACGAAAAGTGTCGGACGCCATCGGACTGTTCAAGAACCCGACATCGCATCGCGCCGTTAGCTACGACGACCCCGTCATCGCCAGTGACATCATCCTCCAAGCCGATCTCAAGGTTCGGCTCCACTTTGGAGGGACGGACGTGGCCCTACCTCGCTAGCCCGTCTTGGCGTATCCGACCGACTGCACCATTCAGACGAAGGCCACGATGACCCGTCCTGACGGCATGCCTTCAGATGAGTTCCAAGCTGCTCCGCTCATGCCAGTCAGACTGCTAGTCAATCGGTCCGGCGCCCCGCGATCATCTGGGTACACCCACGGACCTCACTCACGCCTACCGCCGCATTGGCATGTGCGGCAGAGATCACTGACACGGAAGAGGTCACTGGTTCAAATCCAGTTTCGCCCACGAGCAGGACCTTTGGTGAGGCCGTGTCTTAGCGGCGTGGCTGCCATACTCACAGGCCCCATAGGCCCCGGCTGAGGTGGCAGGTGACCGCCGCGCGTGCAATTCACCAGCTTCTGGCGGCTTCCCTAGTCACCAGGCTGGATCAGGCCGGACTCATACGCGAGGACGACGGCTTGGGCCCTGTCGCGGAGGCCGAGTTTGGCGAATAGATGGGTGAGATGCGTCTTCACCGTCGATTCACCGAGGAACAGCGTGCTGGCGATCTGCTGGTTGGACCTGCCCCTGGCTACAAGGCGCAGCACTTCCAACTCGCGGTCGGTCAGCGCGCTGAGACCGGGCAGCGTCCGGGAGCCGGGCGGCGGGCGACGCAGATAATGCTCGACCAGACGGCGAGTGATCGCTGGTGCGAGCAGAGTGTCCCCGGCGGCGACCGCACGAACCGCGTCGGCGAGTTGCTCAGGCCGGACGTCTTTGAGCAGGAACCCGCTGGCGCCGGCGCGCAGCGCGTCGTAGACATACTCGTCCAGGTCGAACGTGGTCAGCATGAGCACCCGTGGTGGGCTCTGGGAGGTCATCAGCAGACGGGTCGCTTCGAGCCCGTCCATTCCGGGCATCCGGATGTCCATCAGAACCACGTCA
>JBKOUS010000188.1:0-4955 GCA_046723505.1 Actinomycetota bacterium
CAGTTTGCCGGGCAGACTGGTCGCCGGTCTGCTGGCCCGTCGGGCCGCCGACGCCGGCCCGATCAGCATCCTGTCCTGTGACAACCTGCCTGAGAACGGTGCTGTGACGAGGACTGTCGTCACTGACCTGGCCGTTGTGGTCGACGCGACGCTGCAGACCTGGATGGAGCAGAACGTCGACTTCGCGACGTCAATGGTCGATCGCATCACACCAGCCACGACGGCTGAGGACCGCAGCTTGGTCGCGCGGGCTCAGGGCTACGAGGACGCAGCGCCAGTGCCCACAGAGCCGTTCGCCGAGTGGGTGATCTCCGGCCACTTCCCCGGCGGCCGACCGGCCTGGGAGGACGCCGGCGCCCGGCTGGTGGAGGACATCACACCGTACGAGCAGCGCAAGCTTTGGCTATTGAATGCGTCACATTCACTGCTCGCGTACGCCGGCAGCATCCGCGGTCACGCCACGATCGATGAGGCGATCGCCGACCCGCAGTGCCGATCTTGGGTCGAGGCGCTGTGGGACGAGTCCTGTCGTCACCTCACGCTGCCGGCGGACATGCTTGCTGACTACCGTGCCGCATTAATCCAGCGATTTGCCAACCCGCGCATGAGCGATCAGCTGAGCCGGATTGCCGCCGATGGCTCACAAAAACTTCCGGTGCGGATTCTGCCGCCCTTACTTGCTGAGCGCGCGGAGGGCCGCATGCCAGTCGGTTGCGCCGCTGCCATCGCGGCCTGGATCTTGCACCTACGTGGCCATGGCGCCCCGATCAGGGACCCTGGCGCGGATCGCGCCCGCATTGCGGTCGGAGCCGATGATGAGTCCACCGCAGTCTCGGGAGTGCTCGAGACTCTCCACAGCGGGCTCGGTGACGACAGCGCGCTCGTTGGCGTGATTAGCGAGCGGATGGAGGCACTGACCGAGCTGCGATGATCACAAGGCGACCGGTTTCCCGGTCCGGGCCGACTCGTACACACCCGTGATCACTCCGATCGATCGGCGATTGGTCTCGAGATCGACTCGGATGGGCTCCTCGCCGGCCAAGGCCGCCAGAAAGTTCTCATACTGCCGGCGGTGGGCGTCGTTTGCCAGTTGACCGGGGTCGCTGCCGGCGGTCTGCGCGGCAGCACCCGAGGCATCGGGGTAGTCGGAGATCTGGTTGATAGAGGTGCCCGGCTCGCCGTACGCCCGCTCTTCGGCGCTGCTGTCGGGCGGAGTGAGGTGGATGAAGGTCAGCTTGTCGTTGTCGATGACGACCGAGCCTCGGTCGCCGTGCACCTGCAGTCTGGCGCTCAGCCCCGGGTAGGCGGCGGTGGTGGCATGCAGCACACCGAAGGCGCCGTTCTCGAACCGGACCACACCGACAGCGACGTCTTCGACCTCGATCCTTTCGTGGGCGAGGGTTCCGGTATAGGCGAAGACCTCGACTGGGCGGCCCAATGTGGCCACGAGCAGGTCGACGGTGTGCACGCCCTGATTCATGAGCGCTCCCCCGCCATCGAGCTCCCAGGTGCCACGCCAGTCGCCTGAGTCGTAATACGTCTGCCCGCGCCACCAGTCGATCGAGGCGATGCCGCTGGTCAGCCGGCCCAGCTCACCGTTGCGAATAGCCGCCATCGCTACCTCGGTAGCGGGGTCGAACCGGTGCTGAGAGATGACGGCGACGTGAGTGCCAGCGCGCCGCTGCGCAGCGATGATCTCGTCGGTCTTCGCCACGGTGATCTCGGCGGGCTTCTCGATGATTACGTGCTTGCCGGCCTCGAGCGCCTCGATAGCGACGTCGCCGTGCCTGCCGGTCGGGGTGCAGACCGACACAACATCGATGTCAACGGCCTGCAGTGCATCCGTCAGCGAGGTAAACGCCGTCCCGCCACGCTCGGCGGCCAGCTTCTCGGCACGCTCTAGGTGGAGGTCGACGACGGCGACCAGCTCGATCCGGTCGGCCAGTTCACTGATCACAGCCCCGTGGATGGTGCCGATAACGCCGGCACCAACAAGGGCCAGCCGGATTCGGTGGTTGGATTCGATGACCGTACTCATGCGTACGCGATTCCTTCGCTGGTGAGAATGTCGGTGAAGGCCTTCCAGGCCTTGGTGAACAGCTCGGGTCCGGACAGCGCCCCGAACTCGGTGTACTCACCGAGGTGCGGCTCCAGCGAGAAGAACCCGTCGAAGCCGTCGGCGCGGAGGGCTCGGACCGTCTCCCGCAGCTCGCCGTCGCCGGCGCCGGCAACCACGACCGTCCCGTCCGCCAGCAGCGCGTCTTTGATCTGGATGGTGCTGACATGTGGACGCAGCATGGCGTACCCCTCGGTGAACGGCCGCACTCCAACCTGGACGAAGTTCGCCGGGTCCCAGGCGAGCTGCAGCTGGGGCGCCGACACGGTGGTGACGATGTCCAGGCAGCGACGAGGAATATCGCCATAGATCTCCTTCTCGTTCTCGTGCGCCAAGATCACGTCCGCACCGGCGGCCACGTCAGCCAAGGCGCTCATGCGGGTGAGAACCTCGTCACGGCGGCTGTCCGGGTCGGTGCCCTCGGGAATGAAGAAGGAGAAGATCCTGATGTACGGCGCCTCCAGAGTGTGGGCGACCTCGACGGCGTGCCGCATGCGCTCCAGATGAGGCGGGAATTCATCGTCGATGGTGATCTTGCCGATCGGGGAGCCAATACTGGAAACCTGCAGCCCGTATCCGGCGAGGGTCTCCCGCACAGTGGCCAGCTGGCTGTCATCGAGGTCGAGGATATTGGTTCCCCACGCACTGCGGACTTCCACATAGCGCAGGCCAAGACCGGAAGCGACCTTGCACTGCTCGGTGAAGTCGTCAGAGATCTCATCCACAAATCCTGAAAGGGTCCACATCGTCGTCGGTCCTTACTGTTTGGGTGATCGGGTCATGTGGATTCAGCCAAGTAGGGCTGTACCAGGCGGAGGTAGCGCTCCATCATGGTGTTCACGACCTCGGTCGGCGGGGCCGCCCAGAGATCGGCGTTGAAGATTTCCACTTCGATGTCACCGCGATAGCCCGCCGCCGCAAGCGCCCGTGTGAAGGCAGTGAAGTCGATGTGGCCGTCGCCCATCATGCCGCGCGCCAGCAGGGTGTCCGTCGGCAGCGGGGTGATCCAGTCGGAGATCTGGTAGCTGACGATGCGTTGTCCGGCGCGCTGCAACTGCGCGGAAACGCCTGGTTCCCACCACAGGTGAAAGGTGTCGACCACCACACCAACGTCGGGGGCATCGAAGCGCTCGGCGATGTCCAGCGCTTGGGCCAGCGTGGAGATCACCCCGCGGTCCGCGGCGTAGATCGGGTTCATCGGCTCAATACCGAGGTTGACTCGGAGCTCGTGTGCGTACGGGACCAGCCGCTCGATAGCCCGGGCGGCGCGGTTTCGTGCGGCTTCCAGATCACGATCGCTCGGCGGCAATCCACCGGCGACCAGTACCAGTGTTGCCGCATTCAGCGCCGCCGCCTCCTCGATGGCCTCGCGGTTTCTCACCTCAGCCGCCTGCGCCTCGGCGGGATCTGCAGCCGTGAAGAACCCGCCCCGGCACAGCGACGACACACGCAACCCCGACGCGGAGAGCAGCCGACAAGCCTCATCGAGTCCAAACTCGGCGAGCTGTTCCCGCCAGATCCCGATCGCGCCGAGTCCCGCGTCGACGCAGCCCTGCACTGCCTCAGGCAGCGACCAGGAGGCGGTGGTCCGCTGGTTGAGCGAGAGCCGGCTAAAGGCCGCTCGGTTGGTCACCGGGCTAGGCCGGCAGTCGCGAACAGCTGGCTTAGGCGGTGAGCCCCGAGATCGGGATCGGTCAGCAGCTGCGCCTCGTTGGCTAGCTCGAACACCCGAGCCAAGTGGAGAATCGAGCGAGCCGACTGCAGGCCGCCCACCATGACGAACCCGTCCTGGTGGCCGTTCAGCCAAGCAAGGAAGGCGATCCCGGTCTTGTAGTAGTACGTGGGCGTTGCGAAGATATGGCGCGACAGCGGAATCGTCGATGCCATCTCCCGGCGATATTGGTCGACGTCGCCGGCATCAAGCGCGCTCAGGGCGGCCGAGGCAGCCGGCGCGATCGCGGCGAACGCACCGAGCAGAGCGTCGGAGTGATGGACGCCGTCACCCTCGATGAGCTCCGGGTAGTTGAAGTCGTCGCCGGTGTACAGCCGGACGCCCGGGGGCAGGGCAGCGCGCAGCTCCTGCTCATGATCGGCGGATAGCAGCGAAACCTTCACGCCGTCGACCTTGGCGCTGTGATCACGGATCAAATCGAGGAAGGTACGGGTCGCGGTCGGTATGTCGATCGACCCCCAGTACCCGCTCAGCTGCGGGTCGAACATCTCGCCCAGCCAGTGCAAGATGACCGGTCGGGTCGCCTGAGCCAGGACGCTGGAATAGACCTGAAGGTAGTCATCGGCACCGCCAGCGACGGCTGCCAGCTGGCGCGATGCCATCACGATGGCCTGCGAGCCCGCCGTCTCGACGAACTCGACCTGCTCGAGATAGGCACGGGTGACTTCGTCAAGGTTGCCGGCGGGCGCGAGGAGCTGATCAGTTCCGGCGCCAGACGCGATCTTGGCCCCATGCTCTCGGGCCAGCGCTGCGCTGCGAGTGATCAGTTCCTGAGTAGCGGGCCAATCCAGACCCATGTTGCGTTGCGCTGTGTCCATGGCTTCAGCAACCCCCAGCCCGTAGCTGAAAAGGTGCCGCCGGAACGCCAGCGTGGCCTCCCAGTCAATCGCTGCGGGCGCACCTGGGACATTCTCGCCGCGTGGATCGGCCACCACGTGAGCCGCGGCAAAGGCGATCCGGCTCCGAAAAGCCTGCGGATGTTGCGTCCAGGCCCGCGGCTCGGAGAGTTCGATCTCACGCCAGCCACCGCCGGCTTCCGGTAGGGCAACCGTTGCGGTGGTCGTGGTCATGACGCGACCCGGTCGATCGTGACACGGCGGCCCTCAG
>JBKOUS010000244.1:0-8095 GCA_046723505.1 Actinomycetota bacterium
GACGCCGGTCCATTGGACATTCCCATTCCGACGGCGATGGCGATCAAAGGCAGCAGGAAGGCCAGATAGCGCCAGGACGGTTGGACGAAACCAACCGCCGCGAATCCCGCTGCGGTGATGGCGAATCCCACGCCGATGACCAGACGGCCACCGAAGCGGGCGGCGAGCCGAGGTACGAGCGGCGCGATCACGACCAGACCAACAGTTGCGGGAAGGGTCGCCAACCCAGCCTGTAGCGGTGTGAACCCGAGGGTGCTCGGGTCTTGGAAATACAGGCTGAGCAGATACATGAGTGCGTTGATCGTGCCGGCGCCGATGAGGATGGCCACCGTGGCGCCGACCAGGACCCGATTGCGCAGTACCGCCAGGTCCAGCATTGGGACAGCGACTCGCCGTTCCACAGCTACGAACGCGAAGGCTGAGGCGACCGCCACACCAAAGCAAGCGAGCGTCGCTACCGAGAACCAGCCCCAGTCGCTGCCCTTGCTCACGGCCAATATGAAGGGCGCAAGCGTAAGCGCCACCAGCATCGTGCCTGCGTAGTCGATCGAGCGGGGCCGGTCCGGATCGCGCGACTCCGTCACAGTGAAAAAGGTCAGCGCCATGCAGACCAGAGCGACACCTGCGTCAATCCAAAACAGGCCTTGCCATCCCGTGATATCCACCAAGACACCGCCGACCAAGGGTCCCGCCGCTGCGCCGACAGCGGCAGCGGCCCCCCACAAGGACACGGCCCGGAGCTGCGCCTGGCCGGTGTTGGCCACCGAGAGCAGGCTGAGCCCGCAAGCCAGGATCGTGGCGCCCGCTGCACCCTGAATGAGCCGGCCGGCGATCACCATTTCTCCGGTGTTGGCGAGCGCGATCAGCACACAGGACACGACGAAGAGCAGCAGGCCGAGCTGGAAAACCCGCTTGCGCCCGAAGACATCGCCCAGCGAGCCCGAGGTCACGATCACCGCAGCTCCGACCAGCGAATAACCGGTCACCGCCCACTGCAGGGTGTCGACTGACATCCCGGTGTCTTCGCTAATGGCGGGAAGCAAGATGCTGACAGCAGAGGTGTTGGCATTGACGACAAGAGTTGACAAGCAGGTCGCGGCCAAAACTCCGCCCGTTCGCGTGGTCGTCTCGGTGTTCATCCGGACTCTTCCGCGCAGTGCATCGAACACGGAGCCGGAGCAGTGGGGGACCACCTCGGGCGATACATCTATACGACTCCTGTCCTGCCGGCGGGGAAGGCACTCCGCAGCCGACCATAGGTCACGGTCGCAGACACCACATCACCCGGTCTGGGCGACGGATATTTTCATCCCAGACAAATGGCGACCTTCCCGCGAATTAAGAAACGAAGCTGACCAGAAAGGTCGGAACCGTCGCTGCGCCGCGGAGCGGACAGAAAGTCATGGCAATTGACGCCTACAGCGTTATGGCGCGTTCTTGCGGGCCAGCAGCATCCCGGCTGCCTTCTGGAACATCTCAGAGATCTAGGCGGTAGAGCCAAGAACGGCGAGCAACACCTCTGCCCCTAAACGCAGCTCTGCCCCGCGGGCGTTCTGCCCATGCTGCTCGTACGTCGCAGCGGCGGCAAGTCTGGCTTCGATTTCCGCCTTAACGATCCCGCGTTGTGACTCGGCGTTCAGCACCCGACGTTCCACTTCGGCGGCACCTAGGCCAGCCACTCCACCCGCAAAGTGCTCACTGGCCTCTGACCGGAATTCCTCGGTGGGCCGGACCGCCTCGGCATTGTCCAGCGCTGCGAGCGCACTCCGCAGTGCCGACACTGCCGGGCGATCTTGATCCCGCAAGGCACTGCTGAGTCGCCGTCGCAAGTGTGTTCGCAGGTCGTCGGATCCCATCGCGCATCCGCGAGCTGATCACGCCTACTCGAATGAACCGATGGGAATCTCGCCGGCTGGCTCGTACCTGCCGATCACGACCCCGGTTGTGGAGACTGTGCTGTCCACGAGCTTCAGTCCGGCGGGTATGGTGCCATCAGCGAACAGCCGTTTTCCCGATCCAATGACAACAGGGAAGACCCAGAGACGGTACTCATCAACAAGGTTGTTGCGCAAAAGTGTCTGGATCAGGTTGGCGCTCCCATGAACCTGCAGCTCCGGCCCGTCTTCGTTCTTGAGCGCCGCGAGGCCCTCTGCAGCGTCGCCCTCGATCAAGACCGAGTTGCTCCACTCCAGTTTGCGAGGACTCCGCGAGGCAACGTACTTGGTGGCGTCATTGAACACCTTGGCGCCGGTGTCCTCTGGGGCGGTCGGCCAATACGCGGCCATGATGTCGTAGGTCTTGCGTCCGAGAACCATCGCAAACGGCTTGCTCGTCGCGTTGCCCATGACCTCGCCCATTTGATCATCCCAATAGGTCACCGACCAGCCGCCGTGCTTGAAGCCACCTTCATCGTCCTCACTCGGTCCTCCCGGAGCCTGCATTACACCGTCGAGTGTCAGGAAAGTTTGAACGATCAGCCTTCTCATCTCTTGTGTCCCTTCGACCGGATTCCAGGGCATGAGTTAAGCCCATTGCAGTGTGAGACCGTTCAGTGGGGTGAAACTCATCGGCAAGATGTAGGCCGGCACAGCGTCTCTCATTCGGCGATTCTCTGCCATTCGACCGACCGTTTTGACGGCTGCGATGAAAGACGTACGCCCGGAACGCGGGCGGGCCGACGGCTAGGCGCCTGGCAGCAGCTCGATGTCGCGGTGGCGACCCATCTGGGCGTACAACTCCGGCGATCGACTTCTCAGGCTCACCGCTGCGATGATCCCGGCGATCGCGGCAACCACGATCAAGGCAGGCAGGATCCAGCGCAATGGGCTCTCTGGGTTGCCGATCAGCAAACCGAACTGCGCGGCGGCGTAGATGGCGACCGCAGTCATTGCCAGGCCGCCCACGATCGGCGCGACGGTAGTACGCAGCACGTTGGAGTCGAGATCCCGGTGGCGCGCGAAGAAGGCCACCACCGCAAACGAGGCCAGGGCCATCAGGACGATGATCGCCAATGTGCCGAGCTGAGTCAGCCAGGTGAACAGTGCCAGCACTGGGTCTTGAGCAGTGATCACGAAAATGAGTACCACGATCAAGGCCAAGATCGACTGACTGAGCGAGCCGGTGTGCGGACTGAGATACCTACGATGCGTGCGGCCGAGCTGTGCCGGGACCAGCCCTTCCCGGCCGAGGGCGTAGAGGTAACGTGCGACAGCGTTGTGGAAGGCCAGCAGTGCAGCAAAAACGCTGGAAATGAACAGCAGCGACATCACCGTGGTCAAGGCGGCCCCGATGTAAGTCGCACCCAGCGCGAACAAAAACGCAGTCGGGTCGGGTTGCAGGTTGGCGAGGTAGTCCTGCAGGCCGTCGGCGCCTTGCCCCTCGACCATGAGGTAGGTCGTCACGGTGTAGAAGGCACCGATCGTCAGTACGGCGAGATAGGTGGCACGAGGGACTGTTCGCTTCGGGTCCTTTGCCTCTTCGCTGTAGATCGTGGTGGCTTCGAACCCGATGAACGAGGCGAAGTTGAACAGCAGAGCAATGGCAACTGAGCCAGTGGTGAAACTGGCCCAGGTGAATGGCGTGGCGTCCAAAGGTGCAGTACCGCCCTGGCCACCCTGGATCAGGATCGCCGCGTCGAGGATGAGCACGATCAAGAACTCGAGACTGACCAAGATCGCCAGCACCTTCACCGAGAGGTCGACTTGCCGGTAGCCGAGCACCGCGATGATCGCCATCGCCAGGAACACGAACACCCACCACGGAATGGTGATCCCGAGTACGTCGCTGAAGAAACCGGCGGCGGCTGCGCCGAACAGCCCGTACAGCCCAATCTGCATGGCGTTGTAGCCGAGCAGCGCGATCATGGCGGCAGCACCGCCGGCAGGCTGTCGCAGACCGCGAGCGACGAAACTGTAGAAGGCTCCCGTGCTGGTGTGGTGGCGGGCCATCGCGGTGTAACCGACCGAGAAGATCAGCAAGATCACGCTCACCACGACGTACGCGGCGGGAATGCCGGGACCGTTGCCGAGCAGCATCGCTACTGGAGCGCCGCCTGCCATGGCAGTCAGGGGAGCTGCTGCCGAGATGACCAAGAAGGCGATGCCCAACACCCCGAGGGTGCTACGCCGGAGCTGTTGTGAATCGCGTCGGGCAATGTCGGTAGTTGCCGAAGATGGATCGGCCGGGGGTGGTGGGCTCGACGGTGTTTCCTGAGTCACAAGAGCTCCATTTCCTTTCAATGCTTCCCGGACACGCCCGGCTTGCGAATTCCGCGGAACTCCCAGTCGCCGCCTTTAGCCGTCGACAGCACCTCTTCGGATTCAGTCGGCTGTGCGCCCACATCCGTTCGGATTGCCGTTGGCCCCTCGACGATGTGATTGCGCAGCGTGCCCAGGCCCTCGACCTCCACTTCCACCACATCACCGGGATAGACGGTGCGGGAGATGGCGGGCGTCCCCGACAGCAGGATGTCACCCGGCTGCAGCGTGATCGTCCGCGCGATGTCGGCAACCAGGTAGTGCATGTCCCACTGCATCTCTTCTGTGTTGGCGTCCTGACGGACATTTCCATTCACCAGAGTCCGGATCTGCTTTCCATGGAAGTCCCAACCGTCCACCAGCCCCGGGCCCACCGGACACAAGGTGTCGGAGCCCTTCACCCGAAGCATCGACCCGGAATCGGTGTCGCGGAAGTCGTGCAGGCCATAGTCGTTGGCGATCGAATAGCCGCGGATGTAGTCGCCGGCTACGTCACGTGAGATGTTGCGCGCGGTGCGGCCGATCACGACCGCGATCTCGCCTTCGTAGTTCAACCACTTGCAGCCCAGCGGCCTCACGACCGCTGACTCGTGCGCATTGAGCGCGGACACGGGCTTGTGGAAGTACGTCGGTGCCGGAGGCAAGGTCAACATCATCTCCTGCACCCTGGAGGAGTAGTTCAAATGCACACAGATGATCTTGGACGGCAGCACCGGCGCCAGATGGACCGCTTCTGCGATGCCGACCGTTCGGCCATCGCCAGCAACCAGCTCCTCACCGTGGCGCTCGACATCGACGATGTTGCCGTCCAGCAGGATGCGGCGCGTCTCGCGAGGGGGCATGGGCGCTCCTTGGGTAGCTGGGCTGGCTCAGCCGGCGGCCGGCAAATCCGGGCCGGCCGCCTGTTGCCGGACCTCCGGATCTTCGGGCGTACGGCGTGGTCTGGGGAAGCCGCCCTCAGGCGGCTCGAACCAGTAGTGAACCTGGCCGGTGCCAACCGAGTTTTCGTATTCCCCGTAGCGGCGCCCGGTGGCGGTGCAATCACCCTCACCGATGGCGCCGATCATCATCAAGTAATGCCCGAATCGCGCCTCCGGCCGGAATCGGTAGAACTCTGGCATCCTGTCCAGCACCCGCGCGTGATCGCCGGCCTCGAACCACTGCATCCGCTCGGCATCAGCCGCGGCGGCCTCGGGAGTGAAGATGTGTTCAATCCCGGCAGCCTCGTGCTTGCGCAGTTTCCGCAACGGCCAAAAAGTGTGGCTGAGCGCACCGGAAGCCAGCAGCACTACCTTGCGATCACTGTCTTCGATTGCGTCCCCCAACGCCCGGCCTAGCCGGAGGTTGTCTTCCGTATCAGCGGTTTGGCATACGCCGATGGAAATCCACCTCTTGTCCGGCAGGCCCTGGCCGAGGAACTCCCACAAATTGGTGGTGGCGTAGAAGATCGGCAGGTGATCATCGGAGATTGCGGTGATCCAGGTGCCATGATCGTCTGCCTTGGACGCAATCAACTGGGCGAGCTCCGGATCTCCCAGAAAGTCGTAGGGCCGCTGACTCATCCCCCGTGGCAGTTCCTCGGATGTGAACAGGCCCTTCCGCCGCTCCTGCCCTGTAACCACGAACTCGACCGTGGTAGCCCAATGGGAGTCGAGTACGACGACGGTGTCGTAGTCGAGCGTTTCGAAGACCTCCTTGCGCAGCTGCTGCAAGCCGGCGACCAGTGTGGTGTCCTCTCCGTTGTTCAGCTCCCGACGGATCTCCTCCGGCAGCACGATTGTTGGCACGTGCGCGATCAGACCCGCGCCCACGACATCGCCCATTGCTCGTACTCCTTTCGCTCTCGATGCTTGCCGTTCAGGTCTTAGGTGTGTGTGGTCCAGCCAGTTGGGGAGAACACGGTGTTCTTGATGTCGCTATAGAAATCAAACGAGTAGATCCCGCCTTCACGGCCAATCCCGGACTTGCCGTTGCCACCGAAAGGTGCGCCGAGATCGCGCACGAAGAAACAATTGACCCAGACGGTTCCCGCGTTGATTTGTGCGCTGACCCGTTCGGCGCGATCAGGATCGCCAGTGACCAGGGTCGCAGCAAGTCCGAAGCGGGTGTTGTTCGCCATGTCGACGGCCTGCTCGTCGTTGGAGAAATGCTGGATCGTCAGGACCGGGCCGAAGACCTCCTCGGTCAAGATCTCGCTGCCTGGTTCAGCGTCGACGAGGATGGTGGGCCGGTAGTAGAGATGTCCCAGCCCGTCATTCGGTGAGCCGCCCAGGATGGCGCGAGCGCCGGCGGCCAGCGCCCGCCGTACAAAGCCGTCCACCCTCTCGAAGTGTTGCCGACTGATCAGGCACGACATGTCGGTGGCCTCATCGCGAGGGTCACCCTGCACGATCGTGTTTGCTGTCGCCAACACGGCTTCTTGGAAGCGTTCGGCGATGGAGTCTTCCACCAGAATCCGGAACGCACCCAGACACACTTGGCCGGAATTGTCGAACTGCTCTACTGCCAGCTTGACCGCGAGGTCGAAGTCGCAGTCTGCGAAGATCACCAGGGGCGACTTGCCGCCAAGCTCAAAGGACAGCGGCACGATGTGGGGGGCCGCGGCCTTGGCGATCATGCCGGCAGTCGGGACGGAGCCAGTGAAGGCCAGCCGACGGATCCCGGGGTGCGCCGTTAGCGGTGCGCCAGCCTGGGAGCCGCTACCTTGGACGACGTTGAATACGCCGGCCGGCAGCCCAGCTTCGTGTGTGATGTCGGCCAGCAGGGAGGCCGTTAGTGGTGCCCACTCAGGCGGCTTTGCGACGACCGTGTTTCCGGCGGCGAGCGCGGGCCCGATCCGCCAAGTGGCGAGCATGAGCGGCGCGTTCCAAGGCGTGATGATCGCCGTAACGCCGCCTGGGTCATAGCTGATCCGTTCCCGGTGGCCGCGGATCTCGCCGTCGGGGTGTTCGAGCTTCTCGACGAAGTCGGCAAAAAATCGGAAGTTCATTCCTACCCGAGGCATCACGCTGCGCCGGTGGGAGCGCAGCAGTGAACCATTGTCTCGAGTCTCGACCCTGGCTAAGTCTTCGGTGCGAGCGTCGATTCCGTCTGCCACCTTGCGCAGCAGCTCGGCGCGCTCTCTCCGGGAAGTGGCTGCCCAGCCGGGAAAAGCCTGCTGTGCTGCCTCGACCGCAGCATCGACTTCCATCGCGGAGCCGGCCGAGATCTCGGCAATCGGCTGCTCGTCGATAGGGGAGATGTCGCTGAAGGTAGTCTCCGACTTGACCCGTTGGCCGCCGATCCAATGGCGCGTGTCCACCGCCACGCCCTCGACGGTCGCCGTCGTCATCCGCAGCCCCTGTCTGTCGCTCGAGGTGGTCCGTGGGTCGACAGCGGTTTGGCGTTCCGCAGATCCGACCGGCTATCGTTAGGGCCCAAACGTATTTAAGTTCGATCGATTGGTCAAGCCTAGGAAAGACTGGTTGAGCGCATGATTTCCGACCCGGTAGCAGGCACCGATTGGCGGCAACTGGCCGCCGATGCCCGCATTTCTGAGGGCATCTTCATTGGCGGCGAACGCCGGCCAGCGATCGACGGCTCGACTCGGAGGGTGACCTCTGCGCGGGACGGCTCGTCACTGGTCGAGCTCGCCTGGGCGCAGCCAGCTGATGCCGACGCCGCTGTGGCGGCGGCTCGGACTGCTTTTGATCATGGCGCGTGGCCTCGACTGCACCCCCGAGAGCGTGGTGAGATCCTGCAGCACTTCGCCGACCTGGTCGAGGAGCACCGCAAGGAGATCGCCTTGTTGATCAGTCTCGAGATGGGCAAGCCGATTCGGGCAGCGTACGAGATCGAAT
>JBKOUS010000194.1:0-16312 GCA_046723505.1 Actinomycetota bacterium
CAACACCAGCCGGCTCCACTCCTCGATCGGGCACCTGCCCCCGATTGAGTTCGAACAGCATCACCGGCAGGCTAGAACCACAACCCCCAACCGGGAGGTTGCCTAAACCACACACCCTCCGACGAACCCAGGGCGGTTCAATGCCCGTTCCAGTCGAACAACCCGTCCTGCGGTAACCAACCCGCGCATATCAGGCTTGACCGTGCGTCGCTAACACGCCCAACCGGAAAGGCCCAGCAGCAAGGAAACAGGGCCGGTCGCCGACACCCAGCCAGGCAGCCGGCCCACCCATGCCCAACTTGACAAAACGAACTACATATCAGGTCTCCGACGCTGCAACATTGGCCTTGAACAACATCCGCCCGTCGATCGACAGCCGCCGTCCATCCAGGGTCTGCACCTTGTTCGCCACCGCCACGTGAGTGTGCAGATCCGGGTCCCCGGCCCGGCTGTCCCGGTGCGTGAAGGCGGTCGCGACCAGGCCACGCACATTAACCTGCCGGATCCCTTGTGGCCCGGTCCGGGTGAACAGGGCATGCTTCTCGATGAACAACAACGCGTCCTGGACGGCGGCCAGATGGGCCCGTTCGATCACAGCCGCCACCGCCGGATCGGCCACCGCCCATAAGGCGGAGACTGACTTCACCGGGGAGAACGTCAGGTCATACCCAGCAACTGTTTGTGTCCGCGGCCGGGAGCCTTTCGCGATCTGTCCCGCCAGCTCCCGGGCATCCATCGGCTCCCGGCCATACTCGGCCCGGAAAAACTCGCGGGCCACCGCGGTCCGCACCCGCGCCCGGTCAGCAGCCGACAGCAGCGCGTCCGCCGGCAGGCAAGCCGCGCTGTTTATCGCGACAATGCGCCTGGCCACCTCGAGCCGGAACGGGCTGACGACACCATCAATGACCCTGAACGGAGCTCCAAGACGGGCCGCGTCCTGGAAATCGCGTAGGGAGAGGTCCGGTCCCTCCAGCTGCTGCTGCCGGAGCTCGGCCAACGGATGCAGACCGCAACCGAACAACGCTCGCATCTGCTCCGCAGTCACCGGGTCGCCAGCAGTCAGACCGTCGATCCCGTCCAAGCCGGAACCGATCCACGCCCCGGGCGTCTCACCCCGCTCGCTGTAGTAGGACGCCAGCCCGATATGACCCTTCTCGGTCGAGTCCAAAGCAGCGACCTGCCGGGTCAGGTAGTCATACCCGGACCCCGCTGTGAGCTTGTGGATGCTCATCGTCACACCCACCCGAAGGGGGTACATGCCGCCTGTGCGGTCAGGCCGACCCGAGCTACTTCCGGTCGTGCATGGGGTGTGTTCAACATCGAACTCTGAGAATGAGAGGGGGTACGTCTCACGGGATATATGGGTTTAGGCGCGGGATACAAGTTTGAATGTAGAGGCGGGTGAGACCAGGCCAGGGAGACGGATCGCGATGTTGTATTCGGTCTGGCTGGCGCAGCATCAAGAGATGAGTCCCGCAGCAGAAACGGCTTGCGTGACTACTGGCCCGCCATGCCGTGTCCCGTTGAGTCGCGCTCGAGGAACGCTCAGCGGGGTTCCCGTCTGATGTTGAGTTGCTGTTTGTAGCTCTTGATCAGCCGCCGTGGGCCAGCTCTCTCGCGCGAACCGTCAGCGGGTCAGGCACGCGCAGCTGTCGCCCTCTCCGCCCGGTCCTTCAAGGCGGCGTTCATCGCGTGGAGTGCCGGCAGTGTGCCGCGGTCCAGCGACCGCTGAAAGAACGGTACGAGCAGACCGTTGAACTGCTCGTGCTGTACGAGTCGCGACCCAGAAGGCCCGCGCGGCTCGACGAGGAACAGATGGTCGGCGTCGAACAGCCCTCGCACCCCAAGGCGGCCCTGCCAGCGGAGCCGGCGCCACTTGACCACCTCGACCACAGTGGGCCGCAGTGTGACCGCTAACCCGCTAACCGGTTGCATCCCGAGCGTGAGCCGGCCGCCCACTTGCACCGTGCCCTCAGTGGAGGTGATGAATGGGTCCACGTGGGGAACGCGTCGAAGTCGACCGGGTCTCCCAGACCGGGGGTGCCGGTGCATCGATGTTGACTGAGCTGACAAGCTCCTTGCTCAGGTCGTCGCCTGGCTAACGTTGTTACGGGTCAAGCGCCGGTGTTGTTAGGGCTGCTCGACTTGCCTGTGGGCGGTGCGGGACAGGTTCTCGGCGCCGCTCACGATCACGACGATGGCAGCTGCGACGACGGTGAGCGCGACGTAGATCAGGAAGGGCTGCGCCATCTGGCTGCCGAGGGGACTGATGAGCACAGTGATCGGCAGGTTGCTCGCTGCGTGGTAGAGCACGACGATGAGCAGGCTGCCACCTGTGTTGTTGTACAGCCAGGTGTAGAACACGGATGAGGCGACTACCGCGACGACGAAGGGGACGTAGAGGCTGATCGGATGGCCCTCGCTCCCGGTCAGCCACAGCGGCAGGTGCCAGGGTCCCCAGAGGATCCCGATTAGAAGGCTGGCCTTCAGGGCACTGTGGCGTGCCTGCATACGTGGCAGGACAAAACCCCGCCATCCGATCTCTTCACCCAAAGCGCTGCCCGGGAAAATCATGAACGCGAACAGGAACAGGACGCCGAAGATGGTGTTGTCGACGACCGGGGTATCCCCACCCATCAGGACGCTCACGCCGACCGCGAGTGGGACCAGCATGGCCAGGGCCAGCACTGCCAGGTACCAGCGGAGCCCGATCCGGCCATGAACCAGGCGCCGAAGCACCCTCCGCACGCCGGCTTTTCCGCGGAGGAGCCCGATGAACACCAGGCCGAGCGTGGACGGTACGAGGGATCCCAGCCCGAGCAGGACGAATGCCACCGGGCCGGGGAGGCGGCCGCCGAAGATGACCAAGGGGGCCCACAACAACCATGAGACGGCGTATGTCAGGACATAGAAGCTGACCAGGGGGTGCCGCCGAACCAGGCCCTGGGTGTGAACTGGGCGAGGGGCAACTGTTGTGTCGGACATCAAATCTCCTTAGCGGGTGTCAAGCTCACCTGGGTGGTGGTGTCGGTCGCGGGCGTAGACACAGGGGTAGGGGGAGTGCGCAGGGTCCGGATCGCCCACACGGCCCGAGCCAGGCCCCAACCGAAGGCGAGGACGGCGCTGGCGACCAGCGGGTAGCCGAGGTCGGGCAGCCCCATCAGCACGGCTGGCAGCGGTGCGCGGATGACCCGTGGCAGGCCGACGAGCACGATGAGGGCCCAGGTCCAGCTCACCAGCAGGGGCAGGCCAACTCGGAGCCCGATCCGCAGGGCTCCCGTCGGGCGTCGCAGTGGGTCTGCGCGCCAGTGGCGGATAGTCCGCACGCTACGGATTATCCCGGCGACCTGCAGGACGATGATCCCCAGGACGACCCCGTAGACCACCCACAGCGACCTGCTCGACGAGGGCGCGGGTGGCTCCTGTCCGATCAGCAGGCCGGCGACGCCGTACGCGATGCCGGTCATTCGGCGCGAGCCGAAGAACTCGTCAGGGGAGTTCTCGCCGTTCTCCATGACTACGACGCCCCACTCGCGGTCGGGGAGGAGGACGACGTTTGCGTGGGAGTCGAACCCGCTGCCGTCATGGGAGATCGTCGAGATGCCATGGACTAAGCCGACATCCCAGCCCATCGCATACGAAACGCCGTCCAGTCCGGTCGGAACCCCTGCCCGCTGCAGCTCGGCGGCACCGGCGGGGGAGACCAGCGCGCTGGTGCCGTGTCGACCATGGTTGAGGTAGAGACTGAGGTAGCGGGTCATGTCCTGTGCACTGGAGCTGAGGCCGCCGGCGCCCAGGCCGCCTCGGTCGAAGGGCACCTCGGAGGCGACCGGAAAGCCGTACCAGTAGCGGTGGCCGGCGGGCAGGCCGTGCTGCACCGCCTCGGTCTTCGACGAGTAGGAGTTGCCCATCTGCAGCGGGTCGAAGATGTGCTGCTGAATGTAGGTCTCGTAAGACTGGCCCGAGACGGCCTGCACGATCATGCCCAGGGTCCAGTAGTTGGCGTTGCTGTACTGCCAGGTGGTGCCCACCGGCTCGGTGAGTTCGACGTCGCGCAGCGCGCGTACCCGGTCCTCGAGGGCGGAGTCGTGAGTGTCCCCGCTGGTCGCGTACGCGTTGCCCGTGGCCTTCGACAGCCCGCTCACCTGGTACAGCAGATGACGGACCGTGATCTGGGTCGACGCGTCCGGATCGGCGACCCGCCACCACGGCAGGTAGCGCTGCACTGGCGCGTCCAGTTGCACCTGGCCCGTCTCGCTCAGCTGCATGATGGCCAGGGCGGTGAACGACTTGGTCACCGAACCAATCAGGAACGGCGTCTCCGGGGTCACCTGCCGTCCAGCTCTGTCCGCCTGTCCGAAGCCCTGCACGTGCACGATGCGGTCCCCGTGCACGATGCCGAGCGCCAAGCCGGGTATGCGCTGCGCGTCCATTTCCGAGCGCACGTACCGGTCGACGGCGGCGAGGTCCGGGCCGTCGTCCGCGGCGGCAGACGTGGACCCAAGGACCACCGATGCGATGGCGCAGGCCACTGCCATGAGCAAACGGATGCTAAGGAGTCGTAAGGGTTTCATGGCTGCACCTGTGCGCCGCTGGACGATGTCGGGTCGGCTACAGGTCGATGAGCAAGCGGAGGCCCGGGTGGTGGTGGGGTCGCTGCGGTGTGCCGGCTGCGAGGTTCCGACTCCAAGGTGAGGCCGATCCAACCGATCGCGATCGCCAACGGGATCTGGTACGGCGTCGACAGGGCGAGCGGGCCGGCCAGCCCACCGGCGAGCAGCAGTAGAGCCGCGGCGCGGGGGAAGGCGCGGGCCCGGAGGGCGGCGAGGCCGAACAGCGTCCAACCCACCGTGTACAGCCCAAGCGTGGCGATGGCGCCGACGAGCACCGACCCGGATATCGGGAGGTCGAGAACCTCGGGCGCCGCAGTCGCAATCCTCGGGACCGCGAACGCCTCAAACCACCAGTCGCCGGCGACCATCAGGGTGCCGAGGAACGCGGCCAGGTAGCCGATCAGGCCGAGCCTGCCCAGGGCGGCAGGCCCGCGGGTGTAGATGGCAGTCACTGCGAGCAGCAGGGCGCCCATCCCCAGCAGGGCGATGCTGTAGGTCACGGTGTACGCCGGCGTCGTCGCCCAGTCTGATCCGAGCAGCCAACTGAGCCCTAGGCGCATGACCTGGCTCAGGACGATCAGGACCGCAGCGGTGACGCTGAGCATGCTTGCATGCCGGCTGAGAGGTGAGAGTGCCATCGAAGATCTCCTTGGGGTGGTTCGTCCTTCCGGACGGTGCTTCCATCACATCGGTCAGCAGAGCCGGGATCTATCGTGGTGGCCACACCGTGGGGGAGGGCATCCGCGGCTTTTTGGCGGGTCGCTGTGCGGTTAGCCCCACCAGGGGATGGGGTCGGACACCTATCCCAATCTCCAAGCCGCGAGCAGACTGTTGAGATGAGCGGTTGGTGGCCGCGCGGTCGCTGGCGGTCGTCCTTACGAGGACGTCTGCGGGAGCATCTCCTCGTGCTGGCCGGTCTGGCGGTGTTCGTCGGCGCGGTCTACGTCGCGGTGGTGATCGTCGTGGGCCTGCTCGTGGGCCGTTCGGACGCGCCTAGCCCGCTGCTGTCGGTAGTCGCCACGGCGATCGTCGCGGTGGGGTTCGAACCTGTGCGAAGGAGACTGCGGGCGTGGGCGAACCGCCTATCGGGTCGCCCGCACCCGCTGCCGTACGACGTGCTCGCCCATTTCGCACCAGAGAGCGGAGCGTCGGCGCAGGAGACGCCGATGTGGATGGCGAAGGTTCTCGCCGCCGGGGTGGGTGCCCGCCAGGTCCAGGTGTGGCTGCTGGCCGGCGGTCGAATCAGGCTTGCCGCGGTCCACCCCGAAGGCGACGGCGAGCCTCCGACCCCACCTGAGCTCTCAGACGATTCGAGACCGGTGCCTGGCCGGCACGTCCGCCCGGTCCGGCACAGCGGTGAACTGCTGGGCGTACTCGTCGTCGAGGAACGTGAGGGTGAGCGACTGACGCCGGTGGAGGAGGAGTTGCTGGACAGTCTTGCGGCGCAGGCGGGTCTGGTGCTGCGCAACCTGGGCTTGACAACCGAACTGCATGATCAGCTGCTCGCCGTTTCGGCCCGGGCTGACCTGCTGCGAACATCCAGGCGCAGAGTCGTTGCGTCGGAGGACGTGGAGCGTCGGCTTCTCGAGCGTGACATTCATGACGGCGCGCAGCAGCAGTTGGTGGCGCTTGCGGTGAACATCCGGCTGGTGCAGAGGCTGCTGACTCGCAGCCCGCATCAGGCTGGCGAGTTGCTGAAGGGTCTGGACCGATCTGTCGAGCAGGCGGCGACAGATCTCCTGGAGGTAGTGGGCGGTCGGCCGCGGCTGCTCGCCCAGGCAGGCCTGACGGCCGCCTTGCGCTCGGCCGCCAGCACCAGTTCGCTACCGGTCGAGCTCGTGAGCAGCGGACTGGGGCGATACTCGGCCAACGTGGAGCTCGCCCTGTACTTCTGCTGCATGGAGGCGTTGCAGAACGTTGCCAAGCATGCCTCGGCTCATGCGGTGGTGATCGAGCTCCACGGCGACGAGCGGAACGTCACCGCGTCTGTCAGCGATGACGGGCGAGGCTTCGACGTGCAGGGATCTGGCGACGGGGGCCTCGCCCACATGGCCGAACGCATCCAGGAAGTAGGCGGAGCCCTGTCGATTCGCTCAAGCCACCAAGACGGGACTACAGTACGGGCCGAGATTCCTCTGGCAGCGTTGGGGTCCGCGTCATGAGGGCACCCACCGCGAGACGCCTCGCGTGGTCCATGTTCACCGCGACAGCGGTGCTCACCACCGTGCACGGCGTCTTGGTCGTCTCAGGGCCCGTCGGGCTGATCGATCCGGAGGCCGGGCTCAACTCGTTCCCCATCATCACCGCGGGCTGCGTGCTGGGCGCACTGATCGGCGCCCTGATCGCCAAACGGCAGCCGCGCAACCCGATCGGTTGGCTGTTCCTGGCGGGTCAGCTCGGCACGGCGATCGGCTTGGTGAGTCAGGGGTACGCCTTCCATGTTCTACACGACGGCGCGCTGGGCCCGCCGCTGGCGGGCCAACTCGCCACCGTAGTCGCATCAGCGCTCGGTGCCAGCTGGGCGCTGTCGGTGCTCGCGGCGGTGTTCCTGCTGTTTCCGGACGGATCGCTGCCGTCGCGGCGGTGGCGTGCAGTGCTGTGGGCCCTACCGGTGCCGCAGGTCGCCATCATCCTCAGCACCGTCCTGGTCGTGCCGATCGACTCCATCACCCGTGCCGATGAGCTGAGCCCACTGGTGTCAATCGTCGGAGTTGCATCGGCCATGGTGAGTGTCCTGCTGCTACTGCTCAGTCTTGTCGCGCTGGTGCAGCGACTTCGCCACTCCCGCGGGGAGCAACGTCAGCAGCTGCGCTGGCTTACCGCTGCCGCTTTCGCCCTGGTAGCAGGCTTCGTGCTCGCGAATCTGGCCGCGCTTGGCAGCGACGACACCCAGGTGTGGGCAGTGGTTCCCCTCTTCGTTGCCTACGCCTGCGTGCCGGTCGCTGCCGGGGTGGCGATTCTGCGCTACCACCTGTATGACATCGATCTGGTCATCAACCGCGCGGTGGTAGGTGCCGCCGTGGTCATCTTCGTGACCCTCGGGTACGTCGCCGCCGTGGTTCTGCTGGGCGCGCTTGTTGGTGGGCGCGTCTCTCAGGAGTACTGGGCATCGGTGCTCGTGACCGCCCTGGTGGCGCTGGCGTTCCAGCCGCTACGGCGTGGAGTGCAGCGGCTGGGCGACCGCGCCGTCTACGGACGCCGGGCCGCGCCCTACCAGGCCCTGGCTGACCTGTGCCGCCGCCTCGCCCGGGCGGTCTCGCTGGAGCAGGTCCTGCCAGGGGTAGCAGAGGTATCCGGACGGAGCATTGGCGCCGCACATGCCACCGCAAGGCTGGCTGTGGGCGGCGCAGACGACGTGGTCGCGCACTGGCCATCACCACCAGCGCCTGGCGTCGCGGCCAGCAGCGAGCACTCGGAGCCGGTGTGGGAGGGCACCGAGCGAATCGGTGAAATCACGGTGAGCATGCCGGCGGGACTGCAGATCTCGGGGACGGACAAGACGTTGCTCGCTGACATCGCCACCCAGGCCGGGCTGGGGATGCACAACGCCCAGCTCGCGGCGCAGCTGCGCGCCCAGGTGGATCAGGCTGCCGCGCAGACCGAGGAACTCGAAGCCTCCCGACTGCGACTGCTGGCCGCTCAGGAGTCCCAACGTCAGCGACTGACGCGGGCGGTCAGTGCGGAGGTGCTGCCTCATCTGGCCCAGCTGCGGGTTGGGCTGGCGCAGGCAGCGGCTGTCACCGACCCGGCGGCGGCGAGTCGGGTCCTGGACGCGGCCATGGAAACGACCAACCTGGCCCTGGAAGCGCTGCGGGACATCGCCCGGGGGGTCTTTCCCCCATTGCTCGCCCGCAAAGGGCTGGCCGCGGCTCTGCGGGTGTATGCGGCGCGTGCCAATGGCCGCGTCGCTCTGGCGGTGGCCCCTCCCGCGCGGACCGCGCGCTTCCCCTCTCATCTCGAGGCGGTCACGTACTTTTGCGCCGTCGAGACGGTTCGCGAGCTGGGCGGCTCGGCGCTGGTCGAGTTGGACGTCGATGACTCGCACCTCACCCTGACCATCACCGCGGTCGACCTCAATGACCGGCTCGCCGACGGCGCGCAGGGCGTGGTCGACCGGGTGCTGGCCTGGGATGGCACCGTGACTATCGACGAACAAGGCGCATCAGCGAGGCTGCAGGTCAGCTTCCCTCAGCCGGCGGCCACGGCCCAGACCGCCGTCAACGTGTCCGGTCCGAAAGCGGACTTGGCGACATAGGCCGCCGCCCCACACTCCTCCGCCTGCCCATCCCAGTCGTCCTCGTCGTATGTCGACAAAAGCACGACGGCGGCCGGCGTCGTGTCGGCGCGCAATATGCGCGTAGCCTCCATCCCGTCGATACCGGGGAGGTTCACATCCATCAAGATCAGATCCGGGTGTAGAAGTCCGGCTGTCACGATCGATTCCTCACCCGACGCTGCGCTGCCCACCAGGACGAAGCCCGCTGTCTCCTCGACGACAGCGCCCATCAGGCGACGGAACAGGGCCTGGTCATCGACGACAAGAACACGGACCGAATTCACCGGCTGACCTCCTCTTAACCATCATCGTGGACGGGAGCTCTCCAGAGCAGGGTGCTGGCCACACGACATGATGCGGACCGCCCCCGCTGACCAGGCGGGTCTACAGTGCGGAAGATGACTTTGCGTGTGGTCTTCGCGGACGACAACTACCTCGTACGGGCGGGTGTGTCCGCCCTGCTCAGCGAGGATGACGAAATCGAGCTGGTCACTGCCGTCGCCGACGCCGACGAGCTAGTCCGGGCAGTGGCCGAGCATCGGCCCGATGCGGTACTGACCGACATCAGAATGCCGCCGACCCACACCACCGAGGGGATCGACGCCGCGAAGCGAATCCGCGCGGAATACCCCGAGATCGGGGTCGTCGTGCTCTCCCAGTTCGCCGACGACGACTACGCGTTCGAGCTGCTCGAGAACGGTGTGGGCGGCCTCGGGTACCTCCTCAAGGAGCGCGTCACTGAGCGGGACGAGCTGATCCGAGCGCTGCAGGAAGTCTCCCGGGGCGGGTCCGCTCTTGACCCGAAGGTCATCGAAGTGTTGCTCGCCCGCAAGTCCTACGAGGAACCATCTGCGTTGCTCGGGCTGTCCGCCCGTGAGCGTGAGGTGCTCCAGCAGATGGCCACCGGGCGTAACAACCACACCATCGCCAAAACCCTCTACATGAGTGACCGCGCGGTCGAGAAGCACATCGGCTTGATCTTCCAGAAGCTTGGCCTCGCCGAGGAAAGGGAGGTGAATCGCCGGATTATGGCCGTGCTCGCCTTTCTCGAAGCCACCGGCCCGGCGCGCTGACACAGCTACCAGGAGACCGGAACGACCATCGACGCTAAATGAAGCGCGCAGCGCGACCACACGCGCTGACAGGTCGACCGACTCAAAGACGTCGACACCGACAGCCGCCCCGGCGCGATCGAGAACCAGTGCCGGGCAGCCACGACCGGCACCCGAGCCGGCATCGACGAGCATTCCATTGACGTGGCCCGCCAACCAGCGGCCCCAGAGCCCGTCGAGCTGATGATTTGCAAGACAGAACTGACACTTCCCCTGAGGTGGGTTGGCACGAGCGCGGCATGGCACTGCGGCGAAACTACGGACCAACTACGGACCACGGCGGCCTAACTCAGCGCATCTCAACGGTCAACGATGGACACCAGCGATAAGTGGTTCACGCTCGTCAACGGTGGAGGCCCGATCTGGGGGTCAAGGACGCGAGTTCAAATCTCGCCAGCCCGACCAGCATTCCACCTTGTCACAGGCCATCCGGCCGCCCAGGATGCCACTCATATCAGCCCTTCACAGCCTCTTGTGAGTGCACTGTGTGTGCAATCAGTTCTGCGGCACCGTCCACGGCCCGCTGCCCAACGGCTGCCACAAGGTGCGCACAAACGTCAGCGGTGATTGAGATCGAGGCATAGCCGAGAAGCTTGGAGACGGTACTGACGTCGGCACCTCCGGCGAGCATGAGTGAGGCCGCAGAGCGCCGCAAACCGTAGAAGGTCAGCTCCGGCAGCGGCTCACCTTCCTTCCGGATTACCTGGAACAACCCGGGTGACGTACGCGGGGTCAAGCGGGCCGGCCGTCTTCCATCGTGAACACGTGGCCGCGTCTGCCACATTGCCCGACGTCGTCACCGAGGTCCTCAACGCCGCGAACGTCAACTGAACGACGGGCGCAGCGGGAATCCGCTGTTGCCGTCGACGGTGGCCGCCGCCAGACCTGGTGTATCTGGTTCCGGTCCTCCTTGAATCCGATAGCCGCGGCCGCCATGTACAGCCGCCATACGCGGCGCGTCCGCCCCCGCTCGACGCACGGCGTCGTCCCAACCCGCCTCGAGGTTCGCGACCCATCGCCGCAACGTGAGGGCGTAGCGCTCGCAAAGGCTCTCGAAGTGGCGTACCTCGAACCCGGCGCGCTGGTGGCCGATACGACCGAGCCCACTTCGTGCAACTCTCCGTCGGGAAAGACCTACCGCTCGTGAACCCCACCGCAACGCCCGCGGGGCAAACCGGGCGCGGTTTGTGACGGGCATGACCGGGGTTGCTGATCCCGTGATTGAGGAGTATGCCTTGGGGCCTGAGCAACGAGCGGCACCGACGGAAATAGGCGTCGAGTTTGGTGAGCCCGACGTGCTCGAACATCCCGATCGAGACTGATGGCGTCATACTGACCGTCGTGAGGCCCGCTCGGCGACGCGTTTGCGGGCGAGGTCGGCCTGCGGGCGCGACAGTGTCACCCCGACGGCGCGCACATCGTGAAATCCCACCGCGTGCAGCAACATGCCACCCCACCCGCACCCGACGTCGAGGAGTCGCATCCCCGGCTCGAGCGCGAGCTTGCGGCAGATCAGTTCGTACTTGTCGGCCTGGGCCTTCTCGAGCGTCGTCGTCGTATCGGACCACAGCGCGCACGAGTACGTGAGCGATGGTCCGAGCACGATCCGGTAGAAGTCGTTCGACACGTCGTAGTCGTGCGCGATCGCGGCCGCGTCCGTTCACGCGAGTGACGGCGCCCGTGCGCAGGCCAGCGCGGCCACTCAGCTGCCGGGCGAGCGCGGCGACGTAGCAACGGGAGTGGCGAGGCCTTGGTAGAGCTCCGAGCGGCGGTCGGTGAGGTAGGAGTTCATGCTGCGTGAGGCTGCCATCCGGGATCGGTCCAGGTCGGCCACGATCAAGGATTCGCTCCGGCCGGCGCGCGCGACCTCTGTGCCGTCAGGCGAGGCGATGCAGCTCAGCCCGCAGTACTCGATCTCGCCTTCGCGGCCGCAGTAGTTCGCGTAGGCGATGTAGACCTGGTTCTCGAAGGCGCGGGCCGGGACGATCGTGGTGGCAACGATGTCGTAGGGGATCATGTTCGCGGTCGGGGCCGCGATCAGGTCCGCCCCTGCCAGTGCGAGCTGGCGGGCGTTCTCCGGAAACTCCACGTCGTAGCAGATCAGCATTCCGAGCTGCCAGCCGTTCAGGTCGACCACGGGTGACACTGCCTCCGATGCCGAGAACATCATGCGGTCGAGCTCACCGAACAGGTGGGTCTTGCGGTAATGACCGAGGCTGCTGCCGTTGGCGCCGACCAGATGCGCGGCGTTGAAGACGGAGTCCCCTGAGCCGCGTTCGGGATAGCCGTACAGGATGGCGAGCCGGCGTTCGAGGGCGATCCTGCCGACGCGCCGCGCCGAGTCCCCGTCGCGGGGCTCCGCCAGGCGGCGCGCGGCGGCCGGTCCGATGTTGTAGCCGGTGAGGAACATCTCCGGGCACAACAACAGCTCCGCCCCGCGGGCTGCTGCCTCACCGGCGGCGTGAGCCAGCCGGTCCAAGTTGGCGGCAACCTGCGTCGGACGGGGCTCGCACTGGTAGATAGCGACGCGCATTGTTCGGCCTCGATCCGGTCAGTCGGGCAGCTCGATCGGGCCGATCTCGGCGAACACGTCCCCAGGGCCGGGATTGTCCGGCTGCGTGCCGCCGCCGAGGTGGCGCATGATGCCCCAGACCGCATTCAGCGAGGTTTGCACGGCGCCCTCGACCCACGCTGGCGTCCACGAGACGTCGTCCCCGGCGATGAAAATGCCTCGCTGCTCGGCCGGAAAGGTGTCCTGTATGAAGTGCGCGTACATCCGCTGGTTGTAGCGATAATGCCCCGGCAGCGCCCCCTTGAATGCACCGAGGAAGTGCGCGTCGGCCTCCCAGGACACGGTGATCGGGTCGCTGATTATATGGCGTGCGATGTCGACGTCGGGGTAGATCCTGCGCAGCGCAGCCAGCGCCAGCCGGACCCTGTGGTCGACCCGGTGTGGGAGCATCTTCATGGCGTCGCTCATCCACGAGTAGGTCAGGCAGATCACCCCCGGTTTGCCTTCCCCGTTGTCGAACAGGTACGTGCCCCGAGTGAGGCGATCGGTCAGCGTCATGCTCATCACGTCACGGCCGGTGCGCGGGTCCTTGTCCTTCCAGAAAGGACGGTCGACCAGGACGAATGTCTTCGACGACTGCATGTATCGAGTGCGGTCCAATGCCGTCCACATCCTCGGGGAGAACAGGCTCTCATCACACTCGATCTGGGTGGTGAGCAGCCAACTCTGGCAGGTGATGAGCACCGCGGCGTAATGGCGGGCGTCGCCCCAGGCGTCGGTGACGACGAACCCACCACCGTCGTTGTCCCGCACGATACTGGCCACACCCGCCCGGGGGGCGCCGGAGTGCAGCGAAGCCAACGTGGTGCCGACCGGCCAATGGACAAGGCCGGACGGCGCGTACTCCCACAGGCCGCGCGGCACCTGCTCGACGCCGCCGGCCACCAGGTGCTGGTCCTCGTCGCAGTTTGTCATCACGACGCGGAGGATCTCGAGCATCGAGTTGGGGAAGTCGGAATCCCAGCCACCGGTGCCGAAGCCGACCTGGCCGAACACCTCGCGGTGGTGGAACGACAGCTTCGAGAACGCCTCGGAACTCGCCACGAAGTCATAGAACGTGCGGTCGTCCCAAATCGGGACCAGGCTGTTCCAGAGCGACTTCAGCGCCGGGACATTGCGTGCCCGGATCGCGTTCTGGATCTCGGTGAAGTGCACACCCTCGAGCGCCTCAGCCCAGGCGTCGGCGACCTGCTGGAACAGCGGAGGCAACATTTCGGCCCGCTCCACGTAGTGGGTAACACCCTCAATGTCGATGACCGTGCTGCCCGATGCGGCGGTCAGCGGATTGGGGAACGGCCGCGTCTCCAGCCCGAGCATGTCGACGTAGTGGTAAAAGGCGGTCGACGACGCCGGAAAGCGCATACCGCCGAGTTCGGCGACCACTCCGACCGGTGCGCCCTCGAATTGCTGGGAACGCAGCCGCCCGCCCAGCTGCGAGGCCTCGTAGACGACCGGCTTGACGCCCAGCTTCATCAGTTCGAAGGCGGCGATCAGACCGGATATGCCGGCGCCCACAATGGCGATCTCCTCGCCGTGACGCTCGGCCGGGACTGCGCCGAGCCCCGCGCTGTGCTCGATCCAGTCGTCGAAGGGAAAAGGAAAGTCGGGGCCGAAGATGGTGACCGACTGCCGCCCGCCCCTGGCCGCATCGCGGTTGCGTTCGTTCGCCATCGAGTGCCGCTCACCCTCCAGAGAAATCGAATCCTGCCCTCGCGTCACCGGCAGACTACCCCTGCCGGACCCACCGCAGCCTGGCCCGCTCCGCCCGGATCAGCCCGAAAACCGCCCGTCCGTCAACCAGGGTGAGCTGTCCGCTGGCGTCCTGAAACGGTGTCGGGTGCGCGGCCAACTGGTCCATAGCGGCCGGCGTGGCGGTGGGGGCGCATCGCCAGCCTTCTTCGGTGACGGCGTGATGGCGGTGTTCGGAGACCCCATGGCACGCGAGGATGACGCGATCCGAGCCGTGCGGGCGGTGATCGAACTTCACGACGCCGTCGACGCCATGAGTCCTGGGATCGAGCGCCGCGTCGGCCGGCCCGTTCGAATGCACAGCGGGATTGAGACCGGCATGGTCGTGACGTCGCCGACCGCGTTCCTCGGTGCTGTGGCGGGACAAGTTGGTGACACCGTGAACGTCGCCGCCAGACTCGAGGATCTGTCCAGCACTGGCGAGATTCTCGTCGGCCCGAACACCTACCAGCTCGTCGCCAATCTGGTCGACGTCGAGGAGCACGGCCGGGTCGAGCTGAAGGGAAAGGCAGTACCGGTGTCTGTCCGGCGCGTGGTGCGCGTGCGGATGCCGATGGGCCAGCCGGTATCGCGCCAGACCCAGTTCGTCGGTCGTGAGCGTGAGCTGACCCAACTGCTAACCCTCGTCGAGCGTCTCGAGGCGGGTAAGGGCAGCATGGTCGCCGTCGAAGGGGACGCGGGTGCGGGCAAAGACCCGCCTCGTCGATGAGCTCCGCAGAGCGTGCGCAGGCAGGGTCCGATGGCTGGAAGGACGGGCGTACGCATTTGGCGACACCACGCCGTTTGCCCCCGTGACCGATCTCCTCGCTGGGGTGGCCGACCTGGTGGAGCCAGAGTCCGTTGTCGCCATCGTCCCGCCACTGACGAGGCTCCTCGGTACCACGTGGGCTGAGGAGTCCTTCGTCGACCGCGAGGTGTACCAAGAACGTCTGCTTGCTGCGGTCGTCGCGCTCGTCGAGGCAATCGCCGCCAGGCAGCCGACGGTGCTGTGTATTCAGGATCTGCAATGGGCCGACCGATCGACCCTAGGACTCCTCCGTCGCCTCCCGGTCGCTGGTGTCAGCGCCTGTGCTCATCGTCGTGAACTACCGCCCTGGAATCTCGCTCGGCATCGGCGAGGAGCGGATCGTCGTCGGTGATCTCACCGAGGACCAGGTGAGCACGATGCTGCGGGACCTGCTCGACGGGACCCCGTCGGACTCCCTCGTCTACGTCGTCGCCGCACGCGCGGGCGGCAATCCGTTCTTCGTGGAGGAGCTTGCGCATCACCTGCACGAGGCTGGATCCCTCATCGTCGATAACGAGCGTTGGTGGCGATTCGCAGCGTGGCCGAGGACGGCGGGATCCCCCTGACGATTCACGGCGTCATCGCGGCGCGGCTGGACCGTCTGGACGAACACCGCCGACGCGTCCTGATGGATGCCGCGGTGGTGGGGCGTGAGTTCCTCTACCGAGTGGTGCGCGAGGTGACCGGCGACCCCGAGCTCGATCGTGCGCTCGGCGGGCTCGTCGGAGCCGATTTGGTGCGGGTGAAGGCGCCCGAGCCTGACCTCGAGTACCTGTTCAAGCACGCGCTCACCCAGGAGGGTCGCCTACGCCAGGCTGGTGCGACCGGAGCGCCGACGTCTTCACGGCCGGGTCGCCGCCGCCCTCGAGCACCTTTTCCCCGACCGACTTGGCGAGCTCCGTGCTGAATGAATGGATGCTCGTCTTTTACTACCTCGGTGACTTCCCGGGGATCCTCGAGAAGCTCGAGGCCCACCTCCCCGAAATCGCGGCAGCGGGCGAACCCAGGCTTAAGGGAATGGCCCACGCCTGGCGCGGTTGGGGGTTGACGAACGCCATGCGATTCGACGAGGCGCTCGCCGACTTCGCGACTGCCCGTGGACTCGGCAATGACCATGACATCGCGGAGGTCATTGCCTACGCCGCCACGTGGCAGGCGTGGGCGCGCAACTATATGGGCCACAGCGCACACGCCATGCCGGCC
>JBKOUS010000067.1:0-5029 GCA_046723505.1 Actinomycetota bacterium
GGGGACTTCCAGCCATTCAGTCATGAGATTGATGACGGAGCCGACACCGTCGCCTGGCTGCGAAGGCAAGCCTGGTTCGGCGGACGATTCGCGCTGTGCGGAGCCTCTTATCTGGGGTATACGGCTTGGGCCGTGATGATGGATCCGCCGCCGGAGCTGGCGGCAGCGGTGATCGCGATTACCGCACACGACCACCACTGGGTGGTACACGGCGCCGGAGCGTTCTCACTTGAACAGATTCTGGGCCTTTTGGACGGCTTCGGGCACCTGGAAGCTGGTTTGGTCGGCGGCATTCTGCGCAGCGTGTCGGCTGGCCGCCGCCTGAAGCCTGGGTTCGAGGAGCTTCCTCTCGTCCGTGCCCAAGAAACAGTCCTCGCGGGCAGCAGGATGCCGTACCGGGAGTGGCTCACGGCGCCGGATGCCGAGGACCCGGTGTGGCGATCGATGCGGCTGGGTCAGGCGCTCGAGCGGGTTAACATCCCGTTCTTGTTGCAGGAAGGCTGGCAGGATCGGTTCCCTGCTCAGATGATCGAACAGTACGAGCGACTGCGGCGCCGCGGCGTCGACGTCGGCCTCACGATCGGCCCGTGGACCCATGTCCAGGTTGCCACCAAGGGCGCTGGAATCGTCATGGAAGAGACCCTTGACTGGCTGGCCGAGCATCTCGCCGGAACCGGTCGCCGGCAGCGGCCAAGCCCGGTCCGCATCTTTGTAACAGGTGCCCAGGAGTGGCGCTACGTGCCGGAATGGCCTCCGGCTTCCACTGAGCGCGTCCTCTATCTTCAGCCCGATGGTGAGCTTGGTGACACCCAGCCGACGTCCACCGCCGGTCCGTCGACGTTCATCTACGATCCGGCGCATCCCACGCCAGCTGTCGGCGGTCGGGTGATCAATCCGGCACGAGGCGGGTACCGCGACAACCGGAAGCTCGAGGAACGAGACGATGTGCTGACGTTTACCGGCCCGCCGTTGAATGAACCGCTGGAGGTGATCGGGAACCCGGTCGTCGAGCTGGTGCACCACACTGACAATCCGCATGCCGACCTCTTTGTTCGCTTGTGTGAGGTGCGCAAGAACGGGCGTTCCATCAATGTGAGCGATGCGTTCCAAAGGTTAGAGCCGGAGGATTCCAGCGGGACTATCCGGCTTCAGCTCGATGCCATGGCTCATCGCTTCACCCCCGGAACCCGCGTCCGACTCCAGATTTCCGGAGGCGCACATCCGCGTTACGCGCGGAACCTGGGAACCGACGAAGATCCGGCGACGAGCAGCAACCTCGCGCCATCGCGGCGAACGATCTTTCATGGGGACGGCGCTTTCTCGCGCATCTTTTTGCCGTGCCAAAGCGTCGACGAGCGCGACACGTGAAGTACTAGGTGGCGGTGGCTCGTGTCAAGCCATGGCAAGGGCGTGTTTGGTCCGCCCGTTGTCTGTGGATTTGTTGGATTTATTGAGCCTTACGGTGAGTCGGCGGTGGACGGCCTTGGCGCCCACACCGACGGTATGCGACTGATCATGATCATGGATCAGTCGGCGTCGTTCGGGGTGGCGTGGGGGCGAAGGGCCGGCCGTCAAACCAGTTGCGGCGTGACACCGAAGGTGTCCACCGCCCGATCAAACATCGCGAACGCGCGCGGCGCGATCGGCACATCCTGCCCTCGAGCCGGGTGGGGGCCCGAGACTTCGGAGCGTTTGGGCACGCCGGTGGCTATGGCTTGATCAGCCCACCGCAGTAATCCAGTGCGTATGCCTCGACACCGAAGACGAGAATCACCTCTCGCCCATGGAAGTGCGAGACGTCGCCCGACGAATGATCTTGATAGTGGCCATGCTGGCCAGCCCAGTCAAAGCCGCCCAGAAAGCGCCCCTGTTGATACATCGCCGACAGGGCAGCCTTGATCGTTGCCCCGGCTCGGGCGGCGTCGATCAAGTCCGGCCGGAGGATGTAGCCGTAGTAGTTCTCAGCCCAAACCGGTTCGGCTCGAAACCAGACCGACTCTTGGCCAAGGAAATCCGTGCCGCCGAAGTAGCTGTCGCGATAGAGCCACTCATCGCTATGAAACGCGAGGTCATGTGAGCCGAGCCGGCTTGACTCGGCGATAGAGCCGCTTCCCACGTACGTCGACCCCTTCGCGCGTACGACGAAGGCCTCCAGGTCGGCAAGTCTCAGCATGAGCCATTACTACCCCGGTCGCGAGGAAGGTGATTACCGAGGATCGCGGGCAGCCGTCGTGATGGAAATGATCAAGCGCTTGCCGAACAGCGACAACAATTCACCAGCAAGTTCTCCCTTGAGGCCTTTGTGGACCGCCAGCTCAAGATCCTCCAGGCGGTGGCTGAGGAGCGTAGACCTGGTGCGGGGACCTGCCCTAGCCGACGATCGCGATGCAGTGCGCAGCATTGGCGGCGGCCACCCGTAGAACGCAATCAGTGTTGGTCAGTCACGGCGCTGATTCCGCCAAGCTGTCGTGGTGACGCCCGCTGCGTTGAGCCGAGCTACCAGGAGCGTACCCATCGCCGTTGCCGGGGTGAGTACGCCGACAGCCTCGGGAAGCCGATTCTGGTCCAGGGCAAGACCTAGCGCTGCCTCGCCGATGATCAAGGATGAAACCGTATAGCCCGGCTCGCCCTGGGCTGCGACCAGGACGCCGTAATGCGCGCCACCCGACGTATGGGTGTGCACCTCCATCTGAAGGGAACCCCCTTGTCGTGCCCTCTCGCTGGGGCCGGTACCTGGCGCGGGTAGCACGCGATCAGCAGCGCTTTTGTCGGTCGATAGGACAAGCCGGCCCTGAAGGTCAGCAGGCCGATGCCGGCCGCGGCGGCTTTGACGGCCCCGGCGGCAACCCGGGTATTGACACCGGCCATAACGAACGGACCGACCCAGACGTCGAGGTCGTCATCATGCCGGATCCACGCCAGATCGCTCTCGTCGCTCATTTCCGGCTCGGCCGCACGGTCTGGGCTGAGGGCGTACGGATCATCGACGAGCGCGCGGCTCCCCGGGTTTGCGCGGACCTCCTCCAGCTGGACTTTCATGGCGGCCAGCGTCCCGCCGCTAAACCCGCCCTTGAACGCCTTCACCAACAGCGTGGTGTCCGCCAGGCCGCCGGCGCCGTCCGCCGCGGCTGCCTGGTGCAGCAGCAGTACCCCGAGGTCGGAGGGGACCGAATCGACGCCGCAGCAGTGGACGATTCCCGCGCCCGTCACAGCGGCAAGCGCGTCATACCGGTCAATGCTCTCTCGCACGAACAGCAGCTCACCAGCAAGATCGGCGTAGCGACCAGTCGTCCGACAAACCCGGTGGCCCCGAACACGACCACATCGAACTCGCGGTCTCCACCCATGCCCACCATGCTTCCTCGTCGACGGCAACGCGTTACACCAGTTTCAGTGACCCTTCCTGCGCTGGCGAGCCAGGCAGCGACCACTGATGAGCATCCGTAGCTTTGATCTTGACCGTGGACACCAGCCCTCAGGGTTGCGTAGCCGGACCCAGTGATCAGTGATTGAGCGCCTCATTAGCGCATCCCTGCTCTCCGGCGTCGTCAACGCGCCGCATCCCCGATGGGCACAACCCGACTCGTGTCCGACTATCGAGCCTGACTTCCTCGACTGGCGAGTGGTAGAACGAGGACTGCACTGCAAGCACCGACGACGCGGCGCTACGCACAGGCTCGGGATGGTCACCGAAGGTCGACCTCAACCATTGCCACTCGGTGTCCACCTGCCTGCCTTTGAGGTGGCCATCTGCTGTTGGTAGGCGATCAGCAAGTCAGCATCAAGGCACCATGCGACATCCTCAGACACCCGGAATGTTTCGTGCGCCGCAAGGAGGTCTCAAATATCTTGTGAATCTCGTCGAGTGCGGGGCTGTGGATTCGAACCATCGTAGGCTGAGCCGATGCTCGCCGCGCACTCCACCTCAGGGCAGCTGGCGAGATCGTCACCTGTATCACTGGTCCCGTGAGCCGGCTCCGCATACTGTCCAACGGATTGCTGCTGGCTGCGCTCGCACTGGGGTTCATCATTGTGGTTACCAGTGATGACGGGGCACGCACCAGCTCCAACGACGAAAAACGGTCTGTGATCGCGTCCGCGCCTCATGAAACCCCGACGGTCAAGCCGCCTAGTGCGAATGCCCCGACACGGAAGAGGCCTACCGCCCGCCCCTCACAAAAGCGCCCGTCGGCGCAGGCCCCGCGTACCCCGCACCCAGCCTGGCCGGATAACTCACCACCCGCCCAAGCCTCACCCAAGCAGCGATCCCGGCAAGTCGACGAGCCACCCGCGAAGCGAGGCGGCACGGTATACCTGACCTTCGACGACGGACCCAGCCAGTACACCCCGGCCATCCTCAACGTCCTGCGGGCCACACACTCCACGGCCACATTCTTCGAGCTCGGCGTCCTCCAAGGCCGGCACCCCAAAGAGGCGGCCCAGATCAGGGCCGAGGGCAGCAATATCGGCAATCACACGTATAACCATCCCGATCTGACCAGGCTGGGGTCAAGACAGATTCAGTGGCAGCTTGCCCACGGACCGCGAAGTAGCTGCATCCGGCCGCCGTACGGCGCGACCAACGGGAGACTGGAGCGCATCTTCAGCCGAGAGGGTCTTCGTCAAGTGTTGTGGACGATAGACACCCGGGACTGGAGCCGACCCGGCACCAAGCACATCGTCGCGGCGGCCACCGGCCCCGGCGTCAGGGCGGGCAGCATCTTGCTCATGCACGACGGCGGCGGCGACCGGTCCGAAACCATCGCAGCCCTCCCGTACATCGTCGCCGCCCTCCAACACCGGGGCTACGTCGTCCGCGGCATTCCTGGCTGCTGAGGTACGTACCCTGGTGGTGCTGCCAGTAGAGCCTCTGCGGCTATGCGGCGCTAGCTCAGGGTGCCGCGTAGGCAGAGGTGTCGGCGTCCCAGACTGGCTTCGGGCATCGCGATGAGCGCAGTTTCGATGGGGTGATGCTCGCCGTATGAGGCGGCGGTGTGGTCGATTCTCAGTGCTCGCCGGGCTCGGAGCC
>JBKOUS010000096.1:0-9358 GCA_046723505.1 Actinomycetota bacterium
AGCTCCTCCAGGTTTTCCTTCATCACAACGGTGGACTTCACCAGCAACCCGGACATGCCGATCGCATCGGCATGGTGTTCCTGCGCTGCGTCGATGATCGCGGTGACCGGCTGCTTGATCCCCAGATTCACCACGGTATAGCCGTTGTTGGTGAGGATGATGTCGACCAGATTCTTGCCGATGTCGTGCACGTCACCCTTAACAGTTGCCAGCACGATGGTGCCCTTGCCGCGAGAGTCGGTCTTCTCCAAGTGCGGCTCGAGATAGGCGACCGCGGCTTTCATCACTTCGGCCGACTGCAGCACGAACGGCAGCTGCATCTGACCTGAGCCGAAGAGCTCCCCCACTACCCGCATGCCGGCCAGCAGGTCGGTGTTGATGATCTCCATCGCTGGCTTGCCGTCCGCGAGAGCGGCATCAAGATCATCAGTGAGGCCCTTCCCCTCGCCGTCGATGATGCGACGTTGCAGCCGTTCGCTAACCGGCAGCCTGAGCAGCTCTGCAGCACGCTCGGCCCTGGTGTCAGCGGTTGTCACACCTTCGAAGAGCTCGAGGAAACGTTGCAGCGGATCGTATCCGGGCTCGGTGGCAGTGGCTGGTCGCCGCCGGTCGTAGACCATGTCGAGCGCCACTGCTCGTTGCTCGTCGGGGATCCGGGCCATGGGAACGATCTTGGCGGCGTGCACGATCGCCGAGTCCAGGCCGGCCTCGATGCATTCGTTGAGAAAAACCGAGTTCAGCACGACGCGAGCGGCCGGGTTAAGACCGAAGGAGACATTGGACAGGCCCAGCGTGGTCTGCACGTCGGGGAAGAGCCGCTTGACCTCGCGGATGGCCTCGATGGTCTCGATGCCGTCGCGGCGAGTCTCCTCCTGTCCGGTGGCAATGGGAAAGGTGAGACAGTCGAGGATGATGTCGCTCTGACGCAAGCCCCACTTCTCAGTGATGTCCTTGATCGCCCGCTGCGCGACGCGCACCTTCCACTCCGCCGTACGCGCTTGGCCTTCCTCGTCGATGGTCAACACGATCACCGCCGCACCATGCTCGGCGGCCAACTGCATCACCCGGCAGAATCGTGAGTCGGGCCCGTCGCCGTCCTCATAGTTGGCGGAGTTGATCACTGCGCGTCCACCAAGGCACTCCAAACCCGCTTGCAGCACCGCCGGTTCTGTGGAGTCCAGCACGATGGGCATTGTCGACGCCGTTGCCAGCCGGAATGCCAGCTCTCGCATATCGGCGGGGCCGTCCCGGCCGACGTAGTCGATATTGAGATCCAGCAGGTGTGCGCCGTCCCTGATCTGAGACCGCGCGATGTCCACGCAGTCCTCCCAGCGCTCGGCCAGCAGCGCCTCGCGGAAGGCTTTGGAGCCGTTGGCGTTGGTCCGTTCTCCGATCGACAGGTAGCTGATGTCCTGGCGGAACGGCACGTCGGCGTACAAGGACGATGCGGCCGGGATGTGGCTCGGTGAGCGGGCACCAGCAGGCCGGCCTTCCAGACGGATGACAACCTGCCGCAGATGCTCTGGCCCAGTACCACAGCAACCGCCCACGAGGCCGAGTCCGAACTCGCCGACAAACTGCTCCAGGGCGTCAGCGAGCTCGACTGGCTGAAGCGGATAGACCGCACCGTCGGCAGTCAGCTGCGGTAGGCCGGCGTTCGGCATGCAACTCACGCCGATCTCAGCATGCCGGGAAAGGTGCCGCAGGTGCTCACTCATTTCTGCCGGGCCGGTTGCACAGTTCAGACCGATCACGTCGATGCCGAGTGGCTCCAGGGCTGTGAGGGCAGCACCGATCTCTGAGCCGAGCAGCATCGTGCCCGTTGTCTCCACCGTCACGTGCACGATCACGGGAAGATCACGACCTGCATGGGCCAGTGCCCTTTTGGCGCCAAGCGTCGCTGCCTTCGTCTGCAGCAGATCCTGTGACGTCTCGATCAAAACCGCGTCGATTCCACCAGCAATCAAGCCTTCGACCTGCTGTTGATAGGCCTCACGCAATCGCGCATACGAGACGTGCCCGAGAGTCGGCAGTTTGGTGCCGGGGCCGACACTCCCCAGCACCCACCGCGGGCGATCGGGGGTGCTGTGGGCGTCCGCCGACTCCCGTGCGATTCGCGCGCCGGCCTCCGCCAGTTCGCTGATCCTGGCTGCGATGCCGTACTCCCCCAGAGCCGAAAGATTGGCGCCGAAAGTGTTGGTCTCGACCGCATCCACTCCGACCTGGAAGTAGGCATCGTGGATCGCCCGCACAATGTCGGGCCGGGTAATGTTCAGGATCTCGTTGCAGCCCTCGAGCTGCTCGAAATCCTCCAGCGTCAGGTCATAGCGCTGCAACATGGTGCCCATCGCCCCGTCAGCGATCACGACGCGTTTCGACATGGTCGAACGGAGGTTGGCGGGGGAAGCAGCAGCGTGCTGGCCATCGGGCACCTCGTGAGGATAATCGCCAGCGCGGCCCTCGTGGCAGAGCTACCACGATGTGGAGTGAGATTGCATTGCTGAGCCGACGGCTACAGTGAAGGCCATGCCCGACTCCCCCAGCTCGGCCACCCGCGATCTTCGGGATCTGGCCAACCCGGTGGTAGTAATAGCTTTCGGTGGCTGGAACGACGCGGGGAATGCGGCAACCGGAGCCGTCGAACATCTCGCGGAGGCGTACCAGGCCGAACCGGTGTACGCGCTCGACCCAGACGACTTCTACGACTTTCAGGTCAACAGACCTCGGGTGGAGTTCACTGAGGACGATGAGCGCGAGATCAGCTGGCCCACCACGGAGCTGAAGATCGCTCAGCTGCCAGACGGCCGCGACCTGATCTTGGTCGAGGGTCTGGAGCCTAATCTGCGGTGGCGCCAGTTCAGCACCATGATCGCCTCCGCCCTCAGCTCAGCAAGTGTCACCCGGGTACATCTGCTTGGCGCGCTGCTTGCCGACACGCCGCACACCCGGCCGATCCCGGTGTCGGTGTCGACCAGCAATCGCGAGTTGATGAAGCAGCTCGGCTTGGCACCAGCGACCTATGAGGGCCCGACAGGCATCATTGGCGTGCTCGGCGACACCCTCACGCGGGCAGGAGTGGAGGTCCTCACACTCTGGTCGGCAATCCCGCACTACGTCTCGCATCCGCCATGTCCCAAGGCGACGCTTGCGCTGCTTTCCCAATTGGAGCGGGTGCTCGACGCCTCCTTCGATCTTGGTGAGCTGACCGAGCTGGCCCGGGCGTGGGAGCGTGGCGTGGATGAGCTGGCGGCCGAGGACTCTGAGGTCGCCGAATACGTCGCCTCCCTTGAGCAGATGCAGGACGCAACTGAGCTGCCGGAGGCTAGCGGCGACGCCATCGCGGCGGAGTTCGAACGCTACCTGCGCCGACGCCAGGGTTAGCTCAGCCGCTGGGCTGCGGCGGCCGCCAGCTGGCGCAGCTGGCCCACCATCGCGTCGGGATCTGCAGCGCCGAAGACCGACGATCCGGCAACGAATGAGTCCACGCCGGCTGCCACGCACCGCTCAATGGTCTCGACGGACACGCCGCCGTCGATCTGCAGCCAGATATCGCCGCCCAGCTTGTCCAGCATCGCGCGCGTCCGAGCGATCTTGGGAAGGCAGAGATCGAGGAAGCTCTGGCCGCCGAAGCCGGGTTCCACAGTCATGATCAACACCATGTCCAGCTCCGGTAACAGGTCCTCGTACGGTTCGATCGGTGTAGCCGGCTTGAGTGCCATCGCGGCCCGCGCACCCCGGCTTCGTAGCTCGCGAGCCAGCCTTACGGGTGCCGCAGCTGCCTCGACGTGAAAGGTGACTGAGTCGGCTCCCACCTCGGCGTACGCCGGCGCCCAGCGGTCGGGCTGCTCGATCATCAAGTGGACGTCGAGCATCATGTCGGTGATCTTGCGGATGGATTCGACGACCGGGAGCCCCAGCGTGAGGTTGGGTACGAAGTGGTTGTCCATCACGTCGACGTGCACAGCGTCTGAGCTCGACACCGATTCGATCGCTGTCTGCAGGTTCGCGAAGTCGGCCGACAAGATGCTCGGCATGATTCTCAGGGCCACGGCTCGACTCTAGTGTGAGGGGGTCTTGCGCAGGTAGGCCGCGAACATGGCATCGGTGCCATGCCGGTGCGGCCAGAGCTGGAGATACGGACCAAAGCCTGCGTTGGGCACTTCGGGCAGCAGCTGCGTCGCCGGGATCACCTCGACGTCAGCCCGTACGGCAAGGGTCTCGCGTACCACATCGCTTGTCTCCCGACGATGCGGTGAGCACGTGAGGTAGCCGATGACCCCACCTGGCGTGGTGCTGTCGACAGCTGAGGCCAGCAGCGCCAGCTGCAACGGGTGCAGTTGCTCTACGTCGGCCGGGCCGCGTCGCCAGCGAGATTCCGACCGGCGGCGCAGGGCGCCAAGGCCCGAGCACGGCACATCGGCCAGCACCCGGGTGAACGATCCTGGACGCCACGCCCGTCGCGTGCCGTCGGCCGCCACGATGGTCGGAGCCACTCCATACCGGGTATAGGCGCGTACGGCACGCGCGACCAGGCTTGCCCGGTGCGGCGCGAGATCCGATGCCAGCAGCTGACTGCCGTCCAGGCGGGCTAAACCGGTCAACAGGGCGGCCTTACCACCCGGCCCAGCACACAGGTCGAGCCAGCATCCGGGCGGAGCGGCCGCTTTGGTGAGAGCCCAGGTAACCAGCTGGGAGCCCTCGTCCTGGACGCCGGCTCTGCCGTCACGTACCAGTGGAAGGTGGGCCGGATCACCTCGCCAGCGAGCCCCGAAAGGCGAGTAGGGACTCGGCTGTGCCCCAGCGCTTATGAGCTCCGCCACCTCGGCGACGCCGGGCCGGATGGCCAGGCAGATCTCTGGACTGCGATTGTCGGCGGTCAATGCCGCCTCGAGCTCCGCGTGCGGCAGCAGCTCGGCGTACGCATCGACGATCCAGCGCGGGTGCGCCGTCTGCAGCGCCAGCTGATCTCGTTCGTCAAGTCCTTCGGATAGCCGGTTGAGCCAGTCGTCCAGACTCCTTTCGGCAACTCGACGCAGCACCGCATTTGTGAGCCCGGTGACCCGCTCCCCCACAGTGGCTGCCGCCAGATCGACCGATGCGGCGACCGCCGCTCGCGCCGGCACCCGCATGGACAGAATCTGGTGCACGCCGAGTCGCAGCAAATCCACCACGGCCGGCTGGAACTCACTCAGCGACCGGCCGGCGGCCGCGGCAATGATCACGTCATAGCTGCCTTGCCAGCGGCAGGTGCCCGCCAGCAGCTCAATAGCGAAGGCCGCGTCGCGGCCGGTCAGGTTACGTTCCCGAAGCAGCGCTGGCAAGATCAAGTTGGCATATGCCCCGTCGGCATTCACCGCACGGAGCGCGTCGAAGGCAACCCGACGCGCCCGATCTGGAGGACGATGTCGCCGATTGCGGGCCGGGACTGGAGCGCTCACTCAAGCACCGAGCCGCGGCTCTGGTTCGAATGCGACGCCGCGTGCCCAGTCCGCTGCAGCCATTGGTTTCTTGCCCTGGGCCTGGACCTCCTCGAGCTCGAGTGCTTGAGTCGCCGTGCCGACCCGCACGAACCGTTTGCTGAGCTCCAGCCGCCCGGGCGGCAATACCGAGTCGGAGATCCGCGTTGAGTTGATCTTGAATCGTTCGCCGCGGAAGGTGGTCCACGCTCCCGGAGCCGGGGTACAGGCGCGGACAAGCCGGTTCACGACCTCGGCGGGTTGGGTCCAATCGATGCGCGCATCCTCGACGTTGATCTTGGAGGCGTAGCTCACCTGAGCATCGGTTTCCGGCTGTGAGATGGGTGTCAGGGTGCCGTCCTCGATCCCATCGAGGGTGTCGACGAGGAGTCGCGCACCGCTCAGCGAGAGCCGGTGCAACAGATCACCCGCGGTGTCATCTGGGCGGATCGGTTCTGTCACCGTTGCAAAAATCGGCCCGGCATCGAGCTCGAGCACAATCCGGAAGGTCGTCGCGCCGGTTAGCTGATCACCAGCCAGGATCGCGTGCTGGACCGGCGCAGCGCCACGCCAGGCCGGCAGCAGCGAGAAGTGCAGGTTGATCCAACCGTGCCGCGGGATGTCCAGGACGCGTTGCGAAAGCAACGCGCCATAGGCGACCACCGGGCAGCAGTCAGGCGCAAGCTCGTTCAGCCGGTTGAGGAACTCCTCATCGCGGGGACGCTGAGGCTTCAAGACCTCGATCCCCAAGGCGACGGCGCGCTGGGCAACTGGGCTGGGGGTCAGCTTCTTGCCGCGGCCGCTGGGGGCATCAGGCCGCGTTACGACGGCAAGCAGCTCGTGGCGGGAATCGGCCAGCGCATCCAACGATGGGATTGCGACATCAGGGGTGCCGCCGAAGACGATTCGCACCGCAGGAGTCTAGTGCCGTATCTCCTAGGTCTCTTCACGGTTCGCGCCGCCCAGGCATGCACCTCGCGGCGTTCTCCTCGGTCGGCATACGACCCGGTATCCCTCCCTCGTCGGCCTTGCGTGTCGACGCCGCGCGTCGCCTTGCGACGACAGGCACGCGCCTGACCGACGCCAACCGCAAAGGAACCTAGGAGACACGGCACTAGGGCGTCTCGCCAGGTCCCGCGTCAAGGCGAGACCAGCGCCCAGACGTCACGTGCCGCACGTGGCGCTCGCTGAGATCATCGAGCCGTTTCCGAAGATCGGCGAAAAGTGGGATGCTCCGGTTTCCCGGCCAATCGGCCGGCAGCCACTCGGCGGGCAGCCGGGGATCGACGTAAGGAATGACCCGCCACGCGTCCAGGCACCCGATCCAGGTCGCGAACGCCTGCCGGGGAGTCAAGTCGTCCCCCACCGCGGATCCGTACACGGACAGGAACGCTTGATGCCGGGCGGCAATAGCTCCCAGATCCCACCATCGCCCGACTGCCCGTTCGAGCCCACCCTCGACCCGCATCTCGTCGGCCAAGAAGATCAAAGCCGATGCGCGTATGCCGAGATCACTGAGGATCTCTTCCACCTCGCCAGTGAGGTACTCCGGGCAGATCCACAGCGCGGCTGTGACGGTGCCACAGCCGATCCACGACAGTCGCCTTCGTAGCTGATGCCGGAGCTGGCGCTGGTTCTCCGGGATCGAGTACGAGATCAGGCACCAGCGGTCCGAGGTGTCCATCTGACGCGACGAGTAGATACGGCGATCGCCCCTGGCGAGTGCCGGAATAGCGGCGGGTTGCAGCGCATAGCCCGCGCGGCCCCCCCGTACCTCGGTGGCAAGCAGCCCTTTGCCACGCACCCGGAGAATGGCGGTCCTCGTACGTGACTGGTTGACCCCGACAGTGGTCATCAGCTCGATCAAATCCTCCGCGGCAATCCAGCCGCCAATCCGTCGCAGATAGCAGCCGACAATCGTTCGAAGCAGTGAGGTCGCGCTGCCGGGACGCGAGTCCGCATCGTCAAGGACGGCGGCAGGCCGTGGTGCGTACCGCGCGGTCAACTCGCTGGTTGCCATAGCACCTCCCGCACGGCCACGAGTCCGCGGTACACCTCGCCAAAGCTGGTGCTCAACGGTGAAAGGCCGATTCGGAGTCCGTCGGGCGGCCGGAAGTCGGGAATGACACCCAGCGCCCAAAGCCGTGCTGTAACGCCCAGGAACTCCGGATGCTCCAGTGTGATGTGACTCCCGCGCACCGCCGAGTCGCGAGGCGATCCAACCTGTACGCCCAGCGGGCCGAGCAGATGGTCGGAGACCTGGATCGCGAACTCGGTCAGCGCGACGGATTTGGCCCGGATCGCCTCGAGGCCTGCTTGTTCGATGAGTGCCAGCATGTCCTGTATGGCCAGCACCCCGATGATCGACGGAGTACCGCTGAGAAAGCGCCGGATGCCGTCAGATGGCGTGTAATGCTCGGCCATCGCGAAGGGCTCGGCCGACCCCATCCATCCCTGGATCGGCTGCCGGAGTCGCTTCTGAAGATCGGCACGCACATAACCAAAGGCAGGTGAACCAGGGCCGCCATTGAGGTACTTGTAGGTGCAGCCGACGGCCAGGTCGACCCGCCACTCATCGAGCCGCCGCGGGATGACTCCCGCCGAGTGACACACATCCCACAGCACGAGCGCGTCATGATCGTGAGCCATTGCAGTGATTGCCGCAACATCGGCCAGATAGCCGGATCGATAGGCCACGTCGCTCAGCACGATGAGGGCGGTACGCGACCCGGTCGCATCAGTCACCTGGTCGACCGTGACACCGCTCCTCCGGTCCGCCTCTAGCCATCTCAGGCGCATTCCCAACTCGGCGGCGATCCCCTCGACAACAAAGCGGTCGGTCGGAAAGTTGCCGACGTCGACGATGATCTCGTCTCGGCCGGCTTGGCTCGCCAGCGCGGCCCGAATCCACTTGTAGAGCATCACGCTGGTTGAATCCCCGACCACAGTCTGACCGGGCGCCGCACCTAGCACCACGCGACCGATCTGGTCACCGATGCGTTGCGGATCGTCCATCCAGCCCTCGTCCCAGGCACGGATGAGCCGTCTGCCCCAGATCTCCTCGATAAAGCGGCTGATCCGTTCACGTGTAGCCCGCGGCGGACGACCCAGAGAGTTGCCATCGAGGTAGGCGATGATCGTGGGATCGTCTGATCCAATGAACTGGTCGCGGAAGTCGGCCAACGGGTCGGCTGCATCGAGCGCGGCGGCTTGTCCGGCAAGGTCATCAACGTCGCTTGGGCGGCGGTTCAGGCGCGCGGTCCCGGCCAGGCTCTCGGTCATGCCGGGTCCTTCGGTCGTGGGGCACCTTCCTCCAGTGGGTACACCAGCCGGTGCGCCTGGTTCACCCAGACTGCGGCCTCGGCAGCGCTGTACGGCAGCGGCAGCGGCGCGTAGACGGCGGCCGCAGCTAGCAGACGGTGGCCCGATGAGCCGGTCAGTGACTCAAGCAGTGCATCACCGGTCAGGCCCGCTTGCCCCAACGCGGTGATCTCTTCCGGCCGCGGCCCAACCGGCGTAGGGCCCCGGTACGTGTCGTTGCCCATGTCTGTGCCGTAATCGAGCCGACCTCCAAGGCGAATGAACCGTCGTGCGTTGTCCAGCGCTCTTTCGCGGTCTGCGTCTGCGTGAATGGCAAACGTGGACGTCCACCGCATGGAGCCAGCCATGGCACGAAGTAGATCGTCAGGCACCGGCTCAGTCCACGGCACATGGACGAGGATGTCGGCACCGACCTCGAAGGCACGGCGAGCCTGACCCTCACCCTCGGCATGTACGCCAACAGGCAGCTGACGCCGGTGTGCGGCGCGAATCACCGCAACCAGCGTCGCGTCATCGAGCAGAGGGCCACCGCTGTGCAGCACCAGTTTGATCAGGTCGTATCCATGCGCGGCGGCCTCGCC
>JBKOUS010000234.1:0-9869 GCA_046723505.1 Actinomycetota bacterium
GCCGGCTATACCGCAGCGGTGGGCGCTGGGTCCTCGGGCAGCAGGCCGTCGATGAGATCCCGCCGGAGGTGACGGCGCTACTGCGCTCGCGAATCGATGCGCTGGTCTCCGCCGACAGAGAGGTTTTCGACACACTTGCGGTGGCCGGCGGCACGATCGGGCACGACCTCCTGTTGGCGCTCAGTCCAAGCGAGGCGGAGCTGCTCGGCTGCCTGAAACGGCTGCGCGATGCCGGCCTGCTGGTGGAATATCTCGGAGATGCCGGCGTGCGCTACCAGCTGACGCACCCGTTGCTGGTCGAGGTGGCCTACGGCGAGCTTCCGGCCGTCGTCCGGCAACGCCGGCATGCCGCAATGGCGTCGGCATTGCAGCGACTCGACCCTGCGGATCTTGGTCGACTGGCCTATCACGTCAGGGGAGCCGGCGACCAGATCGATGCCGCCGTGGCTCTAGACATCCTCCTCGACGCTCTCCAACAAGCCCTCGAGCACAAGGCCGGGGAAGAGGCGGTGGCACACGCCGAGGCAGCCATCGGACTGGCCCGGCGAATGGGCCGGGGCGAGCTATTCCCCGCCCTATTGGAGCAGCGGGCGGAGGCCCTAGAGCTTGCCGGGCGTAGCGACGCCGCAATCGCAGCGTGGCGGGAGGCGACAGAGTACTCCACGACCCGCGGCCAGACCGTCGATGTGGCCCGCCAGCTGCGCCGCCTCGCACTCGTTGAGTGGGACACCGGGCACCTTGCGGATTCGCAGATCCACTTGGATGCGGCGACGGCCGCGCTCTCGGGCACCCCCGTTGGGCCCGAGCAGCTGGCGCTCGCCCAGACTCGGGCGGTCGCGATGGCCCGCCGCGGCCGGGTGCGCGAGCTCAGCGATGAAGTTGCAGCGCTTGATCGGCTCGCCGCAGCCACCGGCTCCCGGCAGGCCGTCGCTTTTGCGGAGTTAGGTCGCTCCGATTTGTGCCTGCGCTCGGGTGACCAGGTTGGCGCAGAATCGGCCGTCTCTATAGTCATGCGGATAGCCCGGGAAGACGGATCTATCCTGCTGTTGGAGGAAGCCCACCACCCGGCATTCTGCAACGCGCTCGCCTGGGGAGATCACGCGCTCGCCCGCCAGCTGGCCGACGAGGGAAGGCGGCTGGCGCGAGAGACCGGTGTCCCGGCACTGGAGCTGATCGATCGGTTTTTCGTTGCGTGCGCCGACTTCATCGCCGGGGCTTGGGATGTGGCGGACGCGAGCACGGAAGACCTGTTCGCGCTTGGCCACCGGGTCGGGTTCAGGCGAGGTGTGGCTGGGGCACTCTGTCTGAGTGCGCTGGTGCGCACGGGACGGGGCCACTTGTCCGAGGCCATGGAGTGCCTGCGCGAGGCGCGCAGTGTCTACCATGAGGGATTCGCCAGCGACCAGCACCTGCTCGGTCTTGGCGACGTATGTGAAGCCATGGTGCTGCTCGGCCGGTCAGACTTCCGGTCCGCGCTACCGATTGCTCGGTCGATCAAAGCCGGCAGCGGAATAGCCATTCGCCCGTTCTGCATGAGGGTGCTGGGCGAGGCTCAGGTTGGTGTTGGGGATCTGGCCGGCGCCCGGGAAACCGCGATGCTTGTTGCCAGGGACGGCCCGGAGGCGCCGTATCCGAGCGCCGTGGCAGGCTGGCTGCGCGGCCTGGTGGCAAAGGCCGAAGGGGATTTGGATGCTGCCTCGAATGAGTTTGGCCGCGCCGCCGACGGTTTCGCCACTCTCACTATGCCGTACGAGGCCGCAATTGCGCGGCTGGACTGGGGGGAACTCGTCGCCCAGACCGGGTCCGCAGCCGAGCGTGCCGTCGCCGCTTCCGAGGTGTCTGGGCACCTCGGCGAGCTCGAACGGATGGGAGCTAGACCGGTAGCGAATCGGGCCCGTCGCCTACTCCGTAGGCTCGGCGCGCGTCCTACGCCTGCTCCGCGGATCCGCCTCGCCGGTCAGCTGAGCATGCGGGAGACCGAGATCGCCCAGCTGGTTGCGGAGGGGCTGAGCAACCCCGAAATTGCCGACCGGCTGTTCATTAGCCGCCGCACCGTAACCACCCACTTGCAGCACATCTACTGTCGGCTTGGGGTCACCTCCCGAACCGGGTTGACGCGATACGTAGTCGAGCACCTGTCCCCGGTGAAGTGAAATACGTCGGTCGTACGATGCCCGCGCATCGCGAGAGCCCGCATGCTGGGGCGAAGAGTAGGTGGGAGGTGCCGGACATGACCACGACCATGACGTATCTGCTCGACCTGCAAGACGCGACCGATCCCACGGAAGCGGGCCGCAAGGCCGCCACGCTCGCGCGGCTGCGTCGCGACGGCTTCCCGGTGCCGGATGGTGTTGTCGTCATCGCCGATGCGCTCGACCAGGCGCTCGCAGACGCAGGTCTGACCCTGAACCCGTCGCCCGACGCTGTCACCGCAGTCGAGGTGCCGGTGGAGGTTGGAACGGGTCTGCGCCAGGCGGTGCAACGCTGGCATGGACTGCCGCTGGCCGTCCGATCGTCCGGCGTCGATGAGGACCTCCCGTCCGCCTCGTACGCCGGTTTGTACACGACGGTGCTGAACGTGAGCGAAGATCAACTGCTGGACGCGGTACGGCAGTGCTGGGCTTCGGCTTTCAGCCAGCTGGTCCGGTCGTACGGAACGCGGCCTGCCAGTGAGGGTCCGCGGCTTGCGGTACTCATCCAGCCGATGGTCCAGGCATCCGCGGCGGGAGTGGCGTTCACCGCGGACCCGGTGACTGGCGATCGGGGCGCCATCGTTGTTGAGGCTGTCCGAGGGCTGGGCGAGCGGTTGGTGTCGGGTACTGTGTCACCCGACGAGTGGGTCGTTCGCGACGCCTCCGCGACCCGCCGGTCCGGCGTCGAAGATGCCATCGACTCCGGGATCGCCAACTCGGTAGCAGTCCTTGCGCGCCGAGTTGAGCAACACCTCGGAGAGCCCCAAGACATCGAGTGGGCCTATTCCGGTGGCGATGTGGTGCTGCTGCAGGCTCGGCCGATCACCGGTCTAGCCAGCCGGTGGGTTCAGCCCGTGCCGGTCCCCGTCGAACCCCCACCTGGGTACTGGACCCGCGAGGCAAGTCACGCACCGCTGCCGTGGACGCCGTTCAACCGGGCGGCGCTCCGGTCGCGTGCCTCTGGCTTTCGCAGGATGTGCGAGCAGTTGGGACTGCTGTTCGAGACGATCGACTTTCGCGAGATCGGCGGCTAGGAATACACCCGCATCGTGCCGCTTGGCGGGAAGGACCGTCCGGCTCCGCCCGCACCGCTCGTGCCGCTGCTGTTCCGGCTCGTCTCTCCGCTGCGGCGGCGGATCAAGGCGTGCGTAGCAGCGATAGGAGCGGACATGGCGGGACGGCTGGTGCGTCGCTGGTACCAGGAATGGCAGCCGGAATTCGCCGCGCGGATCGCTGAGCTGCGCCAGATCGAATTGTCGACGTTCACTGACGCAGAGGTCGACGAGCAGCTGACGAGTGTGCTCGAGCTGATGGACCACGGGGTCAACGTGCACATGGAGCTGCACGGCGCGGTCGAGTTAACGCTCGCTGAGCTGGCCTTTACCTCCCGGGACTTGCTCGGCTGGGACGATGCGCGCATGTTCGACTTGCTCGCCGGATTGTCAGAGAAGTCGACCGAACCCAGCCGAGCGCTCGCCGGGCTCGCCGACCTTGCGAATAAGCGACCTGTTGTAAAGCGCCGACTCGAGGAACGGGCACCCGTTGACGTCGTCCTGGCCGAGGACGCGCAGTTCGCAGCTGCGTTCACCGAGTTCCTCGGCACGTATGGCTGTCGTGCTCTGCGCTATGAGGTGGCGGATCAGAACCTCGACGAACGACCGGACCTCGTGCTGGGGCCGATCTCAGACCAGCTTGCAGCAGGATTCGACGCCACACGGACGGCCGCGGCATTGGCTGATCGCCGGAGGCGCGCGGCTGCCGACGCGCGGCGACTCCTGGCCTCACCGCAGACGCTGGCCAAGTTCGACCGGGCGCTCGACCGTGCCTCTGCCGCGTACCCGGTGCGCGAGGACAACGAGTACTTCACCGTGAGTGCCCCGCTCGCACTGGTGCGCCGCATGGCGGTCGAGATCGGGCGCCGGCTGGCCGACCGCGGTCAGCTCGAGTCGGGTGATGACGTGTTCTTCCTGGAGGCTGAGGAGGCCCTGGAGGCTCTGCAAGACGGCGCATACCGTCATGACTTGGTCCTGCGACGGAAGGGGGAACGCGCTTGGGTGCTCGCGCACCCGGGTCCACAGTCGTACGGCAAGGATCCCGGCCCACCGCCGTCGTTCTCGTCGCTGCCCGCCGAAGCACGCCTGGCTAACGACGGCTTCCTGTGGGCTGTGGACCGCATTCTCGGGCCGGACACTACCGGGCGGGTTGGCCCGGACGGCGCGGTCACTGGAATCGCCGCGTCACCCGGCAGCTACACCGGCCCAGTGCGTGTAATCATGAACGAGACCGAGTTCGGCCGGCTCCGCGCTGGCGACGTCCTAGTCTGCCCGGTGACATCGCCAGTCTGGTCGGTGCTCTTCCCAAGCATCGGGGCTCTGGTCACCGACGTCGGCGGCAGCTTGTCACACCCGGCCATCATCGCCCGCGAATACGGCGCTCCCGCTGTGGTCGCGACGGGTAATGGGACGTCGGTGCTGCGGGACGGCCAGATTGTCACCGTCGACGGCAATGCCGGCATCGTAGGGACGTAAGCAGTGGATGACGGCAGTCATCGGTGTGCTGCCATCGCAGGACCCAGCCGTCAACCGCTCGGTGGAGATCTACGCCGCGGGAGTGATGACACGGACCAGCAGCGGCGGGGTACACACCGAGGAGTCGTACCGAGCTTGGCTGGAGGAGCCGCGTGGCTGGCTAACGAGCAGCTACATGCTCTCGTGCCAGCGATGCCCTGAGGTCCTGCGCCACACCGTGCGGTTCTGGTCACAAGGTCCGTTACGCGGTCTCGCACTCCGACGCAGAGTAGGCGCGTAGTGCTGCGGTGGTTCGATGGCTTGGCCCGTCAAGCCGTCGCGCTCGTCCTTGAGGTACTTCCAGGAGTAGCCATACGTTCCCATCGGCGTCGATCGCGATCTGCCTGATCACGATGAACTCGGCAGCGTCGTCACGGACCACCTCGAAAACAGCCACCGCGACCCCTCGAGGCTGCCGCTCAGATGAGTCCGCATACGGTCGGCTGACGGAACTAAGGGATGTTGCAGAGCCCAAGATCAGCTCCAGGAGGAGGGCATGTGGTCATCGACAACCGAGGCCTCCAAGACGCCTAGCAAAAACTGGGCAGAACCATCCGGCTGGCGGAACGACCGGCGGCACCCCCGAAGCGAAGTGCACCCCGCTGAGCCGTCCGCAGTGTATCGCCGAGGTAGATACCGGTGTCTGGATCACCGGTGGCCGTCAGCTCATCCGCTTCCAGGTGTGACACACGTTCTGCCGGAAACGCGGTCCCCGTAGGCGTCGTTTCGGTGAGCCGGCGCCTCAGTCAACCGCACCCGCTGGACCGCCGTCGGCTACCCTGCGGGCATGGCAGGGCTGGACGGAAGCTACGACGTCCTCGTCGTCGGGCTCGGGTCGATGGGTGCGGCGGCCGCCCGGACGCTTGCGGCTCGCGGCTTGCGGGTCCTCGGGCTAGAGACCTTCGGCGCCGCCCACGACCAGGGGTCCGCGCACGGTGGCACGCGGATCGTGCGTCAGTCTTATTTCGAGGGCTCGGCGTACGTGCCCCTGCTCCGCCGCGCGTACGAGGGCTGGCACGAGCTCGCGCTGGAGTCGGGCCGGGACTTGCTGCGGCTGTGCGGTGGGATCTACATCGGCGACCCCGAGAGCCCCGTCTTCACCGGCAGCCTCGCGTCCGCGCGCGTGCACGGCCTAGAGCACGAGGTGCTCGACGCCGCGGAGATCGCTACGCGCTTCCCGACGATGCGGCCGCTGGAGCACGCGCTGGGGCTGTACGAGGCGAACGCCGGCTACGTCCGTCCGGAGGAGACGCTGCTGGCCAACATCGACCTGGCCGGTCGGGATGGAGCCGACCTGCGCTTCTCCGAGCCGGTCACCCACTGGGCGCCGACCCCGGGCGGGGGCGTGGAGGTCGTCACCTCACGCGGGCGCTATGGCGCGGATCGGCTCGTGCTTGCCCCCGGCGCGTGGGTGTCGACCCTGCTGCCGCCGCCGGTGCCGATCGCGGTCGAGCGGCAGATCTTTTACTGGCTGGAGCCGGACTTCACCCCTGAGGTCCCGTACGAGGCGCACGCCGAGGGCCACCCCGTTTACCTGGAGGAGACCGACGGCAACGGGGAGCTCTACGGCTTCCCGATGGTCGACGGGCCCGCCGGCGGACTCAAGCTCGCCTTCTACCGGCAGAACCACGGGGTGACCACCACGCCGCAGACCATCGACCGCACGGTCCACGCCGACGAAGTCGAGGAGATGGTGCACCGCGCCCGCCAGCTCTTCCCCCACCTCAGCGGACGCCTGGTGAAGGCGGCGACCTGCATGTACGCCTCGGCGCCCGACGACGCGTTCGTGCTCGGCCCGCTCGGCGGCACCTCCCAGGTGGTGCTGGCCTGCGGCTTCTCCGGCCACGGGTTCAAGTTCGTGCCGGTGGTGGGGGAGATCGTCGCCGACCTCGTCCAGACCGGGACGACGCCGCACGACATCGCGCTGTTCGACGTCGCTCGGCCCGCCTTCGCAGGCACGCGCACGAACTGACCGCGCACCCAGCGCGCGCTGCGGCACCGCCTCCTCGGCGTGCTGCGCTCTGAGACCGACGCTGCTACTTTCCGCAGCGGACCATCGACGAAGACACCGTCGTCGATGGGAGCGTGGATCGGCTTGGGGACGTACTTCGTGTAGAAAGCCTCAGTAATCTCGCAGCCGACTCGAAGGCATGGCTCCGCAGCATCGACCTTTCCGTTGATCAGCCCGCGGCCCAGCCTCGCCGTCCTCGGAGGGCAGCACGCTGTCAGGGTGCACGGCCTCCCCTACCCTGAATCCTCGCGCACTCGAGCGCGATGGTGTGGTGACCCGGACCGTGTACGCCAATGCACCAGTCTGCATTGAGTACCGACTCTCCGACCTCCGCACGTCACTTCTCGAGCCTCTTGCGGCGCTGCGGCACTGGGCGATCGACTATCTCGACGATGTCGTGCTGGCACAGAAGGCCCGCGATGTCAACGACGGAGATGCAGCGGGCCCAGCTCTGATCAAGCTCCCGCCCGCTGAACGGTCCCTCTTCGGGCCGCCGGTTCTGGTTACAGAGGCAAGGGTCGGTTCTCGACGACACTCCTCATGACGAGGGTGGAGCTGAGGCGTTGGACGCCGGGGAGGGTCGCGAGGCGCTCGTCGTAGAGCTCTTGGTAGGCGGGCAGGTCGGCGGTGGTGACGCGCAGGAGGTAGTCAGGCTCACCGAAGAGCCGTTGGGCTTCTCGGACGTGGGGGATGGCGGCGACAGCTTGTTCGAATGCGTCGACGGTGGCGCGATCTCCGCCGCGCATGGTGACGAAGACTAGAGCCTCGAAGGTCAGGCCGAGGGCGTTGGCGTTGAGGTCTGCGTGGTAGCCGCTGATGGCGCCGGAGCGTTCCAGCGCGCGCACGCGGCGGTGGCAGGGCGAGAGGCTGAGGCCGACCCGCTCCGCGAGTTCGGTGACTGTTAGGCGCCCGTCCTGTTGGAGCTCGGCAAGAATCTGCCGATCCAGCGCGTCCATGAGAGAGATTCTCCCTTATCGCAAAACTGTTCCGCCGAAACTTGGAAGCACATTTCGCTCTTTTTCACCTAATCTTTCTCGCCAGTAACCCACGGGCCATCCAGGCTCGGCCGAAGGAGAAGGAGAAGCGGACCATGGCCTGCGGTACGGTAGCCGCGTTCTGGGCGGTGTCTTTTCTCTTCGTGATCACTCCGGGAGCGGACTGGGCCTACGCGATCGCGGCCGGGCTTCGGCATCGGGTGGTGCTGCCCGCGGTGGGTGGGCTGCTGGTTGGGCATCTGGCGGCGACCGCGGTGGTGGCAGCCGGGGTGGGCGCGCTGGTGGCCCGGTCGCCGCTGGCCTTGACCGTGCTGACGGCGGTAGGCGCGACGTATCTGGTGTGGCTGGGGACTGGCATGCTCGCTCACCCGGCCACGCCGCAGGCCTGCACCGAGGAGCCGGCCGGGTCGTGGCTGCGGCAGGCGGCGAAGGGTGCGGGGATCAGCGGCCTCAACCCAAAGGTGTTCTTGCTGTTCTTGGCGCTGCTGCCTCAATTCACCGACCCGGACGCGGTTTGGCCGATCGGAGCGCAGATCGTGGTCCTGGGCTTGGTGCACGTCGCCAGCTGCGCCGTGGTCTACACCGGCGTGGGCACCGGCGCCCGGCGGCTACTGCGGGCACGGCCTACAGCCGGTGCGGTCACCCGCTTCTCCGGCACCGCGATGATCGTGATCGGTGTGGTGCTGCTAGCCGAACAGCTGATCGGCGAGACGCCGGCTTCACTGAGAGCTCGAAATGGAAAGACAGACAGCCCAGGGAACAGGAGAGCAATGGAAGACGAGAGGCAACCAGAACAGGCAGCGCTCGGGATCCAGGCGCGCATCAGGGCCAGTTTCGAGCGCCAGGGCTTGATGCAACATCTCGGCGCACGCCTCGGACACGTCGTGCCAGGACGCGTCCACATCGTGTTGCCCAATCGGCCCGAAGTTAACCAGCAGCACGGCTACATCCACGCGGGCGCCACCAGCGGCATCGCCGACAGCGCGGGCGGCTATGCAGCGTTCACCTTGTTTCCCGAGAACACCGCGGTCCTCACGGTGGAGTACAAGATCAATCTCCTGGCACCAGCCATCGGCGATCACATCGAGGCCGTGGGAACAGTCCTCAAGTCAGGACGAACCCTCACCGTGTGCCAACTAGAAGTGTTCGCCTTCCAGGGCCCGAAGCGGTCGCTCGTGGCCGCAGGCCAGCAGACCCTAATCAGCGTGCCGGAGGGATCCCAGCAGTGACGACCACCTCCCGCCTGCCACGGGTCTGGCGTTAAGTGCCGTGCCGGGCAGACGCGCCACATCATCCGGCTGCCTATATTCAGCATGGGAGCATTGCCTGCCGGTCCACAACGCCTTGATCCACAAGACTCGCTTGCTCTGTCTTCGGCCGCCTGCGGCCAGCACATCGTCACCGCCGACGACTTCTGACAGCCAACATCCGTGACACGGAACGCTCCCAAGCGGCGCGAATGCAACTCGGCACCAGCTTCAGGAGTCAGTCCCGCTTCGACGAGTACCTTGCGGCGCGACAATCTGGCCGAAACCTGACATTCCGACAGCACCTGCGCTCGATTGGTGGAGCCATCGAAGAATGATCCGTCCACCTACCGCGCCCTCTACGAGAACGGGCAGGCCCGTGGGTCGCAGCTGAATCTCCTGTCAAGCGGCTGCGGAAACCACCGACTAGAAGCTGCGTGTCAGCTGCCTGCGCGGGTCCGACCCCTCGGCGATTCAAGCTCAGCATTAGGGCTTGCGCTGCACGCGGGCGGAGTCAAGCTGACGACTACGGCGGAGCTGCGGGAGGAACGCCTCGGTCGCGGTAGGCGTCATTTGAGGTTTCAATACACGATCGACCTCAGGATTCAGGTTGAACACGGTCTTGCTGTCACATATGAGATCGGCCTCCAAGGGCAGTGTCCATCGGCTCGTTAGGCAGGCACGTAAGAGTTCGTCTTTGCTCAGCTGATCTCGGAATGTGGTCTTGGGTTACCAGTCCGCCGATCTCGGCTGTGCCGTCCGGCCCCGGACGGGCCTGAATAAGGGATCCATTGCCGTGGTGGACTGTGAGAGTTCGTCCGACCTGATGGGCGAGGAGGAGGCAGGCCGAACCGCAG
>JBKOUS010000200.1:0-9441 GCA_046723505.1 Actinomycetota bacterium
CCTGGTCGGCAACGACGTCGCGGCTGAGCTTGCTCAGTTGCAGTCGAACGTGCCCCCCGACCCGCCCGGCTCCGCCGAGTCGACCATCAAGTTCGAACTCGGCGTGGATGTCGGTGACGCCTTCGATACGTTCGAGGCGACGCCTATGGCCTCGGCATCGGTGGCCCAGGCTCACCGAGCGTCGCTAAAAGACGGAACGCCAGTCGTCGTCAAAGTTGTCCACAGCGGGGCGCAGGCGAAGGTCCAGGACGACCTCGAGCTCATGCGCGTTCTAGCCGGATTTGTCGAGGACCGCGACGAGGCTCTCGCCGCCTACTCGCCCACCGTGGTGGTCGACGAGTTCGACACGATGATGCGAGCGGCGATCGACCTAGGGCAGGAGCTTGCGAACCTTCAGCTGTTCACCGCGAACTTTGCCGACGAGCATGACGTGGTCATTCCCAGGCCCTATCCCGAGGTTTCCTCGAAAAGCGTCCTGACCATGTCGCTGCTCACCGGCACCAAAGCCACTGGGCACGACAGCGTCATCGCGACGGGCTGGGATGTCGACGACCTCGTCCGCCGCGCCTCCAACATTTACCTCGAGATGGTGTTCCGCGACGGCGTCTATCACGCCGATCCACACCCCGGCAATTTCCTCCTGCCCGACGGACAGCACCTGGCCATCCTGGACTTCGGCGACATCGGACACCTCAGCGGCCCACGAAAGAACCAGCTCGAAGCCTTGCTGATGGCCGTCGGCTCGCGAGATGTCGACGAGATCACTGACATCGTCATCGATATCACGCACGCGCCAGCCGACATCGACAGCGACCGGCTGAGCGGTCAGCTCGAGGCGTGGTTGAGCCGTTACCTCGGCGGCAGCGTGGCAAATCTCGACTTTGTTGGGATGGTGAACTCGGGCATGCAGATCATGCACAGCAACCGCCTCACCTTCCCATCAGACCTCGCGCATTTGTTCCGCGTGTTCGTACAGCTTCAAGGCCTGGGCAGCTCGGTGGGCGCCAACGTCTCCCTCACCGAACTGCTCCAGCCCTACTGGGAAGAGATGATGCTTGATCGGCTCAACCCGGTCTCGGTGGGCCGCCGAGCCCTCCGCACCCTGCGAGGCTGGGAGCGTCTACTCGCCACGGCACCCACGAAGCTTCGGCCGATCCTCCGACAACTCCAAGACGGAACAATCGGTGTCGAATTCCGAATCCACGACGCCGATGGGGTAACCGACCGATTAATCGATGGCATCCTCGCAGCGGCCTCTATCCTCGCCTCAGCCGAACTCATCGGCCGGCGGACCGGTCCACGGATCCGCGACGTGTCCATCCCAGGAGCGATCGCGTTGGTGTGGTCACCTGGCGACGCCTGCTAGCCAATCGCGTCGGCCACCGCAGCAGCTTCAGCCGCATTCGCCAACTCGTCGTCCCGCCGTCCCAAGAAGTGCGCCTCACCGAAGCTCGCCGCCCTGAACCGATGGACCCTGATAGTCCTGCGAATCGACGGCCGCTACGACCTCGACGATGGGAGGCCGCTCGAACGACGTGATCATGGTCTCAGCTTCCTCATCCACGGAGAGCGATATTGATGACCAGCGGGATTCCTGACTTTCGTAAAAGGCCCCCAGCACTCCCCGAGCCAGTGAGCACCGGGCAGCGGCCTTGTCCCCGCGACTGACCAGGTGGATTCGTTTGCCACGGAGTGCGCCTAGCGCTGTGCTACATAACGGCGCGTCACGGCGATGTCGTCGTCGCCATACCCTCGTTCGGTGAGCTCTTGGAATGCTGCCTGCAGGACCGGCAGCAAGACTGCGTGTGTACCGGTCGCTTGAGCGACCGTCGCAGCGAAGCGGAGGTCCTTCACCAGGTATCGGGCTGCCCCGGAGGGGCTGTAATCCTCCCTGACGATGCGATCACCGCGAGTCTGGAGGATGCGGCTGTCGGCGTATCCGCCCGCCAGAAGCCGGAACAGCTTGTCAAGGTCGAGGCCGCTGCGGTCCGCGAGCACTGCGGCCTCGCCGAGCGCGAGGACGGTCGCGGCGACGATCATCTGGTTGCAAGCCTTAGCCACCTGGCCGGAACCGAGTGGTCCGAGATGAACCGGGTTGCCACATGCGGCGAGCACCGGCCAGGCGTCGTTGACATCGCGCTCGGTGCCGCCGACCATGATCGACAGCGTGCCGGCTTCGGCGCCCTCGCTCCCACCGGATACTGGTGCGTCGATGACCCTAACCCTGCCCTCGGTTTCCCGAGCCAGCCGACGGCCGAGGTTTCGGACCTGGACCGGCGAGGAGGTTGAGGCGACGATGAGCAGCAGGTCGTCGAAGCTTCCGGTGAGGATGCCGCCGGGACCGGCCAGCATCTCCTCGACCTGGGGCAAGTCTGGGAGCATCAAGACGATCACACCGACGGCGTCAGCGAGGGACCGCGCGGTGTCGTGCCAGATTGCTCCGGCCTCGATCAGGTCGCCGTACTTCTCCGGGCTCCGCCCGGTGATGTGGACGGCCGTCCCGCTCCGGAGAATGTTGGCGGCCATCGGGTGGCCCATCACCCCGAGACCGATCACCCCTGTCGCGGCGGCAATGGGTTGCTGAGACATGGCTCGAGTGTAACTGGGAGTCAACGGAGCGAACACTGTTCAATACAGTGGCATTTCCGCTAATATACGAAGCCAGGCCGACGCCGGACTCTGCCCTCACTCAGGAAAGGCGTTGCTGTGACCAACCGATCCGAGCGGCTGCGCGTGGTGGTCGCTACACCACTCGCAGAGCAGCACTGCGAGCTGATCGAGCGACTCGAGCCACGAATCGACCTAGTGCGCGACCAGTCGTTGTATCCGCCGATGCGTCACCCGGCGGATTTCTCCGGCGACCCGTCGTTTCGGCGCACCCCGGCCCAGCAGCGAGCGTTCGAGCAGATGCTCGACTCGGCCGAGGTGTTGTATGGGATCCCCGACGTCGATCCGGCAGCGCTGAAACGTACCGCGGACGCGAATCCCGGGCTCCGCTGGGTGCATACCATGGCTGCCGGTGGTGGCGGCCAGGTGAAGGCCGCCGGACTCACCGAGGAACAGCTTCGCCGGATCCTGTTCACTACGTCCGCAGGCGTGCACGGCGGACCGTTGGCGGAGTTCGCCGTCTTCGGCGTGCTGGCCGGCGCGAAGGATCTGCCGCGGCTGCTCGCCCAACAACGCGATCGCAGCTGGACCGGCCGTTGGGAGATGCGACAGCTCTCGGAGATGACCGTACTGGTGGTCGGCCTCGGAGGGGTCGGCCAGGAGGTGGCCCAGAAACTGTCGGCTCTGGGTGCCGCGATCATCGGCACCAGCCGCCGCGGCAGGCCGACCGAGCACGTCGACCGGCTGATCCAGGTTGGTGAGATCGCGTCGACGGTGCCCCAGGTGGACGCAATTGTGCTAACACTGCCAGGCACAGCTGCGACGGAAAACTTGATCGGCCCTGACGTCCTGGCCGCGGCCAAGCCAGGAACGATCCTGGTGAACGTGGGACGGGGCACCGTGGTCGACGAGGACGCGCTGCTGCTAGCCGTGCGCGACGGCCGAATCGGCTTCGCTGCGCTCGATGTCTTCGCGACCGAGCCGCTAAGTCAGGACAGCCCGCTGTGGAGCGAGCCGAATGTCCTGGTCAGCCCGCACACAGCGGCCCTCAACGCGGCCGAGGACCGGCTCATCGCCGAGCTTTTCGCTGCCAACGCGACCCGCTTTCTCGATGGAGACGAACTTACGAACCGGGTGGACACCAATGACTTCTACTGAGCCTCGCCCCTCGGTGGACGGTTCGGCCGACCGAACTCCCGCTCCCGCGGTGTCGAGAGCGCTGCACATCCTCACTCTGCTCGAGCAGGCAGATGGTGAGCCGGTGCCAATGGGTGAGATCGCCCGAGGCATCGGGGCCGCAAAGTCGTCCACCTCCAACCTGTGCCAGGTGCTCGAGGACGGCCGGATGATCTCTCGAACGGCAACTGGCTACGTTCTGGGCCGCCGCACGGTCGAGCTCGGCGGCGCCTACATCGCGCGTTTCAACCAGATTCGCGAGTTCTACGACTACTGCACAACCTCACCGTTGCTCAGCCATGAGGTATTGCAGATCGCCATGCTGGACGGCACCGAGGTGCTCTATCTGGCCAGGCACGAGGGGCACGCTCCGATGCGTCTCATGGCCAGCATCGGCAGCCGATTTCCGGCTGCGCCCACCGCCGTCGGCAACGCCTTGCTGACCACACTGAGTGACACCGAGATTGCCGCACGATTCACCGGCCCCCAACACTTCCCGCGACGCACCGAGCGCAGCGTTCAGACGCTCGACGGGCTGTTGAAGAAGGTCCGGCTGGCTCGGACACACGGTTATGCGATCGACGACAACGAGGTGCACCCGGGCATCTATGGCGTCGCTGTGGTCCTGCCCCCATGGGCGAGCGGTGACCCGCCGCTGGCAATCGGTGCCTCACTAATGTCGGTCCAGGCGAGCGAGGAGTTCGTCTCCTCGGTCGTCGCCGAGCTTCGGTCGGCGGTCGAGCACCTGTCCAATCCCTTAGTCCGGCGGCCCATCGCCAGGAAAAGCTAGTTCAACTAGTTGAACTATATTCAGCATGCTGATACCGTCCTCCTAATTTCAAGCTTGTCTGAGCTGATCCAAACACGGCCAGACGTCTGATTCGAAGGAGATCGCCGTGACCAAGGCTCCGCTTGCACCACCTGTCCGCGAGGCGGACGATCCGGAATATGCCACCAACCTCCGCCGGGCAACGCTCGCCAGCACGGTCGGTAGCGCATTGGAGTATTACGACTTCGCTCTTTACGGGCTCGCTTCCGCGCTCATCTTCTCCCAGTTGTTCTTCACCGAGCTTGACCCGGCGGTCGGTCTGGTGGCGAGCTTCGCCACCTTCGGGGTCGGCTTCGTCGCACGGCCGCTGGGCGGTCTGTTCTTCGGCACCATCGGCGACAAGTTTGGACGCAAATGGGTCCTCATCATCACCATCTTGCTGATGGGCGGCGCCTCCACATTGGTCGGCCTGCTGCCCACGTATGAGACCATCGGCATCTGGGCTCCCATCCTTCTGGTGTTCCTCCGACTGTGTCAGGGCTTCGGTGCCGGGGCGGAGCAGGCCGGCTCCACCGTCTTGATGGCCGAGTACGCACCCATCAAACGCCGCGGCAACTACGCCGCGCTGCCGTTCATCGGCATCCAAGGCGGCACATTGTTGGCCGCGATGGTCTTCGTCTATCTCGGCACCATTCCTGAGGACGTTCTGCTCGGATGGGCCTGGCGTATCCCGTTCCTGGCCTCGATCTTGTTGATCTTGGTCGCCTTGTTCATCCGGATGAGACTGCGGGAGAGCCCGACGTTCATCGTCCTCGAAAAGCACGAACAGATCTCCGAACACCCGCTGCGCGAGATCTTCGGGCGCTCGCTGGGGAGTGTTCTCCGTGGCTTCGGATTGCGGATGGCCGAGAACGGCGGGTCGTACCTGTTCAACTCCCTCGCCGTGGCGTACGCCACCGGCACGATCATGGTCGATCGGTCGATCGGCCCGGTGGCCGTTGCGGTAGGTTCGCTGATCGGGATGGTTTCGGTGCCGTTCGCCGGTCACCTGTTTGATCGTTTCGGTCGGGTCCCGGTCTACCGTTTCGGCGCGGCTGTGATGCTCCTGCTGGCCTTCCCCGGCTGGTGGCTGATCTCGCTGGGTCAGTCCTGGCTGGTCATCGTGGTGATCGCATTGGGCATCGGTTTCGGCGTCAACGCCATGTTGGGGCCGCAGTGCGCGATGCTGCCCGAATTGTTCGGCAACAAGCACCGCTACCTCGGCGTTGCCGTGACCCGCGAGTTCAGTGCGGTGATCGCCGGTGGCCTGGCCGGTGTCCTGGGCGCCATCTTGATCGCGGCCTTCGACGGCTCATGGGTGCCGCTTGGTGTCTACACGTTCGTTCTGGCGGCGATCACCTTCGGAACGACCTTCATCGCACCCGAGACGCAGGGCCGTGATCTACTCCAGGTCGAGGATGCGCTCGACGACGTCCGCGCCGTCGACGACGTCCGTGGCGGTGTGCTGGTCTCACGATGAACATGTTCGATCTGGGCGGTCGGCTTGGCTTGGTCACGGGCTCCAGCCGGGGGATCGGTTACGCCCTTGCCAAGGGCTTGCTTCAAGCCGGTGCTCGGGTGGTGATTCACGGCCGTGACATCGAGCGCGCCACCCTCGCGGCAAACAGGTTGGCCGAAGAGACCGGCGGTCAGACCCGGGTCAGCACGTTCGACGTCACCGACCTGGCCACTGTCGACCGGGGTATCGCAGCCATTGAAGGCGACTGGGGCACCCCAGACATACTCGTCAACAACGCCGGTCTCCAGCGTCGGAGAACGTTCGTCGAATTCAGTCTTGAGGATTGGAATGATCTCGTGGCCACCAACTTGACCAGCGCATTCCTCGTCACACAACGGGTCGCCCGAGGCATGGTGGCGCGAGGCAGCGGCAAGATCATCAATGTCGGGTCGGTGCAGAGCCAGCTCGCCCGGCCCGGTATCGCGCCGTACAGCGCGACCAAAGGGGGCATCGTCATGCTGACCAAGGGCCTGTGTGCCGACCTGGGGCCCTCCGGTGTGCAGGCCAATGTCCTCGCGCCCGGATATTTCGAGACCGAGCTGACCAGGGCGTTGGTCGAGGACGAGGAGTTCTCTGCTTGGGTGAAAGCTCGGACGCCGGCCGGCCGCTGGGGCAAGGTGGAGGATCTGATCGGTGCTCTGGTGTTCCTCGCCTCGCCGGCTTCCGACTTCGTCAATGGGCAGGTCCTGTTCGTCGACGGCGGCATGACGGCGGTGGTCTGACAACCATGATCCCGCCCTCCGAATCCCTCGGCGTCGTGGCGTACGCAGCTGAGGATCTCCGAGTCGAGCCGGTACCGCTCCGTGAGCCAGCCGCCGACGAAACCGTCGTCGAGGTTGCCTATGGCGGCATCTGCGGCTCCGACCTGCATTACTGGGTGCACGGCGCTGCTGGCGAGTCCATCCTGCGGGCGCCGATGGTCCTGGGACACGAGGTCGTCGGCACCGTGGCCCAAGCGGCACACGACGGCAGCGGCCCCGCAGCAGGCACCCTGGTGGCGGTCCATCCGGCCACCCCAGCCGGAGACAGCGTCACTCGATTCCCTGCTGATCGCCCGAATCTCTCACCGGCCTCCACCTACCTGGGTAGTGCCGCCCGGTTCCCGCATTGCGACGGGGCATTCGTCAAGTACGCCACCCTGCCCAGCAGAATGCTGAGGCCGCTGCCCGCGGGTCTGGGTCTCCGCGACGCCGCTTTGGCCGAACCAGCCTCGGTCGCCTGGCACGCCGCCTCCCAGGCCGGTGACATCCAGGGCAAGTCGGCCCTGGTGATCGGGGCCGGTCCGATCGGAGCGCTCATTGTGGCCGTGCTCAAGCGGGCCGGCGCGACCGAAATCACCGCCGTCGACATGCACCCGTTCCCCCTCGACAACGCCCGAGCGCTCGGCGCCACGCGAACCCTGCTGGCCACCGAGGTCGAGGAGATCGCCCCCGTACAAGCCGATGTCGTGCTCGAGTCCAGCGGCAGCCACCGCGGACTGGCAAGCGCCATCCGCGGCGCGACCCGGGGTGGCCGGGTGGTGATGGTGGGACTGCTACCGAGCGGCGACCAGCCGGTACCCATCTCGCTGGCGATCACCCGGGAGCTCGAACTGGTGGGAGCCTTCCGCTTCAACGACGAGATCGACGACGTCATCGCGGCCTTGGCCGACGGCAGCCTCTACGTCGACCCGGTAGTCACCCATGAATTCGCCGTGTCGGACGCCCTCGAGGCGTTCGCGGTCGCCCGTGACTCCGCCACCTCATCAAAGGTCCTGCTGCGGTTCTGACCGCGACAGGTATCCAACACCGAGCCATAACAAGGAGCAGCGCGATGAACGCAGCACGACACAAACCGACAGATGAGCGCGCCGAAGTCGGCCTTGTCGGACTCGGCGTGATGGGTTCGGCCATCGGACATCGACTCCTCGACACGGGGCATGCGTTGAGGGTTCACGACATTCGCGCCGAAGCCATGGAGGCGTTCGCAGCCGACGGCGCCGGTACCGCAGCCACGCCGCAAGACCTCGCAGATTGCGCTGCTGTTGTGCTCTCCCTAAACACCACCGCGCTGGTGGAGAAGGTGGTCTTCGGACCTTACGGCGTCCTCGCTCGGGATGCTCCCGGTTTGTTGATCATCGACATGTCGAGCATCGCACCCGACGGCACCCGCGACCTCGCCGCCCGCGCCCACGATCGCGCCGCCGGCTGGGTCGATGCGCCGTTGTCCGGCGGAGCGCCGGCGGTTGCCCGCGGCGAACTCACCCTCATGATCGGCGGCACCGACGAAGACGTGGCGATAGCTGCTCCGGTGCTCGCCGATCTCGCCTCCCGAATCACCCATATCGGGCCGGCAGGCGCCGGTCAACTCGTCAAGCTGGTGAACCAGGTGCTCGTCGGCTGCAGCTTCGCCGCGATCGCCGAAGCCGCAGCCATGGTACGAGCGGCCGACCTGCCACCCGACCGGGTGCTTACTGCGCTCAGCGGCGGGCGGGCGGACTCCTTGCTGCTCCAGGAGTTCTTCCTCAAGTTCGCCGATTTGGACCTCACCCCAACAGGGCGGATCAGCAACATGGTGAAAGACCTGGACACCGCGCGCGACTATGCCCGATCGGCGAACGTTCCCCTGCCGGTCACCTCGACCGTATCCGAGCTGCACCGATGGCTGGCGGCTGCCGGCCACGGCGATGCAGACAACGCGGCGCTGATGCTCTACTACGACGTCGTGAAATAACAGAACTAGCGCCTACGAACCGACGGTCAGTACAGCAGCGAAGTACAGCAACGACCGGCACTGTCTAACGCGTTCGGCTTCATCCAGATGCGTCCGCTGACGCTTCCCTGACGGAGTCGTGATCCAAAGATAAGCCGCGAACCCGCTGCGGCAAGGAAGGATCGAACCTTCGCCGTTGGCTCCTATTCGTCACCACATGTCGTCGGCAGCCTTGGCGCGATCTTGAACATAGGCCTCAACCCACTCTGGAAGAATCCTGCGGGACCGCCCGTCCTTGATCGACCGCAGCTGACCAGTGATGATCGGCATGCGCACCTTGCTCTCACCATAGTTGAGCAACTGTGCCACCTGGGCCACCGTGTACCAGCGGGCGAAAAGATCATCTCAGCTGCCGAGTTCGCCATAATGATCATGACCCTCGCACTCTGTGCATGCAGAGAACAGCCTGGGTTCTCTCAGCACCATCCAAAGCAACGCCAAGATGATCAAGACGGGGGCCGGCGACCGCGGACCATCCTGATCGGCCCGGACCGAGCCCAGCGACGGGCTCGTCGCAGCAGCCGTGCAACACCAGCAACCGACTCCGCCGTCTCCCGATCCATCCCACGTGCCTCCATCC